>JBFYZZ010000171.1:0-13906 GCA_041309225.1 Deltaproteobacteria bacterium | reverse complement strand
GAGCGTCGCGCCGGGTGGCCTGCGGGGGCGGCGCGCTGCCGGCCGAGGGGGGTGGAGCGTGCCTGGCGGGAGCCTTCCCGCGCGGCCGGCTGGCCGAGGGCTTCGACGTGCTCCGGGATCCGTCGCCCTTGCGGGATTGGGCGGACGCCACCTGGACCGTGTCGTCGCGGGCCGCCGAGGGCCCGTCGGGAGCCGGAGCCGCTCCGGCCGACCGGGAGGCGAGGGTCAGCGCCAGGAGGGGCAGGAGGAGGAGGGCGCGAGGCATGGAATCCTCCGTCGGGGGCGGAAACGACCCTTGGACGTTCGGGGCGCCCGGTTCATTCAGGCGCGTCGTCGCGTCGGGGCGCGGGACCGCCCGGCGGCACGGTCCGCCTGCATTCTAACCTCGGACGAAGGCAGCCCTCATCCGTTTCCACGTCTCGGCCGGCAGCACCCAGATCGTGTCCCGCCCGGCCCGCCGCACCCGGACCCACTCCTGGCCACCCTCCTGGAAGCGGGTCCCCACCTCCAGGGACTGGCTCGAGCCATCCGCGAGGAGGGCCTGGAGGCGGGCGCGCGGCGGGTTGAGCCCGCTGTTCCGGGAATCGGCACCCTCGGCCACGGCGTGCGCCCGCAGCCCCCCCAGCGTGCGGACCGCCGCGAGGGCCGTGCGGAGGTCCACCTCGGCCGAGATCGGCTCCACCGCGCGCCAGGTGCCGGTGGTGGGGTCGCGCCGGATCCGGACCCGGGCGGTGCCCTCCTCCAGGACCAGGCTCTCCACCTGGTCGGGAGCGAAGGCGAACAGCGTCCGGTCCCGGTACGCCTCCCGGCCCTGCTCGAGGCGGCCCACCCACGATCCGGCGATCCGGTAGACATCCGGCCGGTCGTCCACGCGTGCGAGCCCTGAGGCCGCGCCGTCGTCGGACACCACGAGGATCCGGTGGGTGGTGCCGTCCGCGAGGGCCACCTCGTAGGCCCCGGCGGGACGATCCCAGCCGGACCCGAAGTCCGAGGCGTGGACCTCGCTCGCGCGGAGCCGGGCCAGCGATCGGGCCAGCGCGTCGAGGGTCGGCTGGTCGAGCGGGAAGGAGGAATCGTCCTGCAGCCGCCACGTCGGCTGGGTCGGCGCCTCCCCCTCTCCCACGGCGGCGGTCGGGTCCCGGAGGAAGGTCAGCGCACCCCCCGCCCCCTCGATGGTGAGGCCCGCCATCCGGGCGGGGTCGAGCGCGAGGACCGATCGGTTCCGCCACGCCGGGGCGTCCTTCCGGAAGCGATACGCTCCCCCCAGGCGCGCCCGGTAGACGTCGTCGGATCCCGAGAGGCGCAGGAGCGTGGAGCCGCCCTCCACGTCCCGCCCGACCACCAGGGCGAGCGCCGGCTCGGCCCCCCCCGTGAAGACCTCGAAGCGCACGCCCTCGTTGTCGTCGAGGCCGTAGGACTCGAGGTGGCCGACGTCCACCCGGGCATCGATCGGGACGGGCTCGCCGAAGATCTGGAGCAGCGCCTCGAGCGATCCCGCGTCCGCCTCGGCCTGGAGGGGCTGGAGCAGGCGCCAGACCTCGCCCTGCCGCTCGATGAGGATGGCCTGTCCGGCCCGTTCGAAGCGGATCCGGGTGACGCCGTCCCGATCGATGGCCGGGAGCGCCGGCAGGGGCCCGCCGGTGTCGTCCCCCCCGCGGGGGAGGGCGAGGAGCAGCGCGAGAACGGCCGCGATCGCGAGGAGGATCCGGGTCGTGCGGGACGGGATCACGGTCGCGCCTCCCGCGCCCGGCGGCGCCTCCACAGCCATCGCCCCAGGCCGGCCAGCCCCAGCAGGAGGATGCCGCCCCCCGCGGCAGCCGCCCGCATCCAGACCAGGGTGGAGGGTGCGGGCTTCTCGAGGGGTGGCAGGGTGAGGCTCTTGGTGCGGATGCCGATGAGGTCCTCGTCCTCCACCATCCAGTCCACGACGTTGAGCACGAGCCCCACGTTGTTGGCCACCGCGTCGGCCGATCCGCACACCACCAGGCGGGCCGGCGCCCCTTCGGCGATCCGGGAGGCCTGGTCGTCCTCGGGGACGTCGCTCCCGTCGTCGGAGGCCTGGCTCGGTGCGGGTGGGATGGGGAGGCCCCGAAAGGCGCTGGGGAACGCGCCCGTGAGGGCCATCAGGACCGGCCACGCCCCCACCTCCTCGCCCGGCAGGGTGGCCTCCCAGGCTGCGGGATCCAGGGTCCGGATCGTCCGGACCCGCCCGGCCTGCGGGGAGGTGCGGGCGAGGACCCGGGCCTCCACCCCGGGGGGCAGGGGATCGGAGAGCGCGAGGGAGGACGCGAAGGGGAAGAGCAGCTGGCCGAGCCCCTTCACGACCAGGCTGTCGGTCGCGAGATCCGTGATCCGGGGGATCACGGGGTGGTTGACGGGCGTCTGCACGACGTACCGCCCCCGCCGCACCGGGATCCGGAGCAGGCCGTTCTGGGTGCGGTCGACGACGAGATCCCGCTGGACGGACACGCCCCAGGCGCCGAGGAGGCCCTCCATCGCGGTGTATACGGCCTCGGGCCGGAACGTGCGCAGGTCGGGCCGCACGTGGGTGAGGAACACGGCCAGCGATCCGCCCCGGAGGAGGTACTGGTCCAGCTGGTAGCGGGTCCGCTCGGTGACGGGCTGCTGGGGGCCCACCACGAGGAGGGCGTCCACGTCGTCCGGGACGCCCGCCTCCGCGCCCAGGGGCACCTGCACGACCTCGTAGGACTCGGCCAGTTCGGTGCGCAGCGTCTCCAGGGGGCCGGAGCCCGCCAGCACGGCCACCTCGGCGCTGCCGCTCGTGAACCCGACGGTGGGACGCTCGTCGCCCGCGAGGAGCCGTTTGAGGACGCGGGCGATCTCGTACTCCATCGTGCCCAGCTGGGTCACGGCCTCGAGCGCGGCCTGGCGCTCCCCGTACACGAACGAAGCGCCCATGAACACGCGCTTGAGCTCCGCCCGATCGGAGCCCTGGTAGCGGTACTGGATGGGCTGGATCCCGAACCGCTGGGCCTCGTCCTCGAGCGCCTCGGATCCGGTCGGATCGAGGACGGTGACCTCCATCCGGCCCCGGGAGAAGGCCCGGAACTCCTCGAGCCGGTCCACGAAGACCTGCTGGTGGTTGTTGTAGGGCGCCTCCAGACCCCGCGTGAAGTACACCTTGACGAGGAGGGGCTTCTCCAGGCGGCCGGCGATGGCCCGGCTCGCGCCCGAGAGGGTGTAGAGGTGGTCGCGGGTGAGGTCCAGCCGGGCAAAGTGGCGGGCGGCCAGCAGGTTGGCGAGGACCGCCACGAGGAGCACGGCTCCCAGGCGGATCCAGGCGTCGAGGAGCAGGGCGTGGCGCGGCTGCACGGCTGCGCTCCTCAGACCAGGCGCCGATGGCGGAGGGCGAAGGTGGCCACGTGCAGGGCGGCGCCGATCACCGCGCCGTAGAACACGATGTTGCGGCTGTCGATCACGCCGCGTGCCAGGGCGTCGAAGTGGTAGTCGAAGGAGAGGTACTGGACGACGGGAAGGATGGGGGCCGGCACCCGGTCCAGGAAGAACCCCATGGCGAACGGTACGAGGCAGAGCAGCACGGAGAGCAGGAAGGCCACCACCTGGTTGGCCGTGAACGCACTGGCGGCCGTGCCGATCGCGGAGAAGGCCGCGCCCAGGAGGAGCAGGCCCAGGTAGCCGCCCACCACCGGACCCCAGTCCAGATCCCCGGCGGCGTCCAACGTGAGCGGGTAGGGGAGCGTGAGCAGGAGGGCGATGGCCAGGAGGGCCAGGGCTGAGAGGTACTTGCCCACCACCACCTGGGCGTCCGAGATGGGGAGCGTGACGAGGAGCTCGAGGCTCCCGGTGCGGCGCTCCTCGGCGAAGAGCCGCATGGTCACGGCCGGCACCAGGAGCAGGAAGAAGACGGCGGACCAGGAGAAGAGGGTCCTCAGGGTGACCACCCCCTGGGACCAGACGTCCTGGAACCAGAGCGTGAACGCGGCGACCAGGGCGAGGAAGACCGGCAGCACGATGTACGCCAGCGGCGAGTCGAAGGCGCTGCCGAGCTCCCTCCGGAACACCGCCAGCACGTTGCCCATCGCCGACCTCCCGAAACCGTGGACACGGCTCCACAGGCTACCCGATCGAGGTCCGGCGTCAAGGACGGGCACCGGATACGCTCGTCGCCCCCCGGGCGCGACCGCCATGGATCCCCGCCACCTCGACGAGCTGGCCCGCGTGGAGGCCACCTACTGGTGGCACGTCGCCAAGCGGGCGCTCCTCGCCGACCTGCTGCACCGGTTCGCGCCCCCGCCTGGGCTTCTCGTGGAGGGCGGGGTGGGGGCGGGCCTCACGCTGCGGGCGTGTCGCGACCAGGGGTACGAGGTCGCGGGTCTCGACCTCGTGCCGGAGGCCGTGGCCCACGCCGCCGCCCTGGGGCTGTCGGAGGTCCGCTGCCAGGACCTCCACGCGCCGTGGCCGGTCCCGGCCGGCCGGGCGCGGGCGGTCGTGCTCCTCGACGTGCTCGAGCACCTCGAGGATCCGGTCACCGTCCTGCGCCACGCTGCTGCCGTACTGGCGCAGGACGGGATCGTCGTGATCTCGGTGCCCGCGCTGCCGGTCCTGTACGGGCCATGGGACCGGGCGCTCGGCCACCGGCGGCGCTACACCCGTCCCACCCTCCGGGCCGAGGCCCGTGCGGCGGGGTTCCAGGTTCGATGGATCTCCTTCTGGAACGCCTTTTCCCTCCCTCCGGCGGTCCTGGTGCGGGCCACGGAGCGGGCCCGCGGCTCTCGGACCGGCACGGCCTTTCCCCGGGTGCCGGCCCCGGTGCAGCGTGTCCTCGTGGCGGCTGCGGCGGCCGAGCGCCGCGTCCTTCGGGTCCGCACCCTGCCGGCGGGCCTGTCCCTCGCCGCCGTCCTCGCGGCCCGGTAAGCCGGGATCATGGCCGATCCGTCCCCCCTCGTCTCGGTGGTGGTCCCGGTCCTCGACGAGGCCGGGGTGCTGCCCCGCCTCGTGGAAGCCGTCGAGGCGGCGGCCGCCCCCACGGGATGCCGGCTGGAGCTGGTGCTCGTGGACGACGGCTCCACCGACGGCAGCGCCGGGATCCTCGACGGGCTCGCCGAGGCGGCCCCCCACCGCCGGGTGGTCCACCTGTCGCGCAACTTCGGGCACCAGGCCGCGGTCCAGGCGGGCCTCCGGTACGCCACTGGCGACGCCGTGGTGGTCATGGACGCCGACCTCCAGGACGACCCGGGCGCCCTCGCGGAGATGGTGACGCGGTGGCGCGAGGGGTACGCGGTGGTCTACGCCGTCCGCGTCGGCCGCAAGGAGGGGGCCATGAAGCGGGCCCTCTTCCTCGCCTTCTACCGCATCCTCGACGCCGTTTCCGCGGTGCGGATCCCCCGCGACGCGGGCAACTTCGGCCTCATGGACCGGCGGGTCGTGCGGATCCTCGACACCCTGCCGGAGGTGCGCCGCTACCTGCCGGGACTCCGGGCCTGGGCCGGGTTCCGGCAGGTGGGGATCCCGGTGGAGCGGGGTGAGCGCTGGGACGGCCGCCCGCGGGTCTCCTGGCTGGGGCTCGTGCGGCTCGCCCGGGAGGCGGTGTTCTCCTTCTCCGCCTTCCCCCTCTCGATCTTCTACGGGATCGCCGGCGTCGCCATCCTGGCGTTCCTGGGCGGGGTCGGGTTCACGCTCTACCACAAGCTGTTCACGGGCCTCGCCATCCCCGGGTGGACCTCCATCATCACGACGGCGTGCTTCTTCGGGGGTCTCAACGCACTCGGGATCGGGATCCTCGGCGAGTACGTCCTGCGGATCTGGGACCAGGTGCGCGCCCGGCCGACCTGGCTGGTGGACCGGACCGTGAACCTCCCGGCGGGCGACCTCCGCCGGCCCGGCGACGGATGAGGCGCGCCACGCACGGCGCCGGGCCCTGGGTGGTCGCAGCGGTGCTGGCCGCGGTGGGGCTGGTCGCGAGGGGCGCGGTCCTGGGGCGCTGGCCCGGGCTCAACGGCGACGAGGCCTGGTACGGCGTGCAGGCGCTCGACCTGCTCCGCGGCGCGCGGCCCCCCCTGACCACGCCGACCGGGAACGCCGTGAACCCCTTCTTCCTGGGGCTCCAGGTCGCCGCCCACGCGCTCCTGCCGCCGTCGGTGGCCACCGTGCGGCTGCCCGCCGTGCTCTCGGGCACGGCGGCGGTCCTCCTCGCGTATCCCCTGCTCCGACCGCTCGGACGGCGGGCGGCGGCCGCCGCCACGGTATTGGTGGCCTGCCTGCCGCTCGGGATCGCCTACGCGCGGTTCGGGTGGGACCAGTCCCAGGGCCTCCTGATGGGGCTCCTGGCGTGCGGGGCGGCGCTCCGGGGCCGGCGGCTCTGGACCGCGCTCGCGCTCGCGGCGGCCTTCGTGGTCCACCCCTCCAACCTCTACGTGGCCCCGTTCCTGCTCGCCCTGCTCCTGGTCCGGATCTCCACCGGTCCCCCTCCGCGCCGCCGTGTGCTGGAGTCGGCCGCGCTCGCGCTGGGGGCGGCGGCCCTCGTCCTGGCCCTCGCTGCCCTGGCGCCCCGCCCCGCCGCTTCCGGGAATCCACTCGCCGGACTCGCCCACCTGCCGGCGCTCGTCCCCTGGATGCTCCGCATGCTGGCGGGGCCGTCCGTCTACGCCCACGTGAGCGCGCCGCCGGGACCCGCGACGGTCCTCGCACACGACCTGGGGGGCGCCGTCCTGGCGGGGCTCCTGGGGGGCGCGGGCCTCTGGCGGGCCGCCCGCGCCCGCGACGTCGACGCCGTGACCGCCGTCGTGGGTCTGGCAGCCTCCTTCCTGCTCTTCGCCGCGACGGCCTCTGCGCTCGCCCTGGGGCCCGACGCGCAGCGGTACGGCCTCTTCCTGGTCGTCCCCGTGCTGATCACGGCCCTGCGTCTCGGCCGGCACCTCGTCCCCGACACCCTCCTCGCGTGGGTGGACCTGGCCGGCCTGCTCCTGCTCGTCTCCTTCGCCTCCGGCTACCTGGCGCCCCTGGCCCGCGAGGGCGGATCGGCCCACCGGACCTTCCGCACCGGCCCCGTCGAGCCGAAGACGGCGCTGGTGGCGGCGATCCGGGCCTCCACGCCACCCGGAGGGATCCCCCGGGTGGCGGCGGAGGACTGGTGGACCTTCTGGCCGCTCCACTACCTCGGGTCGCGGCCGCCGCCCTTCGAGGTCTCGTACCTGGGTGCCCTGCGGGGCGATCCGACACCGGAGCGGGTGGAGGCGGTCGCCGCCGAGCTCGCCACCGGATCCTGGGTGGCCGGGTTCGCAGGCGGATTCGTCGAAGCCCTGGTCACGCGCGCCGCGCCGCCGTCCGGGGTGGAGCGGCTGGACGCGACCGATCCGGTGGGGCGCCGGGTGCTCTCCGCCTGGCGGCTGGCTGGCCCGCCGCCCTCCCGGGATAGGGGGGACCCGTGATCGCGCCTCCCGGCACCCTCCTCCTCGCGCTCCTCGCGCCCGCCCGGGCCGACGGCGCGCTCCCGGCGCACGGCTGGCGGGTCGATGTACCCGGCTGGCCCGGCGCGCTGGCGTCCAGCGCGCACGGATCGCTGCTCGCCGAGCCCCCCACCGACGGCACCCCCTACCGGCCCGAGCCAATCCCGGAGGTCGATGCCTACGTCGCCAAGGAGGCCATCGCCGCGCTCCACTCCTCCGAGTGGGTCGAGGCCGGGTACGACGGGCGGGGGGTCAGGGTCGCCGTCTTCGACGTCCAGTGGTACGACGCCGAGCTCCGCCCGGACGAGCTGGGCGAGTACGCGACCTGGGACTGCCAGGCCCACGGGACGTGCGAGGTCCCGATGGACACGCTGCGGCCGGCCTTCGAGTACGAGGAGGCGAGCCACGGCGTGGCGTGCGCCGAGACCATCCGCGACGTGGCGCCCGGCGTCGAGCTCCACCTCGTCCGCGTGAACGGCCTCACCACGCTGGAGAACGCCGCGGCATGGGCCGTGGAGCACGGCGTGCACCTGGCCTCCATGTCCATGTCGTTCTACGGCAACTCCTTCCACGACGGCACGGGGCCCGTGAACGCAGTGGTGGACCGGATGGCCGGGGGCGGCGTCCTGCTGGTGTCGTCGGCCGGGAACTCTGCCGAGGAGCACTGGATCGAGGAGTTCCGGGACACCGACCAGGACGGCTTCCACGAGTTCCGGGACGGGAGCGAGGCGCTCGCGGTCTGGTTCGACGGGGGCTCGAGCCGCCTCCAGATCCTCTGGGACCAGTTCGACAACTGCGGGGACACCGACCTCGACGCCTACGTCTGGACCGCCGACGGGATCCTGGCCGGACGCGCGGAGGAGCGCCAGACCGCGGGCAGGCCCTCCTGCGCCCCCGTCGAGACGGCCTCCCTGTGGCTCGACGAGCCGGGCTGGACCTGGGTCCAGGTACGGCGGGCGGCCGGCGACGCCCACACCCGCTTCGCCCTCTACGCCCGCGGGGGCGAGGTGTGGGAGGCCATCGGCGCGGGCGCCATCGCCGACCCCGGCTCCAATCCGCTGACCTTCACGGTGGGGGCCGCGTGGGCCGCCCGGTACCCGGACGGTCCCGCGGAGTCCTTCTCGTCGCGGGGTCCGACGCCGGGCGGGGATCCCAAGCCCGACATCGCGGGGCCCGATGGCCTCTCCACCTCCGTCTACGGAGAAGCGGGGTTCTTCGGCACCTCCGCGTCCACGCCCGCCGTGGCCGCCGCCGTGGCGCTCGTCCTCTCCCGCTACCCCGACGACACGCCCGCCGAGGCCGCCGCCCGCCTGCAGGCCTGGGCGCTTTCCGACGATCCCACGTGGTCGTCCTGGGACGGGAGCGTGGGTGCAGGTTATGCGCGTCTGCCTCCCCTGGACGTCCTCCGGCACGGCTGCGGCTCCGGCCCCCTCCTGCTCCCGGCCCTGCTCCTCCTTCCGTTCACCTCCCTCAGGCGCCGCGTTCGACGATGACACGCTCCACCCCCCTCCTGGTGCTCCTCCCAGCCCTCGCCGGATGCCACCTGTTCTCCTCGGGGACCATCGGGACCACCTGCGAGGACCTCCCGGGCGGCTGCAGCGGGGACACCGCCCCCGACGACACTGCACCCCCGGGCCCCTACGCCACCCACTTCATCGTGGGCGTCACGGGCCAGGGCGCGGTGACGATCCGCGTGCTCGACGGTGACGAGAACGTCCTCGTCGAGGCCTCCACCGACGACTCCCGCGATCCGGGGCCCGTGGCCAAGGACGAAGCCGAGGAGCGTCTCTTCTACTACGACAACGCCACCCGCTTCCTCCACGTCCTGGCGCTCGGGGCCGACCGTGTGATCCAGGGCGCGGCGCCCGATTCCGGGGCCTCCTACATCGTGGTGGTGGACCTCGAGTACCACGACGGGCAACTCTACGCCCTCGCGCCGAGCGCACTCTACCGGGTGGACTTCGAGACCGACACCTTCGCGACCGTGGTCTGGGAGGGCTCCTTCTTCGAGGCCCGGAGCGTCTTCTCCACCCCCGACGGCGACCTGTTCGTGCTCGATCGCGGGGGCACGGGCGGCCTGCCCGACCTGTGGCGGGTCGATCCCGGCAGCGGTGGGATCACCACGCCCTCCCCGGACTTCGACGACGGGCAGGGTCGGTGCGCCGGCGGCTTCCTCGGTCCCGCCGACCAGCCCTGGGTCTGCTCCCGGCTGGGTGGCGTGTACGCGGTGGCCGACCTCGCCAGCGGAGACCGCACCCCCGCCGCCCTGCCCGACGCAGCCGACCTGGAGGCCCTCGTGGGCGTCTCGGCCCTCGACGACGTCACCGACTGCGAATGGGACGGGGAGGCGTCGCGGTACCTCGTGTCCTCGCCGAGCGCCGGGATCCTGGGCATCGACACCTGGAACTCCGTGGACCAGGTGGTGCCGCCGCGCGAGGGCGAGGTCCCGTTCCGGGCGGCGTTCCTCCCGGCGCCCGTCGCGCGGTAGCTCCGATCCGGATCGTCCGGGCGCGCCCCACGCCCTCGGTCGACCCCACCGGGCGCACCGGCGGTGCTACACTCGGCAGGCCAGGAGGTCCCATGCGCCTCGTCCCCTGCACGCTCCTGCTCGCCGCCGGGTGCGAGGGGTGCGCCGAGGGGGCCGCCCCCACGCTGACCACCCTCCTCCGGGGCGAGGTTCCCGTCACGGCACAGGCGGATCCCTCCGTGGGCGAAGGCCTCGACGTCGAGGTGCCGGTCCGCCTGCGGAACGCCTGGGGTGCCGCGGTCCCCGGCGGTGGCATCGACGTCGACGTGAACGGGCCGTCCGCCGTGGCCTCCGCCGCGACCGTCGAGCCCGACGCGCTCGGCTACGGTCGGCTCGCGGTCCACACCTCGGGTCCCGAGGCGTTCACGGTGGAGGTCACCGGGGCACCGGGCCGCGCCGTGCCCGGCGAGGTCGCCACCGCCTGGACGACCGGCGGTCCGATCCCCTTCGCCCTCCTGGGCCAGGGGTGGGACCCGGGTGTGCCGCTGCCCCCCGACCAGGTCGCCGCGGCCACGGGCGGCGTGCTGGCCGCCCGGGACGAGGTCGTCTGGTGGGTTCCTGCCCGGGCGGGCGCGCCCGCGCACCGGATCCTGGAGGCGCCCGATCCCGTGATCCGCCTCGCCACGCTCCACCTGGACGGGGACGGTGTGCTCGACGCCCTGGTCGGCACGCGCAGCGCGGTCTTCCTGCTGAGAGGACGCCGGGACGGCGGCATGGGATGGGGGGCCGGGTTCGAGGCGGAGGGCCGCACGGTGCGCGGGGCCGGGGCCGGCGACGTGGACGGCGACCACGTGGTCGACGTGCTCGTCGTGCTGGCCGGCTCGGAGGGGGACTGGCTGGACGTCTGGGCCGGCGACGGCGCCTGGGGGTTCGAGCACCTCGAGAGCCAGGTGCTGCCCTGCCTCGCCACCGACGCCTGGGCGGCGGACGGCAACGGCGACGGTCTCGTCGAGATGGACGTGCTGACCGAGGACGCCGTGCTCGAGCGGTACGCCCGGACGTCCGGCAGCTGGGCGGAGACGTGGCCCAGCGGCATGGACCCCGGCCTCACGGCGCCGGCGACCCTCCTGGGCGCCGCGGACCTCGACGGCGGAGGGATGTCGGACATCCTCCTGCTCGCCGCGGAGGAGATGGGTGAGCCGCGAGACCTCTCCTTCTACGTGATGGAGGGCGAGCCCGTCCGTTACGGCCTCACCTTCGAGGATCCGTTCCCCGCCGTCGGCGACCTCACGGGGGACGGCATCGCGGACCTCGTGGTGGGCGAGGGCGATCACCTGGTCTGCGTGAGCTGGGAGCTGGAGGCCGACACGGGGGACGGCGGCGCGTACACCTTCGTCCGGGACACCACCGACACCGTCGCCGGAGACGGCCCCATCGCCGTCCTCGACGCCGACGGGGACGGCAAGGGCGACGTGGTGGTGGCCGCGAACCGCTGGCGACTGTGGGCGGGGGACGCCGAAGCCGTACGTTGGGCGCCGCGGGACGGGGCCTGGGCCAGCCTGCCCCTCTCGCTCCTGGCCGTGCCCGAACCGGTCCACCTCGGCGGCGTCGGCCGCCCCAACGGTCTCCTGGCCTGGGTGGAGGACGGCGGCACCACCGAGCTCGTGCTCTGGCGGATCCTGCCGGAGGGCAGCGAGACGGCTCCCGGGCTCTCCGAGGAGGGACACATCGCGCTGCCCGCCGGTGCGCTCCCGCTGGACCTCGTCACCTGCGGCGACCAGGCCTTCGGGCTCACGGACGACGGTACCCTCGTGGCGGTGCGCTTCGACTCGGGCGCGGGCCTCGTCGAGCGGGCGCGCTTCTCCGTCGAGGGCTACACGCGGCTCGCGTGCGGCACCTTCCCCGGCGTCGCCGTCCTCGCGGTGGCCCGCCCCGACGGCTCGGCCCTGCTCACCGACGCCGTGCTCTCGGCCATGACCCCGACGGACCTCGGCCCGCTCGAGGACATGGCCGCCGCGGATCCCGATGGAGACGGGATTGACGACATCGTGACCTGCGCCGCCCAGGGCTGCCGGATCCTCGGCGCGGACACCGACGGGGACGGCCGGGACGAGGTGTACCGCGTGGAGGACGGCGTCTTCACCGACGACGCCTCGGGCGCCACCGAGGACGGCGAGGGCGAGCTCACGGCCGTGGACCTGGACGGCGACGGCCGGCTGGAGATCGTCGCGGGCTCGCCCCGGGGGGTGGAGGTCCATCGCCCTGTGGAGGGCGGCCTCGCCCCCTGCGTGGATCGGCTCACCTCGAGGGACCTGGCGGGCCCGGTCCGCTTCACCGACTGGAGCGGCGACGGGGTGACGGACCTCCTCGCCCCGGCCGCCACGGGCGCCCTGTACCTCCTCGCCGGAGACCCTGCCCCATGACCTCCCCCGTCGCCCCCTCCCTTCTCGTCGAGCGCCTGCGCTCGGTGGCCCGGTCCGGCCACACGCGGCCCCTGTCCTGGCGCGTGGAGCAGTTGAAGCGCCTCAAGCGCATGCTCCTCGAGCGCGAGGACGCGATCTGCGAGGCCGTAGCCACGGACCTCGGCCGGCACCGCGTCGAGACCTGGACCAACGAGGTGGGCATCGTGGTGTCCGAGATCGACACGGCGCTCGCCGACATCGAGACCTGGACCCTCCCAGAGCGCATCTCCGTCCCGCCCGTGATGATCCCGGCCGCTGCCGAGGTGGTGCACGAGCCGCTCGGCGTGGTTTTGATCATCGGGCCCTGGAACTACCCCTTCCTCCTCCTCCTCGGCCCCCTCGTGGGCGCGCTCGCGGCCGGGAACACCGCCGTGCTCAAGCCCTCCGAGCACGCCCCCGCGTGCTCGGCCGTGCTGGCCCGCGAGGTGCCCGCCTGGCTCGACGCCCAGGCCGTCCAGGTCGTGGAGGGCGGGCCCGAGGCGGCGACCGCGCTCGTCGAGGCCGGATTCGACCACGTCTTCTTCACCGGCAGCGCCCGGACCGGCCGGATGGTGGCCGAGGCCTGCGGCCGCCGGCTCGTGCCCTGCACGCTCGAACTCGGCGGCCAGAACCCCTGCATCGTGGATGCCGGCGCCGACGTGGAGGTGGCCGGCCGCCGCATCGCCTGGGGCCGGTTCATCAACGCGGGCCAGACCTGCGTGGCCCCGAACCACGTCCTGGTCCTCCGCGGGGCCATGGACGGCCTCGTGGCGGCCATTCGCAAGGCGCTCCAGGCCTTCTACGGGACGGATCCGCGGAAGAGCCCCGACTACGGCCGCATCGTGAGTGCCTGCCACCTGGAGCGCCTCACGGGCCTCCTCCAGGGCCTCGAGCGCGTGGAGGGCGGCGAGGTGGATCCGGACGCCCGGTACCTCGCGCCCACGCTCGTCCTCGATCCCCCCCACGACCACCCGATCCTCGGGGAGGAGATCTTCGGCCCCGTCCTCCCGATCGTGCCTGTGGACGATCTCGACGCCGCCATCGCGCTGGTAGCGGCCCGTCCGCCGCCCCTGGTGGTCTACCTCTTCACCCGCGAGGGCCGCTCCCAGGACCGGGTGCGGGCCGGCACCCGGTCGGGCGCCCTGGTCTTCAACGACACCGTGGTCCACACCGTCGTGCCGGGCCTGCCCTTCGGCGGCCTCGGGCCGAGCGGGTGGGGCGCCTACCACGGCCGGGCCGGGTTCGAGGCGTTCAGCCACCGGCGCAGCGTGCTCACCCGCTCCACCCGCTTCGACGTGGCCGTCCGGTACCCACCGTACTCCCAGGCCCGGCTCAAGTGGACGCGGAAGCTGATGTAGGGGCGCCCCGCAGGACCTGCCCCGATCTGGAACGTGAACGGGCCGCAGAACGGCTGAAGTCGCGACAGGCAGGGATCGGGCGACGACATCGATCTCGGACTCGGTCTCGACGGTCCGGCGTGCGGATGGCCCAGGCCCAGGTCCCGGCGCGATGCGCCGCTCGACCTGCCAGCGCCCCCAGGACAGGGTCAACTCCAGTCCGATCCGTCTTGC
>JBFYZZ010000170.1:0-17845 GCA_041309225.1 Deltaproteobacteria bacterium | reverse complement strand
CCGTCCCGCAGTTCCCGATCGAAGCGCCGGACGAGCAGGCCGGGTACGTGCTCCCGATCGTGCACGAGTTGCGCGGCGGCGGCGGGAACGCCGCTACACCGGGCCGCTTCCAGGAAGAACGCCTCGTTCTCGACCAGGTGCGGGTAATCGCGGGGGTTGAGCTTGAGCATGAAGAGTCCGCCGCCCAGGTGTACGGGCAGCGAGATCATCCCTCCGGAAAGCTTGTCCTGGACGCCGGGCAATGCCACCCGGTCGGCGGCCTCCGGACCCAGGACCAGCGAAAGCAGGTCAGCGAACCGGACGCGATCAAGAGGTTCCGGCGTCGGCGTGGAAGGCGGCGACATGCCCAGCGGAAGAACCTGGACGTCGCCGATGGCGTCGTGCGCGGTGGCGAGCAGCAGGGAAAAGTCGTCGTCCGCGGAGGTTTTCAACGCAGTCCGGACCGCGGCCAGGCGTCGTCCCTCCGGCAGGAGGCCAGCGAAGAAGGGATGGACGGCGCCCGCCGAGGCCCGGACAGGGGGGCTGCCAAGGGGCAGCGTGGTCGCGACGGCCGGGCCGCTGTAGTCCGGGTCGTAGGAGAACTCGCTCCCTTCGCGCGTTCGCACCAAGCGCCCGGCGCGGCGTCCCGCCTTGCGGACCTCTGCTTCGTCGACCTGGCGCAGATCGACGGCGTACGCGCTCACGGTGGAGCGTCCGTCGGGGAGGACGCCCTGGTCTCCGAGGTCTCGACGGCGATCCCGGCCGGTCCACGCCGCACGACCAACTCCAGTCCGAGCGCGGCGAGCACGTCGAGCAGTTTGCCGAGCCGAAGGCTCTCCTTGCCGGCTTCGAGGGTGTGGACGAATCGGGTGGAGCAGCCAGCGAGTTCAGCCAGCTCCACCTGGCGGAGACCCAGCCGGTGGCGGCGGGTGCGGATGGCTTCGGCGAGGGTGGATGCACGTTCGCTCATGTCGTGGACATCATAGGCCCAGAAGAGGCGCGTTGACAAGGCCTGGATGATCGATCATGCAGTTCCTCGCCGAGGTGCTGCACGACGGAGACCTCGGACGCGAATCGATGTACGATCGTGCATATGTCCATCCCCCACGGTCGTGAAGCCTCGACCGTGAAGCACTGCGGTTCCACGGCCCCACTCTGCCATCACGAGCGCCTCGCGATGGATCCGTGTCCCTCCGCCACCGAGTCGTCAGGTCCGGCGTGATCGTTCACCACGGTGGGGGGCTCTACCACGACATTGCGACCGCGAGCGAAGAAATGCGCTGCGCGTCGGGACGCCCCCAGGACACACGCCCCGCCTCCGGCTCCATCCTCGTCCTTCCTCGCCCCTCGTCGCCCCTCCACCGGAAAAGGCCATCAGCGCCAATGTCAGCGGTCAGCACCTCTTCCCCGGATCCTCCCCGCCACTCCCGCCGCCTCCACCATCCGCCCTCCCCGGCCCGCTACCCCACCAGCCACGCCTCGGCCGGCCGGGAGAGGAAGGTCTCCAGCGGGATGCCGTCCGCGCCGACGAGCAGGAGGCGGGTGGGGTGGAAGGCGGCCTCGAAGGCCTTCATGCCCGGGAGCGCGCGTCGGCGGCCGCTCTTCACCTCGATGGCGGCGACGTGGGAGCCCCGGGAGAGGACGAAGTCGACCTCGAGGGTGCGCTCACGCCACCAGGACACCTCTACGCCGGTGCCGCGGGCGGTGGCGAGGAGGTGGGCGCCCACCGCCGACTCGACGAGGCGTCCCCAGAACTCGGGATCCCGGCGCGCCTCGGCGCGGGAGCGGTGCGAGAGGGCCGTGAGCAGCGAGGTGTCGCAGACCTGCAGCTTCGGGCTGGAGCCGCGTTGCCGGTGCGCCTCGGCCGCGTACTTGGACAGCCCAGCGGCCATGCCCGCGGCGTCGAGCAGATCCAGGTAGTGGGCGAGCGTGGTGGTGTTTCCCGCGTCCTGGAGCTGGCCGAGCATCTTGTTGTAGGAGAGTACCTGCCCCGAGTAGGCGCATGCGAGATCGAGGAGGCGGCGCAGCAGGGCCGGCTTGTCGACCCGGGTGAGGAGGAGGACGTCCCGGGAGACGGTGGTCTCGACGAGGGCGTCCCGCACGTACGCGGCCCAGCGCGGCTCGTCGTCGGCCAGGGGGGCGGCGCCCGGGTAGCCGCCGAACCAGAGGAAGCGCTCCAGGTCCCAGCCGAAGGCGTCGCGCATCTCGGGCCAGGACCAGTGGGGCACGCGGAGGATCTCGAACCGCCCCGCGAGGCTCTCGGTGAGGCCGCGCTGCAGGAGCAGGGGCGCGGACCCCAGGACTGCCACCCGCAGGTCCCGGCCGGACGCCGTGTCCTGGTCCCACAGCGCCTTGACCGTCTCGGACCAGCTGCCGATCTTCTGCACCTCGTCGAGCACGAGAAGGCCCCCGCCCGGCGCTTCGCGGGCGAGCAGCCTTGCCGCCTCCCACTGCTGGACGAGCCAGGTGCGGTCCCGGAGCGTGGGCTCGTCGGCTGAGGCGTAGTGCGCCGCCTGGCCGAGCGCGGCCATGGCCTGCCGGGCCAACGTGGTCTTCCCGACCTGGCGCGGGCCCGCGAGCACCTGGATGAACCGGCGGGGCTCGCGCAGGCGGGCGAGCAGCGGCTCGAGGTGCGGTCGGGTGAAGGTCATGGGGAGCCTCCTCGATCTTGCTCGAGGTCGTGAGTAACATTGCTCACGACATTGAGTAAAATGTCAACCGCCCTACCCCGACATCCCGCTCGCCCCCCCCTCCCGCCTCCCGGGAGCCGCCGGGCTCGGGTCAGGCCCCGGCCCCAACGGACGGGGTCGCCGCCGATGGAGGAGGAATCACCCGGAAGGGGCGCCCGTCGCGACGGCACAGGAGGCGCGCGAGGCCCCGGCCGTGGAGGGCCGCCGGAGGCAGGCCGCCGCCGGGCTCCACCCACTGTCCGACCATGTGGAACCCCCGCAGGCCCGGCAACTCCCGGGGGAGGGTGGGGATCTTGAGGAGGTGCCCCGTCGGAAACCAGCCCTCGTAGGCACCTTTCCAGTTGCCGGTGTAGCGCCGGAAGGTGGCGGGCGTGGCCACGTCGACCACCTCCACGCGCTCGCGCACGCCGCCGAGCCGCGACTCGAGCAGGTCCACGACCCGAGCCGCCACCTCGGCCTTGGCGGCGGCGTAGGAGGCGCGATCCTCAGCTCTCGAGCGCTCCCAGAAGTCGATGGCGCGGCTCTCCAGCATCGAGATCACCGCCACGCAGCCCTCGGGCGCGAGCGCGGGGTCGTAGTCGTAGGCGTGGATCGGGACCTGGTCGACCTGGGTGCCGTCGGGCAGGGTCCAGGGCGAGGGCAGGTGGAACCGGACCATGTGGGCGCCCAGTCCGGGGAGACCGCCGCGCACGCCGAGCGACACGTAGAGCAGGGAGGGGAAGGTGTCCAGGGTGCGGCCCGCGTAGAGGTCGTCCAGCAGCGGGGTCGTGAACCGGCCGCCGAGCGCCTCCTTCACGGTCCAGCGTCCGTCCGCGGCGGAGACCACCACGTCGGCGCGCTCCTCGCTGCCGTCCTCGAGGCGGACGCCCACGGCCGCGCCGTCCTCCACCAGGATCCGGTCCACCCGGGCGCCGTACCGGAGGGTGCCCCCGAGGTCCAGGAACCGACGTTCGAAGCGGCGGGCAAACGCGAGGGACCCGCCCAGGGGGTAGCCGGCGCACCGCATGTGGTACCAGGCCTGCTGCATGAACAGGATCACCATCCCCGCCTCGTGCCCGCCGTAGATCGCGTCCAGGGCACGCCGGAGGAACGGGCTCCGAAAGCGCACGGCGAAGGCCCTGTTCGTGGTGGATGCCCAGCGGTTCAGCGCGGGAAGCACCGGGACGAGGGGGAGGAGCGCCAGGGAGTCGCGCCAGGTGCGGACCTCGGGCGGCGGGCGATCCGGAGGGAAATCGGGCCGCACGAAGCGGCGCGCGGCCCGCACCCAGGTCCGGATCGGGCGAGCGTCCTCGGGTGCCGCCTCCAGAAGGTACCGCTCGAGGCGGTCGAGGTCGGACCAGAGGTCGAACCGGGTTCGCCCGAGCGCGTCGGGCAGGTCCAACTCGAGGCTCAGGATGCGGTCGTGGTCGACGA
This sequence comes from Deltaproteobacteria bacterium, assembly GCA_041309225.1. Lineage (GTDB taxonomy): Bacteria > Myxococcota_A > UBA796 > UBA796 > JAFGLY01 > JAFGLY01. The sequence goes on along the minus strand of JBFYZZ010000170.1, from coordinate 13,763 downwards.
ACCGGACGTCGTCGAGATCCACGAGCTCACGCCAGATGGCGTGCATCGTGGTGCCCGGCGCCGAGCCGAGGAGCCAGTGGATGCAGCCGTCGAAGGTGTACCCCTGGCGCGTCCACGACGTGCACAGGCCGCCGGGTGACGCGTGGGCCTCGAGGATCCGGACCTCGTAGCCGTTCATCTGGAGGTAGATGCCCGTGCACAGGCCGGCCATGCCGGCGCCGATCACCACCACACGCTTGGAGGTCACGGAAGCTCCTGGGAGAGGGAGGAGGGTGCCCCGTCCGGACACCACGCGGCCCCTGGGATGCCACCGCGGGCGCCACCTCGCCGTGGGAGGCCTGATCCCGGTCACCCGGCGCTCAGCGCACGTCCACCCCGAGGTCGAGCGTGATCAGGGGGACCTTCGGCATCCACGGGTCGGCCACCGTGGCGAACCCGGGCTCGGTGTGCGGATCGGAGGTCCAGGTGCAGACCCCGAGGATCTCCTGGGCCCGCAGGTCGAGCCAGGCCCGTCCGAGGTCGAAGCGGTGCCCGACGGCGAGGGCGGCGGCGAGGTTGAAGCGATCGACGTCCGTGAGGCCGTTCCGGAGGTCCCAGGCGCGGAGGCCCGCGCCGACGTACAGGTTCTCCGGGCGCCGGCCGAGGGCGCCCAGGGGTTGGATGGTCCCCCACGCCCCGAGGTGGAAGAGCCACTCGGCGTCGCTGTTGGGGCCCGCAGCGAGACGCCCCTCCACGCGGGTCCAGCGGCCGGCGGGCACGCCCCCGTTCACCCCGAGGCCCGTCTCGAGGCCCGAGAACACGGAGGTGAGCGTGGAGAGCGGCACCGGCAGGAACGCGGGGAGCGGCGCGAGGAGGTTGACGCCGACGAAGCCGCGAGGCGCCGGAGGCTCGGGCTGCGCGCGCGCGGGGCCCGGGGCGACGAGGAGGGCCGCCAGCGCCAGAGCGGGCGCGCCGGGGCTCATCGGTACACCCCGATCGACGCGGCCACCCAGCCTTCCCCGTTCATGGCGGCGCGGACCGAACCCGCGGGGTCGAGGATCGAGATGGCTCCCGGGTAGGTGAGATCCCCCTCCTCGCCGTACCGGTTGGCCTGCACCACCCAGGCGTTCCAGATCGGCGGAATCGGGCTCCACCCCCCCTCGTCCGGGGCCGGGACCGTGTCCGCGAGGGCCGAGAGCACCACCCGTACCCCCGCGTCGGCGAACGCCTCGGCGACCTCGAGGGAGTGCATGTCGTTGCAGATGACGAGCCCGAAGGGCACGCCGTCGATCTCCACCACCGTCGGGGCGTCGCCCGCCGTGTAGGGATTGTCGAGGGACGCGACGTACTCGGAGTGGACCGGCAGCACCTTGCGGTGGACCGCGACGATCTCGCCGTCCGGGTCGACCAGGACGAGGGCGTTGTAGAGGTCCCCGTCGTCCTCGGCGATCCCGAATCCCACGTGGAGCCCGAGGTCCCGGGCGAGATCCGCGACCGCGTCGGTGGTGGGCCCGGGCACGGGCTCGGCCACGGTCTCCTGGTACGCGGAGTTCTCGGCGTCGTCGGTGCTGCCGCGGTACCAACCCGTGATGGTCTCCCCGAAGAGGATGATCTCCACGCCCGCGCGCGCGTCGGCGATCTCCTCGATCCGCTCCACGATTCGAGTCCGGTTCTCATCCGGATCCCGGGACACCTCGATGGCGGTGGTGGCCACGTCGAACCGCACGTCGGCGTCGGCGTCGGCGTAGCGGGTGTCGCCCGACCAGCCGTTCGGGCCCGACAGGAACTGGTAGTCGCCCCAGTCCTCCATGAGCGCGCAGCCCGGGAGGAGGAGAAGCGGCAGCAGGGCCCGAGGGGACGGCATGCTGCTCATCCTACCGCGATCCCGTCGTGGACGCATTCGTCGGCGCGCTCGAGGCGGCCCCTGCGGGCGATGCCGGGAGACGTCCTCCGTTTTTTGTCAGGGACCTTGACATGAAAGTCAAGGTACTTTACAAAGACCCCGGAGGTGCCCCATGGCGTCCGATCCCGATCCGCTCTCCCAGGAGACGGCGCTGGCGCTCCTGGTCCTGCTCCCCGCCCTCGGGCGCGTGGCCGAGGACGCCACGCGGGCCGAGGGGGCGATCAGCACCACGCAGGCCCGATTCGTGCACGCCCTCCTGCCCGGCCCGCTGCGGGGGGTGGAGATCGCCGACCGCCTGCGGACGACGCGCGCCGCGGTGGCCGAACTCGCCCAGCGCCTGGAGGGCGCCGGGCTGGTCCGTTCCCGCCCGGATCCGGCGGACGGGCGGGCCCGCCTCGTGGAGATCACGCCGGAGGGGCGGGCGGCCATCGAGCACTTCGGACGGGTCACGACGCGCGCGATCGGGCGGGTGCTGGACCCGCTCCCGTCCCCGACGCGGGTCGCGCTCCGGGACGCCCTCGGCCTCCTCGAACCCCTCGTGGCCCGAGCCTCGGAGCCGGAACGATGAACGCCGTTTTTCGCATCGCGTGGCGGGGTGCCCTCCTCCTCCCGCTCTACCTCGTGCTGTTCATGCTCGGGACCGCCCTGTTCCCGGTGCCGATCGGGGCGTCGCCGCCACAGGAGGAGGCGGGCCGGGCCCTCGTCGGCCTGCTGGCCTGCGCCGCGATCGACACGGCCCTGCTGGGCGCCTGGGTCTCGCGGACCCGGCTGCGGGGCTGGCGACGCTGGCTCGCGGTCGCGGCGGCGTTCTACGGCGTGAAGACCTTCTCGAGCCAGTTGGAGGCGTTCTGGTTCATGCCGAACGTGACCGCCGGGATGGGGCCCTCGCTCCTGGCGATGACGCTGCCGCTCTGCCTGCTCTTTCCGATCGCGGTGATCGCCGCCTTCGGGGCGCGGGGAGGCGTGGAGGGTCCGGCCTGGCGCGCGCCGGCCGTCCCCCGGTGGCGCACCGTCGTCGATTGGACCGTGCTGTCCGTCCTCGTCTACCCGGCGCTCTTCTGGGGCGCGGGGTACTTCGTCGCCTATCAGAGCGCGGAGGTGCGGGCGTTCTACGGTGGCTTCCAGGGGGACGGCTTCTTCTGCCACCTGGCGGGCGTGTTCGCCGCCGACCCCTGGGTGGTGCCGTTCGAGGCGGCGCGCGGGCTCCTCTGGATCGCCATGATGGCGCCGTTGATCCGGACGAGCGGGGGACGTCGCCGGGTGGACGCGGTGCTCGTCGGACTCTTCCTGGCGCTGGTCCAGAACGACGTCCACCTCCTCCCGAACCCCCTGATGGCGCCCGAGGTGCGGTGGGCGCACCTCATGGAGACCGCCAGTTCCAACTTCCTGTGGGGGCTGGTGATGACGTGGGTGCTGCACGGGACGCTGCTCCCCGGTCGCCTCCGTGCGGGTGCGCGGGGGGCCGGCCCGAGCCGCGGGTGAACTCCGAACACGTCGCCTATCCCCAGGCGAGCAGCATCGAGGTGAAGGTCTCCACGGCGAGGACCGCGTCGGCCAGCAGCGTGGCGCGTTCCTCGTCCGGGTGATCGACGAGCACCTGATCGGCATAGGCCACAGGGCCCTGGGCGCGGGGATCAGAAAAGTTGGCCCGAAGGTCGGCGAGCGCCGAGCCAAGGGTGTCCAGGTCGTCGCGGAACAGGTCGAGGACCCGCCGTGTCGCGGCCTCGGGGCTGCCGTGGTCGTTGTGCAGGAGCACGAACGCGATGTCGTACCAGTCCTTCCGCTTCCGGCGGGACCAGGCAGCGGCGCACTTGGCGAGGAGGAAGCCCGCGAGCCCGGTGACGTTCACCTCGGCGTTGTGCCAGACCCACCGATTTTGGCGGACAGGGTGCGGACCTGGACGTCCCTCGCCGCGAATCCGGTCCCGCGGAGGTTGGCGGCGCCGAGGGACTCGCATTCGTCGAAGACGATCTGGGCACCCTCCGCCTGGTCCTCCAGGTCGGCCAGGAGCTCGAACTTGATCACCGTGCCTTTGTCGGGACCATCGGCCTTCCAGCGCCAGACGCGCTCGCCGTCGGGCTCGAACTCGGCGTTGAGCAGGGCTCGCTCGAGTCGCCGCGTCTGCACTGAACCACAGACGATCTCGAGGTCGACCTGCACGTCCACGTCGGCGGTCCTCGCGTGCTGGAAGGCGCTCCCCGCGCAGAGCAGCTCCGGGACGAGGCCACCGAGCACGACGAACTCCGGCCGACCGCCGTAGTGGTGGACGACACGGACGAGCGCCCGCTCCGCAGCGCGCCGTGCGGCCCGGCTGCGTTCAGTCTCTTCGGGCATTCACGACCTCCAACAGGTGCTCCGCCGCCTCTTCTCCCCGGACCCCGATGGCGCAGAGGTCCACGTAGACGCGAGGCCAGGGCGCGACCCGTAGCCCGCCCGCCTCGGTCGCGAGCCGCTGGACGCCATGGGTGGGCATCGGCTGCAGGATGAGCCGGCCACCCTCGATGGCCCGGTCACCGACGACGAAGTTCGCTCCGTGATCGGCGCTTGACCGGACGCGAGCGGCCGGTGGCAGGACATCCAGGAACGCCTGCTCGGCTCTGGGCTCGGGAATGGGTGCGACGGGCCATCATGAGCCTCCAGCGAAAGCATATACCTCACTGTGCCGCTGAACTATTGCGGCCAGATGAGGTTTAGGCCATCCACAACACGTCTGGCGGATCCGCTCGGGACGACCTGGCTTGGCCCAGCGGCGACGGGGGGAGGGCGGTGTGAGCGCCTCGCCGTCACAGCAGCCAGGCGGCAGGACCGCGAATGAGTGCGGCCTCCAGTTCGTCGGCGACCTCGTCGAGGATGCGCGTCCTCCACGTGTGCCGCTTCTTTCGGGAGTCCCCGGATCCTCCCCGCCACTCCCGCCGCCTCCAAATCTTGAAACGTGCCCGGTCCCTGCCCGTTGGCGGGGGTCACGCCGTCTCAGGGAGCCGTACCGGCGTCATTCCGGCATGACGGCTTCCGGGTACTCGCGGCACGCGTTTCCGACCAACGGTATCGGCCGGCACCCGCCGAGCCCCGGGACAGGCACCCACAAGGTGTCCCATCCCACGCTCCCATCTCGATGTAGGGCACCTTCGTCCCAGGCTGGGGTAGCACATCCCACGGACGGCTACCGGTCGGGGGAGGAGGGACGGGGCTGGCGCGGTGGATGGAGTGGGTGTCCTGGATTCCCAGCCGGTCGTCGATTCAGCAATTCGTGCGCTCCAGCCTGGCGTACTGCGACCTGGTGGAGCAGCCGTACGTGCGGCGGCCAGGCGGGAGCCTGCGGTACGACGGGGAGCGGCCTGGGCCGACCTGGCACGCCCACGGCTGGTTCTTCCGGACGATCCGACTGGTCCAGGGCGGGAGGTTCGTGCGGAAGGTGGTCTGGAAGCGGCGTTGGAAGGACCCGGCGACGGGCAGGACCCGACACAGCCGGCCGCCGGACGAGGTGGGGCCCGTGCGCTGGTGCGTACTGGGTGTGCTGCTGACGCTGTGGGCGGTGTTGGCCCAGGACGGAGACCGAATCGAGTCCGTGGCCCGGGCACTCGCGGTCCGGGGCCAGCCCTGGCTCGCGGTGAGCGACCTCCACGGACGCCCGGACCGCCTGGAGGCACTCGTCGCGTGGACGGACGCCCGGTTCGCGGACGGGAACCCGCCCTGATCGGAGACCACGGTAGCGGCTTCCTCGGTCGTTCCCCAGATGCGACCGGCGGCGTGATCCGCCAGCCCGTCTTATACCAAGGCCAGGAGGCTCCCATGGCAAACAAGGAGCAGAAGAAGAGGGCTGCCAAGACGAACAAGCCCAAGCTGACGACCAAGGAGAAGCAGGACCGGAAGGCGGAGAAGAAGGTGCCCATCAAGCCCGCGTAGGCGCGGCGGACGACGTCGACACCCGCGAGTGGATCGGACCTGTCCTTCGTTAAAACCCATCCTGGGCTGACGGAGCCATGTTCTTCCTTACGCGGTCCTGGTCACCGGGTCACCTCCCTCCGATGCTCCCCGCCGTGCTCATGGCCCTCTTCTCCGCCCTCCGCCCCCGCGCGAACCTGGTCCTCGAGAACCTCGCCCTCCGCCAGCAACTCGCACTGCTCGCCTCCAAGAACCCGAAGCCCAGGTTCTCCGTCCTCGACCGCGCCTTCCGGGTCGGCCTCGTGCGCATCTGGTCCCGCTGGGCCGAGACCTCGTCCGAAGGATGGCCGTCGAGAACCCCACCTGGGGCGCACCCCGCATCCACGGTGAACTCCTCGACCTCGGGTTCCGCGTCTCCGAGCGGACCGTGTCCCACTGCATGCCGAAGCGACCTGGACCCCCGGGTGCGGGCGCGAACTGGTTGACCTTCCTCCGCACCCACCGCGACGTCGTCGCCGCCGCCGACTTCTTCACGGTCCCCACCGTCACCTTCGGGTTCCTGTACGTCTTCTTCGTCATCCAGCACGGCCGGCGAGGCCTGCGGGATCCGACCTGATCCCCCCAACCGGAGGCCGCGGGTCCGGTCACCAGCGTGCTACGGACTCGAACAGCACCTGCACGAGTGGAGGACTCGTGTTTGTGCGAGGGACAGGTGTACGACGGAGACCCCGGACACGAACCGATGCACGTTCGTGCATATGCCCATCCTCCACGGTCGCGACGCCCGGCCGTGACGCCCGTACCGGCGAGGCGCGGAGCGGGCCGGTGGACGTCGCCGGGCGCCACGATACAGGCGGGCTGGAGGAACCGGACCATGAGTGACACGGGACCGGACCGGCAGGCGCGGCTGCGTCAGGCGTTCGCCGAGGAGAACCGGGACGGCCGGGACGAGGATTTCGACGCTTACCTGCTGCGCGAGATCAGGGCCTACGAGGCCTACAAGCAGGACTTCGCCAGCCGGCTGCCCGACCCGTCCTTCCGGATCGTCCTCGGCGCCCTGATCGCGGGGGCGCTGCTCCTGATCGGCGTGGCCTTCCTGCTCGGGTCCCTGGGAAGCATCCCGGTCCTGGTCGGTCTCGGAGTGATCGTCGCGGCGGCGGTGGGCTGGGTGGGGATCTCCGAACTCCGGTGCCCTGCCTGCCGCAAGCACGTCGCCCGCATCGGAAAGACGTTCGTGGCCACCGACGGCCGAAAGCCCTTCTTCCGTGTGCACTGCCGGTACTGCGGGCACCGGTGGTGGACCTGGCGGGACACGTAGGAGGCCCGGACGGCGCCCGACGGCCCGAAGTCACCCGGACGGCCGTCGGCGGTGCTATCGTCTTCGTGCAGGAGGTCATCATGCGCTCCTGGCTCTTCGCCGTCGCACTCCTCGCCCTGCTCCTCCCTGGCTGCGACGCCGGGAAGGACGACACCGCGCCCGCCGACACCGACGCCGACACCGACGCCGACACCGACGCCGACACCGACGCCGACCCCGACGCCGACGCCGACACCGACGCCGACACCGACGCCGACACCGACGCCGACACCGATGCCGACACGGACTCAGACTCGGACGCGGACGCGGACTCGGACGCCGACACCGACGCGGATGCCGACGCCGATGCCTGGGAGGGCACCTACCGCGGTTCCGTCGAGGCGGTCGTCCAGCACCAGGCCACCCCCATGGGGCCGATCCGCATGGCCGAGTGCACGGGCCGCCTCGAGGTCGCCGTGGACGCCTCGGCGGATCCGGTGATCTCCGGCGCCGGCGACTGCATCGACGCGTCCGGCAGCGTCTGGAGCCTGTCCCTCGACGGTGAGATCCCCTCCTCGTCGGACGCCGAGGGCACGCTCGACCTCACCGGCGGGTTCGCCGACGTGAGCGACGACTGGATCGGCGCGTTCGAGACGGACAACCTGGCTGGCACCGCCGACGGTGTCGTCGGCGGAGGCGACGTCTATCCCTGGACGGAATGGCGGATCGCCTTCTCGGTCGACCGGTAGCGGCGCGAAGACCCGCGACCCTCACCCGCGGTCGCCGGACCGCGTGTCCGGTCAGGCGGCCTCGCCCGCGGTGACTGCCTCCGCCACCTCCGGGCGGGCCAGGACGACGATCGGCGGGTGGTCGGCGCCCGTCCAGTCGGATCGGACCGGACGGGGATCCTGGTTCACGTCCAGCTTGCGGGCAGCCGCCGCGATGGCGGCGGCCGGGAAGGCGGCGGCGCCCAGGAGCGCGACCTTGGCGCGGACGCGGGGGGGCGCAATCGCCCTGAGCCGGCGCTGCAGGTCGCCCAGGTCGCTGCGCACCTCGGCAGACGGCGCGAGGGCGCGGGCGAGCGGAATGAGCGCGGCCCCGACGGCACTCTTCTGGGCGAGGTACCTGGCACGTCGGGCGAAGGCGGGGATCGGGCTGCCCTTCAGGTACTCGTACCCGGCCTGCCAGGTCTCCACCGACCGGAGGATGGCCGGGCCGAGCCGCCGGTAGTCCTCGGTGTAGCACCAACGCTGGAGCGACTCGATCTCCTCCGGTGCCATGTGCGGGTGGGTGACGAGGCAGGTGAACCCATCGGACAGTCGCCAGCGCCGTTCCGGGTCGTCCTTCAGCTCGGGCCGCCAGCGCCCCTCCCGCTCGATTCGATCTCCCAACGGCGTACCCGGCGTGGGGCCGTAGATGAGGAACTGGGACAGCGTGGGACGCAACGCGAGGAGCCCGTCCAGTTCGGCCCGGACGATCTCGGGGGTCTGGTAGTCCAGCCCCACGATCATGCTCGCCAGGATGAGGATGCCGTGACGGTGCAGGTCGGCGAAGAGCTCGTCCACGGGCCTGCCCTGCTGCTTCTTGTAGCCCGCCCGGGTACCCTCGTATCCCACCCACACGCCACCCACGCCGATCTCCACCAGCTCCTGAACCGTGTACATGGACAGCGCCTTGACCGAGGCGAAGACGAACAGGTCCAGGCGCATCTCGTGCGCCATGACCAGCTCGCGCAGTTCCATGGCCCGGCGCCGATCGAGCAGGAAGTCCTCGTCCAGCACCGTGAACTCCATCTCGGGATCGAGCTCCCGGTAGGCCCGGAGGACCTCGAACACGTCGCGCCCTGTCGGCAGCAGCTTGATGTGGCGCCGGTGGTGGTAGTGACTCGTGGTGCAGAAGTCGCAGCCGTTCACGCACCCCAGCCCGCCGAAGACCAGGCCGGTCTGGGAGAACGGCATGCCCATCACCTTGAGGGTGCTCACGGAGAGGGGGTGGTTGAAGGGCGGTGTCTTGACCGGCTCGCCGAGGAGATCCCGCATGAAGGCCACGCCCTCGCCTCGGCACCAGACGTCGCCGTGCTTCGCCAGCTCCTCGTCGGGCTGGATGGTCCCGTACCCGCCCAGCACGATCGTGGCGTCGGGTGCGTGCTGCCGCACGAGCTGGGACATCCGCCGCATCCGATGGGATGTGGACAGGTTGAACGAGATGCCGACGTGCGTGTAGCCGCCGGTCTTAAGCTCCCGGACGAAGTCGGCCTCGGAGGGGTAGTGCAGGGTGGTGACCGGGGTGTCCAGGTTGGCCGCGATGTAGTCGAGCCCGTATTGGACGTGGACGGCGCGGGGGCTGAACACGCCCTGGGCTCGGGTGACCTGGGCATGGAGGAGCTCGTAGCCGACGGCGACACCGTCTCCGTGACGGGGACCGAGGGGGGCGGCGACGCTGGAGAGCAGGACGCGGGGTGTGGGCACGGGGCGCTCGGGGGCGTGAGGGGTCGCGCAAGGTGGCCCGGCGCTGTCATGGAAGATTCACGCCGGAGGGCGGAAGCCCGATCCTGCGTGGATGTCCGGGACGGCCTCTGGGATCCCGTGCCTCGGGGGGTATGCGCCTCCTGCGCGGATCGGGCCGGTCCGGAGGCCCGTGGACAGGTGGCTGTCACCCCGCTACACCGGCGCCCCCCCACTCCAGGGCTTCCCGGGAGCGTCGTTGACCTCGTTCGATTCCCTCCACCTCGCGGAGCCGCTGCTCAAAGCCGTGGCTGCCGCGGGGTACCTGACCCCTACCCCCATCCAGATCCGCGGCATCCCGCCACTGCTCGAAGGTCGTGACGTGCTGGGCTGCGCCCAGACCGGCACCGGCAAGACCGCGGCGTTCGCGCTGCCGATCCTCCAACTCCTCGCCCAGGTGCCCACGGCGCCGGGCCGCCGTCCCATCCGGGCCCTCGTACTCTCACCCACGCGGGAGCTCGCAGCCCAGATCGGGGAGTCCTTCGCGAGCTACGGCCGCTTCCTGCCCCTTCGCCACCGCGTGATCTTCGGCGGCGTCGGGCAGCGACCCCAGGTCGCCGATCTCGTGCGTGGCGTGGACATCCTCATCGCCACGCCGGGCCGGCTCCTCGACCTCGCCGGCCAGGGCCACATCGATCTCTCCCACGTGGCCTTCTTCGTATTGGACGAAGCCGACCGGATGCTCGACATGGGCTTCATCCCGGACATCCGCCGGATCCTCCGCCTCCTGCCGCCGCACCGCCAGAACCTGCTGTTCTCGGCCACCCTGCCCCAGAGCATCGCCGAACTCGCCGGTGGATTCCTGCGCGATCCCACCCGTGTGGAAGTCAGCCCGCCCGCCACGCCGGTCGAGGGCATCGTCCAGCAGGTGATGTACGTCGAGAAGGCCGACAAGTTCCGCCTGCTCGAGGCACTCCTCGGGAGCCCCGCCCGGGCGATGGACCGGACCCTGGTCTTCACCCGCACCAAGCATGGCGCAGACAAGATCGCCAAGGGCCTCCTGAAGGCCGGTTTCGAGGTGGCCGCCATCCACGGCAACAAGTCCCAGGGTGCCCGGGAGCGTGCGCTCCACCGTTTCCAGGCGGGCGATCTCGCGGTCCTCGTCGCCACGGATCTGGCCTCCCGCGGCATCGACGTGGAGGACGTGACCCACGTGATCAACTACGACATCCCCAACGAACCGGAGAACTACGTCCACCGGATCGGACGGACGGCCCGCGCCGGCCGGGCAGGGATCGCGATTGCGTTCTGCCAGCCCGAAGATGCCGGCTTCCTCGCTGCGATCGAACGTCTCATCGGGATGCCCCTCACGCCGGTGCTCGACCAGCCCTTCCACTGCCCCGCCGCGGTCCCTCGCACGAGGAGCGACCGGCGGGATCGAGTCCAGGAACCGACGCCCGGCCCGCGTCGCGGCGTTCGCCAGGGATTCTCACCCCGACCCGGCCGGACCAAGGTCGCCCGTGAGCCCGTCTGGCCCGGTGGACGGACGATCTGGCACGGCACCCCACATCGCTGACGGCGGGACGGAGGGCCGCGAGGGCGCGTCTGGCGGGGCTGCTACGTCGGATCGACCCGATCCGCGTCGACGGCAGGGACCTCGCCCGTGGAGGCCTCCGGAGCGAGATCGGGATCCTCGCCGCGCGCCAGGCGCTCGGCGCGCTCGACCCGGCGCACCTTGCGGCGCGCGTCCTTCTCCTGCGCACGTTCCTTGAGCAGGCGTTCGCGTTCACGCTTCATGGTCCGGGGATTCGACAAGGGGGTGCCCTCCAGGGCCGGTCCGGAATCCGGCCTCTCGGAGCTGAGGGAATCCCGACGCCGCGTGACGATATCGAGGATCGGTAATCCGCCGCCAGAGCCGGCGCCATCGAGAGGCTCCGGACCGCCACCGTACCTCGGGGTAGAGGCCCGTGGCCGAGCTACGCCTCGATCGCCCACACGTGCACGATCGGTCCCTCGCTCTCGGGGTCGGCGAGGAGCTCGGTCAGGTACAGGAAGCCCCTGTCGGGATCGTAGGCCGCGGCGCCGATCAGGTAGCGCCGCATGGGTGGGATGCCGTAGCCCTCGACCGCGCTCGCGGGCGTGGAGAGGAAGAGCCGGTCGGCGATGCCCAGGCAGGCGTAGGGCTGGGGCTGATCGGGCGCGATCTCGCCAGCGGCCACCCGGGCCAGGTCGGCCGGATCGTAGAACAGGAGTTGGCCCTCCCAGCCCTGGGTCCACCAGCCTCGATCGCCATAGCAGTCCGGATCGCAGCCCTGGTCGTCGCAGTCGCAGTAGTGGCGCTCACCGAGATCGCAGGTGCCGCCTCCGGCCTCGAAACAGCCCGGGCCGCCCACGGCCTCGGGCTCCACGCAGGGGACCTCTCCGCCCGGGCAGCGCTGCCAGCCGTACCACGACTGCCGCCCGACCGCCTTGGCGCCGGCAAAGACGAGCGTGTCCCTCTCCGGCGTGTCGATCCAGGCCGCTCCGGCCCACTCGTCCGGGTGCTGGTAGCCCTCGAGTCGGCTGCCCTCCCCGGTGACGCTCGCGTACAGCAGGAGAGCCAGGCCCGGGAGCCGGGTGTTCGCGGCCGGGGCCTCGGCCCCGTCCAGCCAGGGATCGACCGCCACCGCGACCGGGCCCTGGCTCCCCTGGCCGCCGTCCCGGAAGCGACCCGCCGCGAGGCGACGCCCACCGAGGTGGAGGTCGGCGAAGGCCTGCGGGATCCGGAACAGGTAGTCGTTCAGCGAGTACAGCGAGGCGCCGGTGATCCACCAGGGACCGAGGGTAGCCGAGGTGTCGAGCTGGCCGAGCGGTCCGAGCGGCCGGGCCGCGAGCGGCGCCACGCAGGCCGGATCCGAATCGCCCGTGCAGCTGTCGGGCGCATACTCGTCCTCGATGTGCTGGCCGAAGACCATGGCCAGGTAGTCCACGCCCTGCTCCCGGACGACCTGGATGCCGTGCTTGGGGAGCTCGAAGTAGATCTCCGGGCCGTACAGCGCGTCCCCGCGGAGGTCGGTCAGGTCCTGGAGCAGCGAGGCCACGGGCAGCGCGGCGACGTCCCGGGTCACGACCGGCTCGGGGATGGCGAGCTCGGCCACCCAGCAGGCGCGGACATCCGAGTAGGCGTCCTCGGCGTCGTTCCCGGCCACGAACAGCGAGCCGCGGTACTCGTCCTTCCCGTCCGGATCGCCTTCCGTGTTGACGCTCATGGCCTGGCCCCCCCAGGCGAAGCTCCCGGGTGCGGCGGCGGCCAGGTTGGGCAGGCGGAAGGCCCCACGGTAGGCGATGTGCTCGGGCCCGATCCGCCCGGCGGCGACCGGGCCCGTGTCCTGGCAGGTCAGGAGCTCGCCCTGGCCGGTGTCCGGGTTCCCGGACTCGGGGTGGCCGTTCCCGTTCGAACAGCCCGCGAGGCAGACCGACAGGAGAGGAAGAATCGACGTGGAGGCACGTGACGCGCGCATGGGAACCTCCCTGTTCAGCGGAGGGGAAAGGCCCTATGAACGCCGCTTGGGGGGACTGTAGATCAGTCCCCGGGCGCGGTCAAGGCCAGGGAGGCGGGGATGGGTCCCCGCCTGAGACGCGCGGGATCCTCCCGACCTTCCTCCATGGGTCGCCCGACCCGGCCCGGTTACGGACCATCCTCCCCTCTCAGGGGCCGGTTCGTTGTCCTCCCTCGTCGCGCTGTACCTGTTCCTCCTCGTGGTCGTGGGCGCCGTGGCGGCCTGGAAACGGTACAACCGCCCGGCGGCAGAGCCGCCCCCGTCACGCCAGCCGCCTCCCGAGGCGGACCCGCCTCTCGACGTGGATCCGATCGTGGCTGCGGGCCGGGCGGTCAAGGACCTGTACGAGGAGGCCCCGAGCCCGGCGTCTCTCGAGCGGAACCCGGAATTCCAGGAGGTCGCCCGAAGGCTCGCCGACGGCCCGACGAGCACATCGGATCTCCTCGGTGCCGCCCACGGCGACGAACTGCTGCCGGCGATGGCCGCGCTGGGCGCGCTGGCCCTGCGTCCGCCCGATCCGGAAGTGCACCAGCGCCTGCGCGACGCGATCAACCGTTTCCATCCCTGGAACCGGTACTTCCGACTGCGCGTGCTGCATGCCTGGACCCCGGCCCCCGCGCCGCTCCTACCGGAGCTGCTCGGCCGGCTGGACGGGCACTGGGCCGAGGAGCCGTGGTACGCGATCTTCGGGGACTTCGTGCGCCTGCGGCTCGACGCTG
>JBFYZZ010000169.1:0-3473 GCA_041309225.1 Deltaproteobacteria bacterium | reverse complement strand
GCGTCCGCCCGCGGCCCGGCCCGGAGCCACGCCCACGTCGGCCCAGAGGGCCGGCAGCACCTCGCGGCCGGCGGGGAGGGCTCCGGGCGACGCGATCCATGAGCGGACCGGTCCGCTCGCGAGCGCGCCCCTGACCTCGATTCCGCTCATCATCGCGGCGACCGGAGGCCCGACCGCAAGCAGGCCGCGGGCCCGCCAGGGCCGCTCCCCACGTCGGCCCAGAGGGCCGGAGGCACCCCGCAATCCGCGGAACGGCTGAAGTCGCGACAGGCAGGGATCGGGCGACGACATCGATCTCGAACTCGATCTCGGTCTCGACGGTCCGGCGTGCCGCGGTCCTGCCCCGAATCGCCCGTCGCGCCGCGGCGCCCGACCTGCCAGCGCCCCCAGGACAGGGGCAACACCAGGGCGCACCCCCTTGACGAGGGGTACCGTATCGGGGGATCATGCGGGTTCGAACCCCTCCCCGGAGCACCCATGGTCGGCCTCGCCCTCGCCCTCGCACTCGCCGTCCCCCCCTCCGCGGCCGCGACCCTCACGGTGGACCGGTACGGAGGTGCCGACTACACGTCCATCCAGGACGCCATCGACGCCGCGTCCGACGGCGACGAGATCCTCGTGGATCCGGCCACCTACGCGGAGGCCATCGACTTCGGCGGCAAGGCGATCGTGGTGGAGTCCACGGGGGGCACCTCCCGCACGATCATCTCCCCCCCCTCCACCTCCCGGAACGCGATCAGCTTCACCTCCGGCGAGACCGTCGACGCCGTCCTCTCGGGCTTCACCATCCGGAACACCAACGGCCGGGCGATCCTCATCCAGGACGCCAGCCCCACGCTCATCGACCTCTCCGTCGAGGAGTCGGGGTCCACCTCGCTGAACGGGGGCGGCGCCTGGATCGAGGGAGGCAGCCCCTCGTTCGACGGCTGCACGTTCGAGGACAACACCGCCTACTACGGCGGCCACGTCTACGTCCTCGCCGACGCCGATCCGGCCTTCACCGACACCACCTTCAGCGGGGGCTGGGCGTACTACGGCTCGGCCCTCTGGGTGGAGGAGTCCAGCGTGACCGTCGCCTCCTCCACGCTGGAGGGCAACACCACCTACTACGACGGCGGCGTCTACCTCACGAGTGGGGCCATCGCGAGCTTCGAAGAGACCAACTTCACCTCCAACCGAGGTTTCTACTCGGACGGGGTGGCCGTCTACGCCGATGGCGGGGCCGCGTTCATCCTCGACGGCGGCAACGTCGTCGACAACTACGCCTCGTACTACTCGTCCGGCTACTGGGGGGTGATCTTCGCGACCGGAGAGGCCACGGTCTCGGCCACCGGCACCTCGTTCACCGGCAACTACGGGTACTACGGGGCGGCGGTGGGGGTGTACGCCTCCGCCGACGCGACGCTCGAGGCGTGCACCTTCGAGTCCAACTGGGCCTACTACGGGGGCGCGCTGGCGGCGCACACCAACGCCGAGCTCACCCTGTCCGGGAACACGTTCTCGTCCAACACCGCGTACTACAGCGGAGGGGCGCTCTACGCGAACCACGGCTTCGACGTCACCTCCGAGGACGACAGCTTCACCTCCAACGTGGCCACCAACGGGAGCGGGGGCGCCGTCTACCTCTACGACTCCGGGGACGCCTCGTTCGACGGCACGACCATCGGCCGGAACCGCACCTACGGAGCGGGTGGAGGCGTCTACGCGGCCTATCTCTACGGAACCCTCTCGTTCACCGGGGGTGCCGTCACGGTCAACCGCGCGGCCTACGACGTCGGTGGCGGCGTGTGCGCGTACGTGTCGACCGACGTCACGCTCGATGGCACCGAGGTGAGCGGCAACACCGCCTACTCCAACGGCGGGGGCCTCTGGATCTACTACCTCTCGTCAGCCGACCTCGCCCGGGCCGACGTCTCGGACAACACCGCCACCTACGGGCACGGCGGCGGCCTCTACCTCAACGTGACCGCCACCGGCTACGACGACCTCTCCATCAGCGACAGCACGTTCGAGGGCAACACCGCCTACTACGCCGGCGGCGGCATCGCGGCGTTGTACGTGAGGAACCTGGATGTCGACGGGACGACGTTCACCGGCAACGTCGCGGGCAACGGCTACTACGGGGGCGGGTTGTACACGTACTACACCTCGTCCCGCTCGGTCACCGCGAACACGTTCTGCGGCAACGAGGCCCCCTACGGGGGCGGTGTCTTCTCGTACTACAACTACGGGACGTCCGACACCTGGACCAACAACGTGTTCGTCGAGAACAGCGCCACGTACCGAGGCGGCGCTGTCGAGTTCCAGTACGACTACTACCCCGTGGTCACCAACAACGACTTCCTGGGCAACCGGGGGGGCAACGGTGGCGCCGTCTCGCTGGTCTACGGCTACGTGGCCTTCACCAACAACATCGTCGCCTGGACGGTGGCGGGCGGCGGGATCTACGCCTACGACTCCACCTCGGCGGCGTCGTCCACCTTCACCTACAACGACTGGTACACCAACACGGGCGCCCACGTCGCCGGATACCTCACCGGATCGGCCATCTCGGGCAGCGGGAACCTCACCGGCGACCCCGGCCTCGAGGCCTACACCCTCGACGGGGACTGCAGCGACGACGACCTCCGGCTCGCCTCGGGCAGTCCCCTCATCGACGCCGGGGCGCCCACGATCCTGGACCGGGACGGGTCCCGAAGCGACATCGGTGCCTACGGCGGGCCCGGATCCCCGCTCGTGGACATGGACGGCGACGGGTCTCCCGAGACCGAGGACTGCGACGACACCGATCCCACCGTGTACCCGGGCGCCGAGGAGATCCCCTACGACGGCATCGACCAGGACTGCGACGGCGCGGACCTCTCGGACGTGGACGGCGACGGCTACACCGGCGCCGCCGCGGGGGGCGACGACTGCGACGACACCGACGCCGGCGTCCACCCCGGCGCCGTCGACACCTGGTACGACGGGGTCGACTCGGACTGCGCCGGCAACAGCGACTTTGACCAGGACGGCGACGGCTTCGACACCAGCGGCGCCGGCGGCACCGACTGCAACGACACCGACGCCAGCGTGAACCCGCACGCCATCGAGATCTGGTACGACGGCATCGACCAGGACTGCGATCGCAACGACCGGGACCAGGACCGCGACGGCTGGGATCTCGAGGAGGATTGCGACGACGAGGACGCCCGGGTCCACCCCGAGGCCACCGAGACCTGGTACGACGGCGTGGACCAGGACTGCGACGGCAACGACCTCGATCAGGACGGCGACGGGCACGATGACGACGGCCACGGCGGCGACGACTGCGACGACACCGATCCGCGCGTCTGGGATGCCTGCGACGAGAGCCCGCCCCCCGATCAGGACACCGGCGAGGACGACCCCCAGGGCGGGTGCGACTGCGCGACCGGCTCGCGCGGCGGGTCCCTGTCCGGCGCGTTCCTTCTCCTGGCCGCCCTGGCGTTCAG
>JBFYZZ010000168.1:0-5506 GCA_041309225.1 Deltaproteobacteria bacterium | reverse complement strand
CGTCGCCGGCCACGGGCGGCTCGGCGGCGCACGGCGACCGGCAGCAGGCCGCGAGCACCAGCGCGGCGATGTGCGGCAGGCGGGGCATCCGGCCTCCTCGGTGGGACGAGGATACCACCGGCCAGGGCCGGACGGGGGCCCTGCAGCGCCCGCCGCCTGAGGCTATCCTTCGGCCGCCCCCCTCCGATCGGGCCGCCGATGCGCCGTCCCCTCCGCCGGTCGCTCCTCCCGCTCCTCCTCGCCGCCTGTGCCTGCCGGGTGTCCCCGCCCGGCGGCGAGCCGGACGACAGCCACCCCGGGGACACCGACGCGGATGCCGACACCGACGTGGATGCCGACACCGACGCCGACACCGGCTCCGGGCTGGCCCTCGTCTGCGACAGCGAGTGGACGGACACGCCCGGCACCCTCCCGCCCGTGTACGAGGTGGCCTCGGGCGCGCGCTACCGGGTGGTGCAACTCGCCTCGGCCCTGCTCGACCCGCTGTACGTGGCCGTCTACTTCCCCCCCGATCCCGGGATCCGTGCCTACGAGGAGGGCGCGCCGGTGATCGTCACGGCACCGCCGGCCAGCAACGTGCCCTCCTACTGGGACCGGCATCCCCAGCCGGTGTTCGACGGCGACTTCGGGGTGGTGGAGGTCCAGCCCGTGTACCCGGGGTGGTCGGTGCAGGGCCTCGGCACCGAGGGGCCCCCCGACGCCGGGGGGGTACGCGCAGCCGAGTCGGTGGTCCAGGCCGTCCGGTTCGCCGCAGGCCTCGTCCCGAGCGTGGAGGGCTGGAGCGTGGGCCAGGTGGCGGGCATGGACGTCTGCCACGGCGACGTCCCGCTGATGGGCCTGTCCGCGGGCGGCACCCCCGCCATGACCGCGCTCGTCGTCGGGGGTGAGGACCTGGTCGAGAACGTCCCGCTGTTCGTCAACTACGAGACCACCTCCCTCCCCCAGTTCACGGCCGGCGACCCGGGCGCGGTCTGGATGGACGCCGACACCGCCGTGGACGCCGACGGCAACGGCTGCCGGTGGGACGACGGCCGCCACCCCGGCTACCGGGTGGGCGACTGCACCGTGCGCGGCTGCACGTTGGACCTCTCCTCCCTCGCCTGGACCGACGCCGTGGGGCTCGGGGACCTGTGGCCGGGCCTGTTCTCCGCGAAGGGCGCGCGGGGCATCCTCTACCTCGACCGGAACGGGAACGGCGCGCTCGACCTCGCCGCGGGCAACACCCTGGACCTCGACGGCGACGGCGCCATCGACGGCACCGAGGACTTCGTGCTCTCCGTCCACGAGGACACCGGCGCCGGGGGTGGCACCCCCACCTCCGTGTACTCGGTCGAGGCGCTGCAGGCCGCGGTCGCCGCCGGAGTGCTCGACGTCGACGCCTGGCCCGCCCACGTCCGCTCCCTCCCGGACACCCTGCGCTTCTGGTCCTCGCGCAACCTGATGTACCAGGCGGATCTGGCCAGCCGGTCCTACCCGACCACGTTCCGCCTGGAGATGGTCTACACCGAGGAGGACCACGCCCAGGCCCTCCACGACCGTCCCCACGTCACGCTGCTGGCCGACCTCTTCCTGGATGCGGGGTTCCCGGTCCGGTACAACATGACCACCGAGACCGCCGAGTGCTGCCTCCGCCCCGGCACCTGGGCGGGCTTCTCGGGCGGGCCTCCGCCGAACACCCGCCTGGGCCCGGACGACCTCGACGCCTATGCGATCCCCGAGACCGCGCTCGACAACCTGGCGCGGGCCTGTGCCGCCATCGGCGCCATGGGCGACCTCTGGGGCCCCGTGGACCGCTGCGCCCAAGGCCAGTAGGCCAGGCGCCGCGCTAGCGTGCCGCCCGGGCGGCGTCCCACTCGGCCAGGATGTCCGCGATGCCCACCCACCGGGCGTACCCGGGCGTCACCAGCGCCGCGCCGAGGGCCTCGAGCGCCTCCACGTTGGGATCGCGGGTGTCGGTCACGCCGCTGTGGGACCTGAGGTCGCCGTCGGGGCTCGAGATATCGTAGATGTGAACGTAGAAGGTCTTGATCGCGTCGGCCTGCGAGGACGCCAGGATGCGCCGGGCGTACCGGATCGTGGCGGTCCAGTCGTCCTCGCCCAAGGCGAGGCCCCAGCGCAGGCTCTCCCGGAACACGCCCGAGTCGGCGAGGTCGCCCAGGGTGTTGAGGGCGTTGGAGCAGCCGGGCAGGTACACCATGCCGGAGTCGCCCCCCCGATACCAGTCCTCCGGTCCCTCGCCCATCTCGAAGGCCTCGGAGCGCCGCCGGACGTCGAGTGGGAAGAGTTCCTTCTTCTTGAAGGCGTGGAGGCCCACCTCGGGGATCGCGCCGGCGGAGGCGAACCAGTAGACGCGGAAGGGCGAGCCACCGGTGGCCAGCGGGCCGTCGCGGGCCGCCCGGACCCAGGACGGGTCGTCGTCGGGCCAGCCGACGATCGGATCGATCAGGACGGCCCCGTCGACGGCGTTACCCGCGACCGCGAGCGGGGTGACGGCGAGCGCCGCGAGGTCCACCGGCGCGCCGCCCACGAGCACGGTACCGAGGTCGTCGAGGGCGAACACGCCGGCCAGGCCGTCGTGCAGCATCTCGTACTCGTCCTGGCCGTCGATGGGCGGGGTCCAGTCCACCCCCGTCTCGTACAGGAGGTCCACGTACCACCCGGCCCGGTCCTCCCACCCGGGCTCCGACAGGGAGGTGTGCGTCCACGAGGCCATCTCGATGCCCTGGTCCTCGTGCGTGGCCAGCACCTCCAGGGCCGCCACGCCCCAGGGGCCGGTCTCGGGCGTGGTGAGGCACTCCCGGGCCTGGCGCAGCCAGCTCGGATTGACGCCCAGGACGACCCGGACGTCGTCGTCGGGAGACGGGGTGGCCGCGCCCACCGCCGCGAGCGTCCCGGCGAGGTAGGCCAGGTTCGGCTCGACCCGGACCTCGGTGGACCAGTCGAGCGCGCAGCACCCGTCCCAGAGGCCCTCGGGCACGCCCTCGGGCGCGGCTCCGCAGGAGGCCGCGTTCCGGGAGAAGTCGTCGTTCACGTCCTCGTCCTTGGGGGTCTCCAGGACGGGGCTGAGGAAGAGGTCGAGGCGATGCCCCGTGGAGGTGGGGGGGACCAGCCCGTAGGCCAGGTAGAAGCTGTGGATGAGGGCGGGGTGGTCGCCGTCGTCGCAGCGTGCGGCCAGGTCGCCGTCGCAGCCCTCCGCGCCCGCTGCGTAGGCCGCGTAGACGTCGTGGGGCCAGGGATCGCCGGCCAGGGCCACGGGCGCGGCCGGAAGGGCGGTGCCGGCAGTCTCGAGCACGTCGTGCCCGGCCACGGCCACCCGGAGCGACGGGCCCGCGGCGTCGCTCGCAAGCAGGATGGCGAAGGCCCCCTCCTCGGCAGCCCCGCCGGCCGCGCGGTCCGCGACGAGCCCCTCCACGACGGTGTCCTCGGGGAGGAGCAGGAGCCCGCTGCCGGATCCGTCGAGGGTGCGCCAGGCCAGGACGTGGTGGCCGGCGAACCACGCCCAGGCGCGGGTGCCGTCGCCCGCCAGGAGGTCGGGATCGCCGAGCCCCGCCCAGGACGGGGCGGCGGGCAGCGGCGCGAACCCCTCCGGCCCGGCGGCCACCAGGGTGCCTGCCACCCAGAGCAGGGCGCCGTCCGGCACGGGCCCGGATGCCGTCACGGGGGCGCCGAGCGGGGCGGTGGGCGCGGCCACGGGCGCGACCGTGTCCAGCCCGGTCACCGCCCACGCGTCGCCGGTGGCGGGGTCCACAGCCCACCCGCGGGTGCCGGCCCCGATCACCTCCAGGCCCTCGGGGAGGAGGCCGCCGCCGGAGGGCGCCACGGGCCGGACGAGCGCGAGGTAGGCATACGCGCCCTCGTCGGACAGGGCCGGGGCGAGGCCGGCGTCCACCACGGCCAGGAACCCGGCCCCCTCGCGCTCGCCGGCCAGGAGCAGGAGGTCCGCGCCCGGGAGCGCGGCCCCCGCGCGCACCCCGTCGAGCGACCCGTCGCCGCCCAGGAAGCCGCCGTGGTGGAACGACCAGCCCGGCGGGACGGTGCCGTCGGACAGCGTCTCCCCGCCGGTGCAGGTGCCGTCCTGGTCGTGCCAGTTCCCGCCCTCGAAGCAGGGGGGTGGGTCGGTCCAGACGACCACGTCCTCCATGTCCTCGGTGACCCAGACCCCCCACGAGGGCACGACGTACCAGGGCGTCTGGCGCCAGGCGCGGCCCGCCACGGGATCCGTGAGGAGGAGGTCGCCGGTGGCCGGCGAGGGCACCAGGCGGGCGCCGTCCCCGGCCGCGATCCGGGCGTCGCCGAGCCCGGTCTCGAGCTTGGAGGCACAGGCCTCGACGCCGATGGGGACGAGCGCCGGATCGGGCAGGACCGCCGGGCGGGGGCCCTCGGTGCAGGTCCAGGGGATCTCGCGGCGGGTGCCGGCGGAGCCGGTGATCCGGAGCGTGCCCGAACCCGCCCCGCCGAGGGCAGGGTCGCACCGGACCAGGAGCCGGCGGCCGCCAGCCCCGGCGCCCGGGACCCATGCGGCCCGGATCGCCTCGGCACCCGTCTCCACGGCGGGATCCTCTCCCGCGATCCCCGAGATCGACAGTACGCGCGTGGCCGCGGTCCCGGTGGGCACCTCGCCGAACGCGAGGTCGCCCTGCACGCTCCAGGCCCCCGGCGGGGCGACCCGGCAGCCGCCGACGAGGAGGAGCGGCAGGATGCGATGACGCATGTCCCTACGTTCGCACGCCGGCGGCGCGGAGGCCAGGGCGGCGTGGCCCACCCCGCCCGAGCGCGCTAGTCGGCCCTTTCGATGCCCGCCGTCCTGTCCGCCGTCCTCCTCGCGCTCGCCATCGCCACCCCGGCGGCCGCCGGTGAGGTGTCCCTGCCCGACGCGTGGGCCGCCGCCCTCCGCACCCACGAGGACGTGCTGCGATCCGGCGCGGCGGTGGACGCAGCCCGGGCGGACCGGGCGGGCGCCCGGGCGGGGCTCCTCCCCCGGATCGGGGCATCCGGCGGGTGGACCGCGACGGGAGGCGACGACGGCGAAAGCTCCGTGCTGTCCGCCAGGCTGGCGGCTTCCCAGGCCCTGGTGGACACCGCGACCTGGGCCGCCTTGCGCGCCTCGGGCGCCCGTCTCGCCGCGGCCGAGGCCGGCGCGGAGGGCGTCCGGATCGCCCTGCTGCATGCCGTGGCTGGCGTCTGGTACGCCGCGCTCGCCGCGGACGCCGCGGTCGCGGCCCGCGAGGAGGCCCTCGCCGTGGAAGAGGCCCTGCTCGCCGGCGTATCCGCGCAGGCGGCGGCCGGCGCAGCCATCCCGCTCGCGATCACGCGCCAGCGCGTGTCCCTGGCCGAGGCCCGCTCGGCGCTGGCCGCGGCGCAGTCCGACCGGGCCGTGGGCCGCCTCGCGCTCGCCCGCCTCACCGGCCTCGACGTCACGGACGCGACCCTCACGGATCCGGGCCCGGTGCCGGATCCCCCCGCCCCCGACCGGCCGCCGCCCGTGGTCCGGGCGGCCGAGGCCCGG
>JBFYZZ010000167.1:0-7338 GCA_041309225.1 Deltaproteobacteria bacterium | reverse complement strand
CGGGGCGGCGCCCAGGACGTCGCCGAGGGGCGGGGACGCCGGGGCCGGGGGCACGGCGGCGCTGGCCGGCTCGCTTCCGCCGCACCCGAGGATGGGCACGGTGGCGAGGGCGAGGAGCGGGAGCGGACGCACGTGGGGGCTCCGGGAGGGTGGGCGGGGCGCGGAGATCAGAGCCCCTCTTCCTGGACGGCGGTCTGCACCACCGGTTGCTCGGGGCCCCCACCCCAGGTGCGGGGCGGAGGGAGGCTGCGGGCGCGCGCGCCCACCAGGCGGCCCGCGGCCTGCCAGTCGTAGGCGAGGAGATGGCCGTTCTCTCCGAACGCCAGGACCATGGGGCCCTCCGGCGGGCTCCAGCGGAACCGCTGGACCGGGACCGCCTGGCCACCCACGTCGAGCGTGGAGGGCTCCAGCGCGACCACCGGGCCCGCCAGCACCTGACCGGTCTCCGCCGAGAGCAGGCGCAGCGCGTCCGACCGGGCCAGGAGGGGGAGGGCCCGGTCGGGGTCGAGCAGCTCGGCCGAGGTGAGGTCCACCGCGTCGCCCGCGAGCACCCAGGTCCGGGCCTCGCCGCCTGTGGTGACGGTCACGGCCCAGGTGCCGTCGGGCTCGAGGTGGGCCTGCACCTCGCGGACGACCCCGTTCACCCGGGTGGAGGAGGTGAAGCCGCGGTCCCCCCCCAAGCGCGCGCCCAGGCGCTGCTCGAAGGCGAGGCGCACCCCGGGCACGGCGAGGTCGAGCGCGGTGCGGGATTCGAGGAGCCGCACCTCCCCCCGCTCCCGGGCCAGGTAGCGGATGCCGGCCTCCCGGGTCCCCACCGGCCGGTCGTCGGACAGGAGGGTGAAGGAGAGGGGCTGCACCTCGGCCGGCGCGGCCGGGGGGGCGAGGAGCACGGACGCGGCGACGAAGGCGGCGCCGAGGGCGGCGCGGAGCGGGCGCACGGAGCCTCCGGGGGACTCGACGTCCGCACCCTAGCGCCCCCCCGGACGGGGAGCAACGCGGCCCGACCTCGCATGGCAGGGGTCGCCGGGCGTGCTATGCCCCGCCCTGCCAGGCGGCGGAAGGAGGACGTGCGATGAACGCGGGCATCTGCGGCTACCCCGGCTCCGGGAAGACGACGGTGTTCACGGCCCTCGCCCCCGGCGCCCGGCCTCAGAAAGGCGTTTCGCTGGGCAGCATCAAGGTTCCCGACGAGCGGGTGGATCGCCTCGCGGCCCTCTTCCACCCGCGCAAGACCACCCATGCCGAGCTGGTGTTCGTGGACGTGCCCGGCGAGGCGGGCCGGGGCGTCGGCGCGCTCCACCCCCAGGTGGTGCAGGCCATGCGCAACACGGACCTGCTGGTCCACGTGGTCCGTGCCTTCGAGAGCCCCTACCACGACACCCCCCGGGACCCGGTCCGCGACATCGCGCTCTTCGACGACGAGATCGTGCTGCTCGATCTCGCGATCCTCGAGAAGCGCGCGGAGCGCTGGCGCAAGGAGGCCCGGAGGGGCCAGGACGTGGACGTCAACGATCGCTGCGTGGCCTGCCTCTCGGACGGCGCCCCCCTGCGCGTGCTCGACCTCTCGGAGGCCGAGCTGGCCACGCTGGCCGGGATCCAGCTGCTCTCGCTCAAGCCGCTCGTGATCCTCCACAACCTCTCGGAGGCGGCCTGGGAGGACCCGGCCTCGGCGCCGCTGCGCGCCTGGTCGCGCCCGGCCCCGCACACCGTCCAGATGGGCATCTGCGGCTTGCTGGAGGCCGAGCTCGCGGCGCTCCCCCCCCAGGACCAGCCGGAGATGCTGGCGGGGCTCGGGCTCCCCGAGCCGGCCCGGAACCTCTTCGTCCGCACCACCTACGAGCTCCTCGAGCTCATCTCCTTCCTCACGGCGGGCGAGGACGAGTGCCGGGCCTGGCCGCTGCGTCGCGGCTGGAACGCACGGCGGGCCGCCGGTCGCATCCACAGCGACCTGGAGCGGGGCTTCATCCGGGCCGAGGTCTACCACCTCGCGGACCTCGAGGCGGCCGGCTCCGAGGCCGCCCTGCGCAGCCAGGGGAAGATCCGCGTCGAGGGCAAGGACTACGTGGTGCAGGACGGAGACGTCCTGCACGTCCGCTTCGCGGTGTAGCGACCGGACCCTCGGGCCCGGCGGGGATCGCCCGCCTACCACCCCGTCACGGTGATGTCACCGCAGCCGGTGCGCACCCGGATTTCCGAACTCGCCTGAGGATCGTCGGACACCCGGCGGATGTCCACGTCGCCGGCGCCCGTGTCCAGATCGAGCCGGTAGGTGCCGGCCGGCACGGTCAGATCCACGTCGCCCGAACCGGTGATCCCCTCGATCTCCTCGAAGTGCGCGCGCATCTCGACGACGAGGTCTCCGGAGCCGGTCTCCATGATGGAGGGGCTGAGGTTCGTGAGCACCACGTCGCCGGACCCGGTCCGGACCTCCACCGGAAGGCCCGCGGGAAGCGCAGCCTGCACGTCCACCGTGCACCACCCCAGGGCGGGTTCCTGGCAGCCGCCCTCCACGAAGAGGGTGTCGTCTCGGACCCGGGCCTCCACGGTCGGGCAGTCGGCGCCCACCCAGGTGAGGTCGGCAGTCACGGTGACGTCGCCGGTACCCTCCCCGGTCAGGGTCACGTCCCCCGCGGGGAGATCCACCACGACGCGGTCGAACGGATCCCGGACGGGGATCTCCAGCGAGGCGTCGTGGATCTCCACCACGCAGGAGGTCAGGAGGAGGGAGAGAAGCGGCAGGTAGCTGAGAGGCACGTTCGGGTCCGTCAGGCATGGATTCACCGCTTGAGACACCGGCGGGATCCGAACCTGCTACCCGGCGACACCGGCGCACGACCTGCAGCCCGGATACCGGGTTGTCCGGGCGCAGGACCCTCACCGATCCGGCTTGCGGGTTCCGGGGGTGCCCGGTAGGTACCGCGCTCCCGTGGAGGAGGACCCCATGAACTTCCAGGCCTTCTTCAGCCCCCGCTCGGTCGCGGTGGTCGGCGTCTCGCGCGATCCCGACAAGGTCGGCCACGTCGTGTTCCGGAACCTGCTCGAGTACGAGGGCGGCGAGGTCTGGGGCGTCAATCCCACGGGCGAGGAGATCCTGGGCAGAAAGACCTTTCCCAGCATCGACGCGCTCCCGGGTGCGCCTGAGCTGTTGGTGGTCTGCATCCCGGCCCCGCTCATCCCGAACCTGATCCAGAAGGCCGGCATGCTGGGCACGCACGCGGCCGTGGTCATCTCCGCGGGGTTCAAGGAGGTCGGGGAGGAGGGGCGGGAGCTCGAACGGAAGCTCTCCACCGCGGCCCGCACCGCGGGTGTGGAGATCATCGGCCCGAACGTGCTGGGCATCATCAACACGCGCAACCGGCTCAACGCCTCCTTCGCGGCCTGCCTGCCCCTCGCCGGCGACATCGCCATGGTGTCCCAGTCGGGGGCGCTGGCCACCGGGCTGCTCGACAGCGCCTCGTCCAACCGGATCGGGTTCTCCAAGGTCATCTCCATGGGGAACAAGGCCGACCTCGACGAGAACGACTTCCTCGCCGGCCTGGCCGTGGACCCGGACACTCGGGTCGTCACCGGGTACCTGGAGAGCATCGAGGACGGCACCCGCTTCATCCGGCTGGCCAGCCGGATCGGCCGCGAGAAGCCGATCATCCTGGTCAAGGCGGGAAACACGGCCGCGGGCGCGCGCGCGGCCTCTTCGCACACGGGTTCGCTGGCGGGCGCCGAGGTGGCCTACGACTGCGCCTTCCGGATCTCGGGCATCATCCGGGCCCACTCCATCGAGGATCTCTTCGATCTCGCCCAGGCCTTCGCCTACCAGCCGCTTCCCGCGGGGCGCCGCGTGGTGATCGTGACCAACGCGGGTGGAGCCGGGATCCTGGCCGCGGACGCGGTGGAGGATGCCGGCATGGCGCTCTCGGCCCTCACCGACGAGACGCGCCAGGCGCTCAAGGAGATCCTGCCCGGGGCGGCGAGCGTCCAGAACCCGGTGGACGTGCTCGGCGACGCCACGGCCGAGCGCTACCGCCGCAGCCTCGACGTGATCGCGCGGGATCCCGGAGTCGATGCCATGGTGGTGCTCCTCTCCCCCCAGGCCATGACCCGGCCCAGGGAGATCGCCGAGGAGGTCGTGGCCGCCTCCGCGACCCTGGGCAAGCCCGTCCTCGCGTGCTTCCTGGGCGCAGATGCCGTCGCGGAAGGGGTCCGCACCCTCCAGGCCGCCCGCATCCCGCACTACCCGTCCCCCGAGCGGGCCGTGGCTGCGCTGGCCGTCATGCAGAAGTACCGCGACTGGCTGGAGAGCCCCCAGCGTGCCATCCGACGGGTCACCGCGAATCCCAACAAGGTAAAGAAGATCCTGAAGAACTACCGGAACCTAGGGCGCAAGCGGATCACCGAATTGGACGCCAAGGACATCCTGGAGGCCTACGGCATCCCCATCCCCCAGGGTGGCCTCGCCACGGATGGCGAGCAGGCGGTGAGCATCGCCGAAAAGGTAGGATATCCGGTGGTCATGAAGATCATGTCCCAGGACGTGGTCCACAAGAGCGACGTGGGAGGGGTCCGCGTGGGGCTCCAGACGCCCGCACAGGTGCACGACGCGTTCGACCTCATGTACCTGCGCATCCCCAAGAAGGTGCCCGGGGCCCGGCTCGACGGCGTCCTCGTCGAGGAGATGAGCACGGGTGGCCGCGAGGTCATCCTGGGCATGACCCGCGACCCCAAGTTCGGGCCGATGCTCATGTTCGGTCTGGGCGGCATCTACGTCGAGGTGCTCAAGGACGTCACCTTCCACCTGGCCCCCCTCACGATCGAGGAGGCCATGGAGATGCTGTCCGCCACCAAGACCTTCGCCCTCCTCCAGGGGGTCCGGGGCCAGCAGGGCGTGGACGTGTACGCCATCGCCGAATGCCTCCAGCGGATCGCCCAGCTCGGGGTCGACTTCCCCGAGATCCAGGAGATGGACATCAACCCGCTCCGCGTCGGGTTCACGCGGGGCGACACCGTGGCGCTCGACGCCCGGATCACCCTCTCGTCCACGGACGGGTAGGAGCACGAAATGGCCGAAGAATTCGACTGGAAATCCCGTTACGCCGAGAAGACCATGCCCGTCGCCCGGGCGTTGAAGCTCATCCACCCCGGTGATCACGTGTTCATCGGGACCGGCTGCGCCGAGCCCCAGGCCCTGGTGCGCGGCCTGGTGGAGTCGGCCACGCACGTCTCGGACACCGAGATCTTCCACCTGCTCACCATGGGCGTGGCACCCTACGCAGATCCTAGGTTCGCCGAGCGTTTCCGCTTCAACACCTTCTTCATCGGCGACAACGTCCGCGGCGCCGTGCACGAGGGGCTGGGCGACTACACGCCCGTCTTCCTGTCCGAGATCCCGAAGCTGTTCGACACCGGCCGCATCCCGCTCGACGTGGCCCTCATCCAGATCACGCCGCCCGATCGCAGCGGACTGTGCAGCCTGGGCGTGTCCGTGGACATCGTCAAGGCCGCCGTCTCCAACGCGGTCACCGTCGTCGCCCAGGTGAACGACCAGATGCCCTGGACGATGGGCGACTCCCTCATCCCCGTCAACGAGATCGATGCGCTGGTGGAGGCCAGCGAGGCGCTGCCCGAGACCGTGTTCCAGTCCCCGACCGGCATCGTGAAGGACATCGCCCGGCACGTCGCGAAGCTCATCGACGACGGCTCCACCCTCGAGTGCGGCATCGGGGTCATCCCCCAGGCGGTGCTCACGTTCCTGGGCGAGAAGAAGGACCTCGGCATCCACACCGAGATGTTCACCGACGGGATCATCGACCTCATCGAGGCCGGCGTCATCACGGGCCGCCGCAAGACCGTCAATCCCGGCAAGGTGGTGGCGTCCTTCTGCATGGGCTCCCGCCGCCTGTACGACTACATCCACCGGAATCCGATCTTCGAGTTCCATCCGACCGAGTACGTGAACAACCCCTGGACGATCGCCCAGCACGACAACATGGTGGCCATCAACGTGGGCATCGAGGTGGATCTCACGGGCCAGGTCTGCTCGGACTCGCTGGGCACCCGGTTCTACTCTGGCTTCGGGGGGCAGGTGGACTTCATCCGCGGCGCCGCCGCGGCCAAGAACGGCAAGCCCATCATCGCGCTTCCCTCCACCACCAAGGACGGAAGCGCCTCCCGCATCACCGCCACCCTCAAGGAAGGGGCTGGCGTGGTGACCACCCGGGGCGACGTCCACTACATCGTGACCGAGTACGGCATCGCCTACCTTCACGGAAAGAGCGTGCGGGAACGGGCCATGGCCCTCATCCAGATCGCCCATCCCAAGTTCCGCAACGAGCTGCTCAGGCGGGCCAAGGAGTTCAACTTCGTCTACCAGGACCAGGTGGAGATGAACTGGGACGTGATGCGGTACCCCGAGGAGCTCGAGGTCCACACCACGCTGGCCGACGGCACCGAGATCCTGGTCCGGCCCATCAAGCCCACCGACGAGGAGCTGTTCAAGGACCTCTTCTACAGCCTCTCCGACGACAGCCGGTACCACCGGTTCTTCGCCCGCCTCAAGTACATGCCGCACTCCTCGCGGCAGTCGTACGTCAGCATCAACTACAACGAGCAGGTGGGCATGGCCGCGGTCATCGAGTCGGCCGTCGGCGAGCAGCTCGTGGGCCTGGGCCAGTACATCAAGGTCCCCAACTCGTCGAAGGCCGAGGTCGCGCTCCTCATCCAGGACGAGTGGCAGCAGAAGGGCATGGGCACCTGGCTCACCCAGTACCTCGTGCGCATCGCCCGGCAGGCGGGGATCACCGGCTTCGAGGCCGAGGTGCTCGCCGACAACCGCGGCATGCTGGCGGTGTTCGAGGCGCTCCCGTTCAAGATGCACATGAAGCTGGACTCCGGGTCGTACTACCTGTCCTTCGACTTCGACAAGTAGGCGGACCCGATCTCGGGGTTCGATCTCGAGGCCGCGTTCGAGACGCCTTCGACATCGACCTCGAACCCTCCCCTCGCCCGGACCCCCAGGGCGGGAGGCGACGCAGGGGACTTCCCAGGAATTCCCCCGAGCTGGAACGTGAACGGGCCGCAGAACGGCTGAAGTCGCGACAGGCAGGGATCGGGCGACGACATCGGTCACCGTTTCGGACTCGGACTCGGACTCGACTGTCCGGCGTGCCGCGGTCCTGCTGCGGATCGCCCACCGCGCCGCGCCGCTCGACCTGCCAGCACCCCCAGGACAGGGGCAATGCCAGGGCGCACCCAGGCGTTACGCCATTTCGGGTCGGAAGAGGGCCTGGAACGGTTCGAACCGCCGAGCGGAAGGGGTCGTGGTGATCCGGCCGGTCGGTTCGACGT
>JBFYZZ010000166.1:0-2566 GCA_041309225.1 Deltaproteobacteria bacterium | reverse complement strand
GGCCACGGCCGCCCGGAGGGTGGCCTCCCACGCGCGGACGGGATCGGCGTCGTCGGAGCCCGCGGGCAGCCCCGCCCCGGCGGTGAGGGCGTGCCGCTCGGCGGCCGAGGGGAAGCGCCGGGCGAAGAACGCCGCCATGTCCTGGATCTCGAGCTCGGTGAACTCCATCCCGGCCCTCCGAGGGAGTGACGGCGCGCGGTTCCCGGGAAACCCATCGTATCGCGCCCGCCCGCCCTCGACATGCCGCGCCGCCCGCATCCCCGCGAGGTAGACTGTTGGGTCTTCCCCTTCCTCCGGTGGTCCATGCTCCCGGTCCTCGCCCTCCTCGCCGGCTGCGCGCTCCGATCCGGCTCGGCCCTCACGCCGGACTCCGGCGGCGTGTCGGGGCCCCACCATGCCCAGCTCGACCTGTGGCGCGCCCTGCCGGACGCCGACAAGATCTACGTCCAGGTGGACCTGGGCCTCGGCGATCCGACCCTCTTCCTCGTGGACACCGGCGCCTCCATCTCCGCGGTCAGCCCTGGGGTGGCCGACGCTCTCCACCTCACCCCGCGCGAAGAGTCGGGCCGCATCGAGGGCATCGGGGGATCCGTGACGTGGGCCTCGGTGGTCCTCCCCGTGGTGAAGCTGGGCCCGGTGACGGTGCGCGACGTGGTGGCGGCGGTCGACGTGAGCGGCGTCCCCGAGTACGCGGGGGCCGTGCCGCTCGACGGCATCCTCGGCAACAACGTCTGGAGCCGGTTCGTCCTCACGATCGACTACCCGGCCGACCGCCTCGAGCTCGATCGGCCCGGCGGCGTCCCGCTCCCCGCCTCCGCCGCCCCGATGCTCTTCGACGGCCACCACTGCTACACGTTCGCCGAACTCCGGGCCGGGCCGGAGGCATCGTCCCGCGCGTCGAGCCTCCTCCTCGCGGTGGACACCGGATCCCGTGGCGTCCTGCTCTCGGGCCCCTCGGGCAACGCCTTCGCGACGGGCGCCACCGAGGGCGAGGAGCCCCTGTTCGGGATCGGGTCGGTCGAGACCCTCCCGGCCACCGCCTTCCTGCAGCGCACCCGCCGGGTGCGCCTCTCCGGCGTCACCCTCGGCGGAGCCCAGGTGGAGGGCCCCTTCACGGCCCAGTGGGTGAACTACGAGGGGACCGTGGCCGAGGGCCCCGCGTCCATACCGGGCCTCGTGGGCCACGCCGTCCTCTCGGCGCACCGGGCAGTGTTCGACTACGCCGGCAGCCGGTTCGCCCTGCTCCCGTCCACGGGTCCGGCCCGCGCGGAGGACGGGCACCGCCGCCTGCTGGCCGACGACGAGCGGCGGCACGGCGACGACGCCGATCGGGGCGTCCAGCGCGCCCGGCTGCGCGCCTGGCTCGACGACTGGGACGGTGCCCGCCGCGATCTCCAGGCCTACCTCGCCCGTCACCCCGAGGACGCCGAGGCCCGGGTGCTCCTGGCACGCGTGGATCTCGCACGCGGCGACGTCGCCGCCTATCGGGCCGATCTGGAGCCGGTGTCACCCGCCGACCTCGCCGACCAGGACGAACTCCTCGGCCTGGTCACGAGTCTGCTGCTCGACGGCCACGAGGTCCAGGCCCGGGTCCTCGCCGACACCGCCGCCATCGAGCGTCCCTCCGACGCCGAGGCCCTGGTGGCCCGCGCCGAGGTGCTGCTGGGCGCCGGGGATCCCGGGGGAGCGCGCCGGCTGCTCGGGACGGCCAACCGCCTCGATGAGTCACCCGACGGCCACCTCCTACGGCGGGCCCGGGTCTCGGTGGCGGAGGGCGATCGCACCGCCGCCCTCACCCACCTCCAACGCCTCCTCGACGTCGTCCCGTTCTCCGGGTTCTCCCTCTGGTTCTCGCAGTCACTGGTGGAGACCGCCGAGGAGCGCGCCTCGCTCCGCGCCGCGCTCGAGGCCGCCATGAGCCGGCTCCACCCCGAGGACCGCCCGTACGACTTCCTGATGTCCGCCTACGGGAACCTCGGCGACACCACCCGCGCGGACGAGTTGTTCGCCCTGGGCATGGAACGGGACTGCGAACCCCTCGAGAAAGAGTCCTCCAAGGCCAACTGCGAGGCGTGGTACCTCGCCCTCGCCGGCCGGGACCTGGACCGCGCCCTCGAGCGGTCGCGGCGGGCCAATGCGCTGGCCCCCCACCGTTCGGACTACCTCGACACCCTCTCGGTGGTGCTGTGGAAGCGCGGGAACCTCGACGACGCCCTCGCCGCCTCCCACCAGGCCGCACTCCTGTCGTCCGACGACGTCTACCTCCTCTGGCAGCACGAGCACCTGTCGGCGCTCCGCGCGGCCGCGGCCCGATAGCCGCCGCGCGACGGGCGGTGCGAGGATCGGTGGCACCCCGGGCCGGCCCGGGCGCTGCCCCCCCTACCACCAGGCCGCGGCGTCGGCGTGAGGGCTGTCGGCCTCGGGCGGCGGTCCACCCGCCAGGAGCGCCTCCACGCGCTCGGCGCCGGCCACGGCGGCCACGGCGAGGCGTTGCTCCTCCTCGGGCAGGTCGGCATGGAAGGCGCCCATCGCCATGCCCCGCGCCAGCCGGGCGTGGTGCCGCGCC
>JBFYZZ010000165.1:0-12509 GCA_041309225.1 Deltaproteobacteria bacterium | reverse complement strand
CCCTGGGGGCCGCGCTCCCGGTCGACGCGCCCGCAGGCACGTTCCTCTGCGTGGTGGGGGCCGGCACCACCGAAGCCGCCGTGCTCTCCATGGGCGCGGTGGTGGCCAGCCGCACGCTCCGGGCCGCCGGGGACGCCATGGACGCGGCCCTCACCGAGTGGCTCCAGCGCACGCACGGCCTCCTGGTCGGGGATCTCACCGCCGAGGCCATCAAGCTCGAGGTCGGGTGCGCCACGCCGCCGCCGGTCCGCCGCGCCTTCGTGGTCCGCGGCCGCGACCTCGGGGCGGGGATCCCCCGCCAGGTCACGGTCACGAGCGACGACGCCCGTGAGGCCCTCGCACCGGTCCTGGCCCAGGTGGCCGAGGCCGCCCGGCAGGCGCTCGCCGAAACCCCCCCCGAGCTCTCCGCCGACATCGTGGATGCCGGCCTCGTCGTGGCTGGGGGCGGCTCGCTGCTGTGCGGCTTCGACGACTGGCTGCGCACGACCACCGGCCTCGCCGTCGTACGGGCCCCCGAGCCGCTCCACGTGGTGGCCCTCGGTGCGGCCCGAGCGCTCGAGGAGCCCGACCTCCTCCGGCGCGTGGCGTTCTAACCTTCCTCGCCCCAGGCCCGGGCGAGGCGGGGGATCCCGTCCTCGAGGACCAGGTGGCGGCCCGCATCCCGGAAAGCCCCGGGGTTGGCCCAGATCCCCCCCCCCAGCGGCTCGAGCCAGGCCCGGTGGACGTGACCGAGCACCACGAGGTCGGCGCCCTCCCGGATCCGGGCCTCGGCCCAGGCCCGCTGGGTAGCGATGAGGGTGTCCGGGGGCAGCCGCTGCCGTGCCGCGGGGCCCGCGAGCACGCCGAGGATCCGCCAGGCCACGGCCGGGCCCGCCGCCTGGAGCACCCGGTCGAAGGCGCGCCCCCGGAGGACGCGGCGAATCGTGGCCACGGCGGCGCCCTGGTCGGCGTCATCGCCGTGGGCGAGCTGGACCCGCCGGTCGTCGAGCGCGAGCACGACCGGCCCCGAGCGGCGGACCCCCGCCCGGGCCTCGAGCGTGGGGGCCGGGGCGAAGTCGTGGTTGCCCGTCACGAGGTGCACCGCCGTCCCCCGGTCGGCGAGGGCAGCCAGCACGGCGACCAGCGGATCGTAGGCTGGGAACGGCCGGCCCCCGACCTCCCACCAGCGATGGAACACGTCGCCGAGCAGGACGAGCCGGTCCGCCCGCAGGTCCGCGAGGAAGGCCAGGAGCCGGGCCTGGACCGGGTCGTCCGGGCCGTCCGCGTGAGCGTCGGATAGCAGCACCACCCGCATCGGGCGGAACCTACCGCGTTCCCCCCACGCCCGCCGGTGCCCCGTGCCCGACCTCCGGCCGCCCCTCGCCGATCGCATGCGCCCCCGCTCCCTCGACGAGGTCGTGGGCCAGGCTCACCTCGTCGGCCCCGCCGGCCTCCTGCGCCGCCTGGCCACCCATCCCCTGCCCTCCTTCCTCCTCCACGGGCCGCCCGGATCGGGCAAGACCACCCTCGCCCGGCTGTTCGCAGAGACCACCGGGGCCCGCTTCGTGCCGTTCTCCGCGGTCCTCTCCGGGGTGGCGGACCTGCGCCGGGCGGTAGAGGCGGCCGAGCTCGCCCGCCGCTACGACGGCCGCCCCACGATCCTGTTCGTGGACGAGATCCACCGCTGGAACAAGGCCCAGCAGGACGCCCTCCTGCCCCACGTGGAGTCCGGCCTGCTGGCGCTCGTGGGTGCCACCACCGAGAACGTCGGCTTCGAGGTCATCCCCCCGCTGCGCTCGCGGTGCCGGGTGTTCCACCTGGAGCGCCTCGCCGAGGCCGACCTCGTGACGCTCCTGGAACGCGCGCTCGCCGACGCCGAGCGCGGCCTGGGCGACCGGCACCTTGTGGCCGACCCGGACGCGCTGGTCCGCCTCGCCCGGGCCGCCGACGGTGACGCCCGCCGCTCCCTGGGCCTGCTCGAGGACGCGGCCCGCGGCCTGCCCGACGGTGGCTCGATGGACCGGGCCGCGCTCGAGGCCGCCTCCGAGCGGGGTGATCTCGTCCACGACCGCGACGGCGATGCCCACTACGACGTCCTCTCGGCGTTCATCAAGTCCATGCGGGGCTCCGATCCCGACGCCGCCCTCTACTGGCTGGCCCGCCTGCTCGCGGCCGGGGAGCCCCCCGAGGGGATCGCACGGCGGGTCGTGATCTTCGCCGCCGAGGACGTCGGGAACGCCGATCCCCGCTCGCTGGAGGTGGCCGTGGCGGCCGCACGGGGGGTGGAGATGGTGGGCATGCCCGAGGCCCAGCTCCTTCTCGCCCAGGCGGTCACCTGGTGCGCCTGCGCGCCCAAGAGCAAGGCCGCCTGCCTGGGCCTCGGGGCGGCGCTCGCCCGCGTGCGGGAGACCGGTTCGCTCCTGGTCCCCCTACACCTGCGCAACGCCCCCACCGACCTCGCCCGAGCCGAGGGGCACGGCGACGGGTACCTCGATCCGCACGCCTTCCCCGGGCACGTGGTGCGGCAGGCCTACCGCCCGCCCGAGGTGGCCGGGGACCGGTACTACGACCCCACCGACCTCGGCGCCGAGAAGACCATCCGCGAGCGCCTCGCGTACTGGCGGCAGCTCCTGCGGAGTCGCGAGGGCGGTGGGGGCTGATCCCGGGACTCCGTCTTCACGGACCTTCACACTCCGCCACATCCCTTCGGGCCCCGGCAGCCGGGGCTTGACACCCCGCGCATAGGGTGGGATCGCGACCGAGGGGACCTCCCCGGCCGTCCCCCCCGAACCCGGAGACTCCCATGCACCGCTCCCTCCGCATCCTCGCACTCGGTCTCGGCTTCACCGCCCTCGGCGCCGGCCTCGCCGTCGCCGGGCAGTCCCTGGCCGACACCCCCACCCCCCCCGATCCCCGTCCCTGCCAGGGCACGGGCCCCGGCGCCGGCATGGGGCCGGGCCCCGGCATGGGCTACGGCGCCGGCATGGGCTACGGCGCCGGCATGGGTTTCGGCCCGGGCTCCGGACACGGCGGCTTCCTCGGGCCCATCGCCCGCCTCTTCGACGACCTCGACCTGACCGAGGCCCAGGAGGTGGTGGTGGCCCGGGCCCGCGCGGACGTGCTCGCCCTCCGGGAGGACCACCTCGAGGAGCGGGCGGACACCCGGGAACGCCTCCGCCAGGCCCTGGCCGGTCCCAAGGCGGACGTGCGTGCCCTGCACGCCCTGGCCGACGAGCGGCTGGAGGCGCGGGCCACCATGGTCCACGCCGTGGTGGACGACTTCGCGGCCGTGTGGAGCGCGCTCGACGACGGTCAGCGCGCTGAGGTCCTCGACCGGCTCGACCGGATCGGAGAGCGCCGGCGCCGCGGTCCGCCCGAGCGCTAGGGATCCGGGAGCACCCGCTCGAGCGGCTCCGGGCCGGGCATCGTCCCCGGGTCTGCGTCGGGGGCCGGCGGGGCCTGCGCCTCGCGGTCGAACCCGATGGCCCGGGGATCGCACGGCGCGGGGTCGCCCCAGGGCGCGTACACCGCCGTGCGTGCATCCTCGAAGACCGGCTCGCCCACGAGCGGCACCAGGTCCTTGAGCAGCCGGCGCAGCCGGGTGCGGAGCACCTCCCGGTGGAAGGTCGTGCGATCGCCCTGGACGAGGAAGGCGTCCTTCTGGAGCACCACGTACCGGAATCCGAGTTCATGGATCGCCTGCCGCTCGGCTTCGGTCCACTCCGTGTCCTCCCGGCTCATGCCCGTGAGCCGGAGGAGGCGGCCCAGCCAGCGGTTGTCCTTCTTGAGCGCGGAGGCCTCGGGGGGAGTGAACGAGGCGTTGTCCTCGATCATGCCGCCCAGGATCGGCCGGCCGTGGACGGTCTGGTAGTAGAGGTGGGCCTGGGACCAGGAGTAGGGCAGCTCGACGAGCGCTCCCGGCGGCCCGCCGGCGAGGCACCGGTACCCGGCGGGCACCTCCGCACTCCAGGTGGGGAACGGCAGGATCCGCTCGCCGTGCAGGTGCCATGCGGTCCCGGCCAGCGCCGCCAGCGACAGGCCGAGGGCCAGCCACGGCCGGCGGCCGGCCAGGGCGAGTCCCCGTACCGCTGCGAGGCCGAGGAGGATCGCCACGAAGGCGTAGCACCGGCCCGGCCACCACAGGCGCTGCAGGGGAGGGACGACCTTGACCAGGGCGATGTAGAGCGGGTTGGGCAGGGCGTACGGACCCACCAGGAGGAGGGGCCCCATGGCCAGCAGGGTGCCCGCGGCCAGCAGGAGGAGCAGGGCGGCGCGGGGCAGCCGGCCGGGGCGCACGAGCCCCGCCACGACCAGGGGCAGCAGCACCCAGGGCGTCCAGTGCGCCCCGACCAGGAACTGCTCCTCGCCTGTGGTGCGGGACTGTGCGAACGTGCCCGCCGCGAGCCGGAGCGGCTGCCACAGGAGCAGCCCCACCGACTGCGCCTGGGCCGTGACCGGTGGCGTGCTGAGGAGCGACCAGGCTTCCACGTCGAGGAGGCCCGGTACAGCGTCACCGGACGAGGCCAGGAGCAGGGGGACCGCACCCGGCGCGGCGAGCGCGATCGACACGCCCCCCGCGAGCAGGAACCGCCCCAGGACGGCGCCCCGTCCGCCGGCCCCGTCCGCGGGCCGCAGCACGGACCAGGCGGCCAGCACCAGGCCGAGGAGCGCTCCGAAGATCGCGTAGTACCAGTACTGGTACCCGCACAGGGCCAGGAGGGCCCCGGCCGTCACGGGCGCACGCCACCCCGGCGCGAGGCCCGTGCGCCAGAGGCAGCGCAGGAAGAGCACGGGGAGCGCCAGGATCGCCTGGGTTGGTCGCCCGTCGGCCAGCTCCAGCAGCGCGTAGGGCGTGACCGTGAAGAGGACGGCCCCGACAGCCGCCGCGAGGCCGTCGCCGGCGAGGTCGCGGGCCAGGCCGTGGAACGCGAGCCCCGTCGCGAGCAGCCCTGCGAGGACGAAGACGTCGTAGCCGAGCACGGGCCCGAGGAGCAGGCGGAACGGCACCGCCAGCAGGGCGTCCAGCACGTTGCTGCCGGTGTGGAGGTAGACGTCCTTGCCGTACGGGAAGAAGAAGAGGTCGGTGCGGCCGAACGGCTCGAGCCGGCGTGCCTGCCGCTCCACGAACCAGTAGAACCACTGGGTGCCGTACGCGTCGACGCCGGGCCGCCCCAGGAAGGACCCGGCCAGGTCGGGGAGGGTCGTGGCCCACAGCAGGGCCGCGAGCACCAGGGTGCCCAGGACGGCGAGGAGGGGGACCGGGCGGAGGGGCACGGGACACCGGGTCGGGAGACGTCATCCTATGCCACCCGGGATAGCGGGGGCCCGTGCAATCCCGTCTGTTCCCCGCCCTGCTCGCCGTCCTGCTGGGCGTGCCGCTGCTGGGGCCCGCCCTGCTCCAGGCGCGCTCCGCCTGCCTCGGCGTGGAAAGCGTGGACGCCTACGGAACGCTCTGGTTCTACTGGCTGGTCGGCCGGGAGTTCCCGCACATCGGCCGGATCCTCCACACCGACCTGTTCTTCTTCCCGTACGGCAAGGACGTCCTCGCCGACACGGGCGCCAACGTCCTCGACGCCGTGGCAGCCCTCCCCTTCCGCGCACTGCTGGGCTCGGTGGCCGGCTATGACGTGTTCGTCCTCGCATGCCTGCTGGCCGCGGGCTGGACCTTCGCGCTCCTCGCCCGGGAGTTCACCCGGGATCCCGTCGCGGTGGGTGTCGGGGCCGTCACCTTCGCGGCCTCCCCCTGGGCGCTCCACGAGATCGCCGAGGGCCGCCCCACCCAGGGGATCCTGCTCCTGATCCCCCTCGTCCTACGGCACGCCTGGCGCACCGGCGTGCGCCGGGGGATCCGCGAGCCGATCACCGCCGGCGTGCTCCTCGCCTTGCTCGGATACCAGTACTGGTTCTACGCCATCTTCTCCGCTGTCGCCCTGGCCGCCCTGGCGGGAGCGCTCGCCGTCCGGGCCCGGCGGGAGCCGGAGGCCGGCACGCCGGTCGCGGTGCTCGGCCGGTTCGCCATCCTGGCCGGGGTCTCCCTCGTGCTCGCCTCGCCGGTGGCGCTGCCCATGCTGCTCTCGGTGGGTCGGGGCGACGTGCCGGGCTTCCTCGACGCCGACCGCTGGACCCTCCTCTCCACGCCGCTCTTCACGGTGCGGGGGGACCCGGTGTCGCTCACCACCTGGCAGCCGCTCCTCGGCCGGACCGGCGCCTGGACGCAGGAGGCCGACGGAACCTCCTGGTTCCTCCCGACCGTGTACCTCACCTCCTGGACCGCGGCGGCCCTCGCCCTGCTCGGCGTGCTCCGGCCCGGTCGCCTGGGCCGGGGCCCGCTCCTGGCCATGGCGATCGCCGTGATCGTCGTGGTCACGGGGCCCCAACTGCTGGTGGGGGAGGCCTCCGTCCCCAACGTCCCGTACATCGTGCTGGTCAAGGTCTTCCCCCCTCTCCGTCGCTTGTGGTGGCCGGTCCGGGCCTACGCCTGGCTCGCCCTGCTCGGGTCGCTCGCCGGCACCCTGTTCCTGGCCTGGCTCCGGGGCTCGGGCGCGGCTCCCGCCACAGGCCTGCGTGCCCTCCTCCGGCCGGGGCCGCGGCTCCAGGTTCTCGCCGCCGTGGCGGTCGTTCTCGGGTGGGGCCAGCACCTCCGCTCGGAGGGCCTCCTCCCCATGCCGACGTGGTTCCCCACGATTCCCGCCGTCTACCGCTGCCTCGCGAGCGGGCCGTCTGGGGCGCTCGTCGAGCTGCCCTACGGATTCACCCAGGCCCACCTCTTCTACCAGACCGTCCACGGCCGGCCCATCCTCGGGGGCATGGCCGAGGGCACCCCCATCCTGGAACCGGCGGAGATGCGGCAGCTCAGGGACGGGAACACCTGGCTCCGGGCGCTCATCGACGCGAGCCGGTCGGATGGCCCGGCTCCGGCCTGGGAGGCCGCGGACCGCCAGGCCGTGCACGACCTGGGCTACCGCTACCTGCTCCTGCAGAAGGACGCCTTCCTCCGTACGACCGGTCCCGGTGGACGCACCCAGGGCGAGGTCACCCACGCGACCCGGCTGCGGCGCCTCGTCCACGTCCTCCCCGATCTCGCAGGCGCCCCCGTCTACGAGGACGCTCGCGCCGTCCTGTACGCGCCCTGGGGCGATCCCCCGCCCTGCGGCGCCGACGACCTGGTCCGAGACCGCGGTCCGCGGGGCACCCCCCGGACCCTCGACGACCTGCGTCCCGACGGCTCCATCCGCTGACCTTGCCGGGAATCGTCCTCCGGTCGGCCAAGACGCCATGATATATGGGGGCCGTCCGGAGGTCCCCATGCGCATCCTCTCCACCGCCTGCCTGCTCCTCCTGGTCGCCTGCCGCACCCAGAACCCCGACTCCGGCGGCGACGACAGCGTCCCCAGCGAGTACTACGACCGCGACGAGGATGGCTACGACGAGCGGAGCGACTGCAACGACGGCGACGCCTCGATCCACCCCGGCGCCGACGAGGTCTGCGACGGGGTCGACAACGACTGCGACGATCTCGTGGACGACGAGGACAGCGACGTCACCGGCGGCACCACCTGGTACGTCGACAACGACCACGACGGCTACGGGCCCGACGCGAGCGCTCTCGAGGCCTGCGAGCGGCCCGAGGGCTGGGTGGAGTACGGCGGCGACTGCGACGACGGCGATGCCCGCTACCATCCCGGGGCCGACGAGAGCGACTGCACCGACCCCAACGACTACAACTGCGACGGCGCCGTGGGCTACCTCGACAACGACGGCGACGGCTACGCGGCGTGCGAGGAGTGCGACGACACCGACCCCGACGTCCACCCGGACGCCCTCGAGCTCTGCAACGGCCACGACGACGACTGCGACGGCCAGATCGACGAGCCCGACGCCGCCGACGCCCCCACCTGGTACGCCGACGTCGACGCCGACGGCTACGGCGACCCGGCCAGCACCACCACGGCCTGCGATCAACCCGAGGGGTACGTGGGCGACAACACCGACTGCGACGACACCGATCCCGACACCCACCCCCTGGGCACCGAGGTCTGCGACGGCGCCGACAACGACTGCGACGGGTCCGTGGACGAGGACGCAGTGGACGCCTCCACCTGGTACCTGGACGCCGACGGCGACACCTACGGGATCGGCTCGACCACCCTCGAGGCGTGCACCCAGCCCGAGGGATACGCCGCCAACGACGACGACTGCAACGACGCCGAGGCGTCGGTCCACCCCGGCGCCGACGAGTTCTGCAACGGCCGCGACGACGACTGCAACGGCCTCGTGGACGACGATGCGCTCGACGGCGCCTGGTACTACGCCGACGACGACGGCGACACCTTCGGCGACCCCCTCTCGCTCGAGTGGGCCTGCTCGGGCGTCGAGAACGACTGGGACTGCAACGACGCCGACGCGAGCGAGCCCCAGGTCGTGGACGTGTCGGCGGCCGGCACCCGATCCGACGGCACGGCCACCTACCCCTGGACCACCATCCAGGAGGGCATCGACGGCGCCGACGAGTGCGTGATCGTGTACGCCGGCACCTACCACGAGAACGTGGACTTCGGCGGCAAGGGCGTCCGCGTCACCGGCGTGGAGGGCAGGGACGCCACCGTCGTCCAGGGCGAGTCGGCCGACGCGGCCGTCGTCACCTTCGCCTCGAGCGAGGGCGCCGACGCCGAGCTCACCGGTTTCACGCTCACCAACGGCGGCGGGTACGCCGAGTACTTCGAGGACTCCTACACCTGCGGGTCCGCATCCTGGACCTGCTACACCTACACCTGGACCTGGTGCGGTGGCGGCATCCTCGTGGACGGGGCCACCCCCACCCTCCACGACCTCGCCCTCACCGAGAACGCGCTCCCCGAGGCGTCGAGTTGGACCTCGGGCATCATCTACTACTACTACGAGTACTCCTACGGCGGCGGCCTCTGCGCCCGCGACACCACGCTCTCCCTCGAGGACGTGGACGTCCTCGGCAACTTCGCCGACCAGGGCGGCGGCGTCTGGATGGACGAGGACAGCGTCCTCGCCTGGAGCGCGTCCATCGTCCAGGGCAACTCCGCGACCGACGGCGCGGCCTTCCTCGTGGACGGCGGCCGGCTCACGCTCAACAACGTCCTCTCCGCCTGGAACACCGCCACCGACAACGGCGGCGGCGTCCTCGTGGTGGACGGGCTGCTCACCGAGGTGAACGTCACCCATGGTGGCGACGACGCCTCTGTCGGCGCAGGCCTCTACCTGCACGGCACCTCCACCGGGTCGGTCATGAACACCATCGTCTACGGTGCCGCCACCGGCGAGGGCGTCTACGGTGACTCCACGGCCACGTTCAGCGGCCTCTACAACGACGTCTACGGGAACGCCGGCGGCGAGTACTCGGGGGTCACCAACCCCACGGGGAGCATGGGCAACATCTCCTGGGAGCCCGACTTCACCGACGTCACGGACGACGGCGATCCCACCGACGACGACTGGACGCTCTCGGCCACCTCCATCTGCGTGGACGCCGGCAACCCGTCCTCGACCTACTACGACACCGACGGATCCCGGAACGACATGGGGGCGTACGGCGGGCCAGGGGGGTCATGGGAATGATGGCCGCCGAGCCCGTAGCGGATCTGCACCCCGCCCGGTGACAGGCGCACCTCGCCGAGCAGCTTGTCCAGGGCTTCCCGGCGGTCCTCCAGGGGTCGGTCGTGCCAGGCCAGCAGCACGGCCTCGCGGAAGCGGGTGGGATCCGATCTCGTCCACGCCCGGCATCGCCCTCGCGGCCGGGAGGCTGGTCAGGCGGAGCTGGGCCTCCTCGCGCTGGACGATGAGGGGTGCGTTGATAGCCCTGGCGTCCTCGGTGGTCAGCACCCCGTCCATCACCTGCATCCCCGCCAGGCGGATGCGGCGGTCCAGATCGGCGATGCGGGCCTCCAGCCGCTCGCGCTCCTCTTGACCGACGATGGCACCCGGACGGAGAGCCGGGCCGACCTCGCCAGAACCTGTGCGCCTCCTTCCAGCCCCATGGCGCTGTTGTTAGCTGATGGCCATGACCCCGGCCCTCCCCCTCGACATCCACGCCCTGCTCCACGGCCAGAAGGTC
Organism: Deltaproteobacteria bacterium; assembly: GCA_041309225.1. Taxonomy (GTDB): domain Bacteria; phylum Myxococcota_A; class UBA796; order UBA796; family JAFGLY01; genus JAFGLY01. The sequence goes on along the minus strand of JBFYZZ010000165.1, from coordinate 2,446 downwards.
GAGTGGGAACGCCTGGAGTTCAAGGTCGGCTGGAACCCGCTCCAGGTTCTCCACACGCTGTGCGCCTTCGCCAACGACTTCCACAACCTGGGCGGCGGCTACCTGGTGCTGGGCGTGGCCGAGGTGGGCGGACGCCCGGTGCTGCCGCCGGTGGGGCTCGACCCAGCCCGCATCGACGCCATCCAGAAGGAACTGCTGAACCTGGGCAACAGCGCCATCCAGCCACCCTACCACCCCATCGCCGTGCCCTACGAGATCGAGGGGCGCCACATCCTGGTCCTCTGGGCCCCCGGTGGCCAGACCCGCCCCTACCGCGCCCGCACCTCGCTGGCCCGGGACAGCCGCGACTACGCCTGGTTCATTCGCAAGGGCTCGAGCACGGTCCGAGCCCGCGGCGGCGACGAGACAGAGCTTCTCGGTCTCGCCGCCACGGTTCCCTTCGACGACCGCCTGAACCTGTCCGCACGGGTGGAGGATCTCTCACCCGAGCTGATGGTGGCGTTCCTGCGCGAGGTAGGAAGTAGCCTGGCAGATGCGGCGCCCGGTCTCCCGCTGGTGGAGTTGGGCCGACAGATGCACATCGTGGGCGGCACCAGCGAGGCACCCTTCCCCCTCAACGTGGGCCTGCTCTTCTTCCACCCCGAACCCTGGCGCTACTTCCCCGTCACCCAGATCGACGTGGTCTGGTTCCCCGATGGGCCGGGTGGCGACCGCTTCACCGAGAAGGTCTTTCGTGGACCGCTACCGCGCATGACCCGGGAGGCCCTGGACTACATCCGCCGAAACTACCTGGCCGAGACGGTCACCAAGCACGCTGGCCGCCCCGAGTCCACGCGAGTGGAGAACTTCCCCTTCGACGCCATCGAGGAGGCGGTGGTCAACGCGGTCTACCACCGCGGCTACGATGTCCGCGAGCCCGTGGAGGTGCGGATCACGCCTGAAGAGCTGGTGGTGCTGAGCTACCCCGGGCCCGACCGCTCGGTGAAGTTGGAGCAGCTCCGTGCCGGCCACGCCGACCCGCGACGCTATCGCAACAGGCGCATCGGCGAGTTCCTGAAGGAGTTGGACCTCACCGAGGGCCGTGGCACGGGCATCCCGAAGATCCTGCGAGCCATGTCCAGCAACGGCTCTCCTCCACCGGAGTTCGAGTTCGACGAGGACCACAGCTACTTCCTGGTGAGGCTGCCGGTGCATCCGGCTGCGGGGGTTGCAGCGAGCGAACAAGTTACCGAACAAGTCGCCGAACAAGTTGAGAGACTGGTCTCGATCATGGGGGAGGAACCAGCCGCTGCTACAGAGATCATGGCACTTCTCGGACTCGCCCACAGACCCACATTCCTCTACATGTACCTCCAACCCGCCCTCGAAGCCGGCCTCATGGAGATGACCCACCCGGACAAGCCGCGTAGCAGCAAGCAACGGTATCGGTTGACCGCGGCTGGCCGAGCCTGGAAGGCTGCCCGGGGGATCCCGTGAAACCACTCGGTAGGTGCACCACTACCGAGGGCCTCCGGGCCGGACTGTTCACCCACACCATGGGCGCCACCACGACCAGGTTCGACCAGGGCACGCTCTTCTCCCGCCACATGGCGCCGGACGTCCTTCGTGCCTCCCGGCTCCAGGCGGGAATCCCCTGGGCCGGCTGGCTCCAGTCCATCGACACGGCAGGCATCACCCACAAGAGCACGTCCTCCGCTGACGTCCACGTCAACCGCTCGGTGCTGGACCTCGCCGATCGGATCACCGAGGTCTGGGACGCAAGGGGCCTCGCCTCCGCCACCTGGACTTTCGCCTACGACCATGCGGGCCGCCGCCTCGGCTCGAACCACACCACCGCCCTCGGCCAGCGCTACAGCCTCCCCGACGCCGTCGGCAATCCCATCTGGGACATCGATGCCCGCGGCATCGAGGCGGATCGCGTCTTCGACACCCTGAACCGTCCCCTGACCGAGCACAGCGACGACGGCAGCGGCGCGAAGCTCCGGCGGAAGTGGACCTACGTCGACTACGACTCGGGGCACCCCGACCTCTCGGACTGGCAGGCGAAGAACCTCTGCGGCCGCGTGGAGGAGGAGCGGGACGCTGACGGGCTTCGCTACTTCGAGTACGACTGGCGGGGTCTCGTCACCCGGACCTCGCATCGCTTCTGGTCCGTAAAGGACGGCAGCAGCCGGGACTGGGACGATGCGACCTCCGACTTCTGGACGGAAGGCGACGCCTGGGACCCAGACGTGCCCGAGACCGACCGGGGTTCCGTCACCGACTGGCTCGAACTCGACGACCTCACCGACACCACCACGGTCGAAGTCACGACGACCTACGACGCGGCCGGTCGTCCCACGGAGGTCACGTGGCCCGAGGGCTGGACGGCGCGGTCCTCCTACAACGAGGCGGGCATCCTGGCCGGCATCGAAGTGGACCCCGGCACGGGAACCTACGGCGACGT
>JBFYZZ010000164.1:0-26382 GCA_041309225.1 Deltaproteobacteria bacterium | reverse complement strand
GCGTCGCGGCCGCCTGCCCCCTGCTGGTGGAGGGCAGCCTGCTGCGCGGTGGCGACGCCCTGGCCCTGGCCCTGGCCTGGACCGGGCTCGCGCTCGCGTGGAGCGGAGCCGGTCGGGTGGCCGCGGCCCGCCTGGGGTCGGCCTACGTGGGGGCGGTCCGGGTGGGCCTCCTCCTCGAAGGCGCGGGCGTGCGGGTGGCCGGGGGGCCGATCCGCCTCCTGGCCGGATGCCTGCTCGTCGGGCTCTCCGCCGCGGCGAAGCCCGTGGCGCTCCCCGCCGGGCTCCTCCTCCTGGCCGTGCCGCTGCTCGGTGGCCGGCGCTCGCTGCCCTGGCTGGGGTTGGGCCTCCTCCTCGGGGCGGTCCTGGCGGCGCCCTTCCTGGGCCCCCACCCGCTCGCCGGCGGGCCCGGCGGGCCCGTGGCGTTCGCGGCCCTGGGATTCCGTACCCTCGCCCGCGTGGTGACCGAGGCGAGCTGGACCGAGCTCCCCCTGCTCACCGCCCTGGCCCTGGTCGGCGCGTTCCTGCCGGGGCCGCGCCGGGGCCTCCGGGTGACGCTCCTCCTCCTGGGCCTCCTCGCCCTCCTGCTGCCGGCCGGCATGCGGGGCGATCGGCTCATGCCGCGCCACCTCGCCCCGTCGCTGGCGGGCTGGGTCGTGCTCGCGGGCATCGTGCTCGTGCCCGCCCGCCGGCGGCAGCCGGGCACCGAGCCGGCCACGATTCGGCCCGGGACGCTCATCGAGGGCCTCCCCCTCTCGCTCGGGCTCACCGTCCTCGTGGCCGGCGTCCTCGCCTGCTGGGACGGCGTGGCCAACGTGCGCGCGGACCAGGAGGGGGCCGCGCCTCCGCGTGCCCTGCTGGCCGGGTGGGCCCGGGACGTCCGCCAGGAGGCCCTCTGGCGCGACGCCAGCGTGTGCGGCGCCCTGGAACTGGAACGGATCGCGGACGACCTCGCCGGCCGCCTCCCGCCGGGGGCGGCGGTGCTCGCCCTCCCGCTGCGCGACGACCGCGTCTGGCACCTGTACGGGCCCATCGCCGCCCGGCGGCCCGACCTCCGGTTCGCCCTCCTCGACGCGTCCTGCTGCCCCGGCGGCCCGAGGGCCTGCGCGGAGCGCGTCCTGACGAGCCTGGCCGCCGGCGGGGGCGCGCTGGTGGCGCCCCTGTCCGGGACCGAGCGCTGCAGTACCGGCGCCGTCGAGTCGGGTGCGGAGGACTGGATGGAGGCCCTGGATCCCGTGCTGGCCGAGCGCCGCACCTGGTACGGGTGGACCGAGATCACCCCGTCCGGGGAAGGATCCGACGCCTCGCCGTGCGTCGCGCTCGGGGACCGGGCGCCGGAGGGACCGGGGCGGGCAGCCCTGCCACCTCCACCACCGCATCCGGCAGGGGCAGGCGTTCCAGCGCCCGGGGCTCCACCTTGATCGCGCCCTTTCCGTAGGACTTGCCCACCCGGGCGAGGTTGGCCTCCGTCGCCGGATGGGCCAGCACCCGCCACAGCGCCCCGAGGGACGCCGGATCCGACGCGTGGGGGTAGACGCACAGGAAGCCCGTCAGGGGCACGACCCCAGCCTCGTTGCGCACGAATCGGGCGTGCCGGCGTCCGAGGTAGGCGAACAGGAGGGGCGGCGGCTCCCGCACCTCCATCCGGTACCAGGGCCGCCGCGTCGCCGCGACGAGGGGCCGCTCGGGCACGCCCCGGCGGACCCCCTCCTCCAGCCAGGCCCGCACGGGTGGGGGGAGCGCCTCGACCGGGCGTCCGTCGAGGGACAGGAGGAGGGTGGGTCGGCCCGCGGCGTCCAGGGCGTCGAGCGTCCCGGCGGTGACGGCCTTCCGCTCGCCCGGGAGGTCCCGCGTCCGCCCGATGGCCGGCCGGAGATACGCCTCCGGGATGCCCAGAGCCCGCGCCCCGGCCCGGGTGAGGAAGAAGAAGGCGTTGTCCCCGGTGGCGATCCCCCGGACGACCCGGGCGTAGTCCCCCAGGACGTACCGGGTGGGCGGCGCGGTCGGGGGCGGCCGGGAGAGGCCGGTGGCCAGGGCCTCCTCGAGGTCCCGCTCGTGGACGTCGAGGTCGCCTCCCGCGTCACGGAAGCCCGCCCGGATCCATGCCCCGAGGTCGGGCGTCCCGGCCCTCATGCAGCGGGCCCAGCGGACCGTCCGGGCCGGTGACGCGCGCCGCACGAGCAGGACCACGGCGTTGGTGTCCACCCCCGGGAACGGGGTAGCCTCGGGGGCGAAGGTGACCACCGCGTCGAGGGCGAACCGCACGGAGACCCACGCCCACAGGGGTCCGGAACCGAGCCCCTCCACGGTGTCCGCCGGGACGATGAACGCCAGCCGTCCACCCTCCACGAGGAGCGTGAGGGTGCGCAGCAGGAAGAAGACGTGGAGGCCCGTCCGGGCGTCGAGGGAGCGGCCCAGGACCGAGCGGCCGAACGCCCCGAGGTCGTGCTTCACGCCGGGAGGGATGCGGTGGTGCCTCAGGTACGGCGGGTTGGCCACGACGGCCTCGAGCGGTCCGGGCGGATCGAGCACGAAGTCCTTGAGCTCGACCGCGGCGAGGTCCGCGCGCGGCACGCCCGCGGCCTCGGCCGCCGCCAGGACGGCGGGGTCCACCTCCCGGCCCGCGAGATCCAAGGCGCGCCCGCGGGCCACGGCGCGGAGCGCGCGGAAGAACGCTCCGTCCCCCACCGCCGGGTCGAACGCCCGGGTGGCCCCCGCCGCCAGGACATAGGTCGCCATCGCCTCGGCCACCCAGGCCGGCGTCCAGAACTGGCCCGTCGCCCGCAGGCGCTCGCGCTCGGGCCCCGAGGCGGGAAGGCGCGGGCGGGGCGGGGCGGGGGGGACGGGCATGCGGCGGACCGGGGACTCCTGGTAACCGCGGGCTGTTGACACCGCGCGCGAACGTGGCTACCCATGTGCGCAGACTCTGACCTTTACGTGAGGGTACGGTTGACCCTGCTCCCGCCCTTCGATCCCGACGCTCCGCGCTCCCACGCCGACGTCGGCCAGCGCCACCGCATCGGCGAGCTCGCGCGCCGTACGGGCAAGACCATCCGCACGCTCCATTTCTACGAGGAGCTGGGGCTGCTCCGGCCGGTGGAGCGCACCCGGGGCGGATTCCGCCTCTACGGTCGCGACGCCCCGGCCCGGATCCACTGGATCGAGCGCCTCAAGGAGCTGGGCTTCTCGCTGGCCGAGATCGGCGAGTTCCTCGACCGCCTCCGCGACGAGGAGTCGGCTCCGGCCACCATGGCGGGCCTCCGCGCGTTCTACCGGGAGAAGCTCAAGGAGACGCGCGCCGCGATCGCGCGCCTGCGCTCGCTCGAGCGGGAGCTCCAGGAGAGCCTCGAGTACCTGGGCGTCTGCACGGAGTGCACCCCCGGCACGGACCTCGGCACCTGCCGCGCCTGCGCGGGGGCTCGCCAGGGCACCCCGCCCCCGCCGCTCGTGGCGGCCATCCACGAGCCCACGCGCACCGAGTGACGAGATGACCGTCCACACCCCCATCTACATGGACCACCACGCCACCACGCCGGTCCATCCGCAGGTGCTCGAGGCCATGCTGCCGTACCTCCGCGAGGCGTTCGGCAACGCCGCGAGCCGGAGCCACACCTTCGGGTGGCAGGCCGAGGCGGCGGTGGAGCGGGCGCGCGAGCAGGTGGCGGCCCTCGTCGGGGCGGACCCTCGCGAGATCCTCTTCACGTCGGGCGCCACGGAGTCCGACAACCTCGCGGTCAAGGGCGTGGCCCGCTACCAGCGCGAGAAGGGCAACCACGTCGTGGTGTCCTCCATCGAGCACAAGGCGGTGCTCGACTCCGCCTACGCGCTCGAGGCCGAGGGGTTCGAGGTCACCCGGCTGCCCGTCACCCGCGAGGGCCTGGTCGAGGTGGCCGCCGTGGAGGCCGCGCTCCGCCCCGCCACCACGTTCGTGTCGGTCATGCTCGCCAACAACGAGGTAGGCACGGTGCAGCCGGTCGCGGCCATCGGCGCGCTCTGCCACGAGCGCGGCGTGCTCTTCCACACCGACGCCGTCCAGGGCCTCGGCCGCGTGCCCTTCGACGTGGCGAGCGCGAACGCCGATCTCGTCAGCCTCTCCGCCCACAAGATGTACGGTCCCAAGGGCATCGGCGCGATCTACGTCCGCCGCGGCCGCCCGCGGGTCCGCCTCGATCCCCTCATCCACGGCGGCGGCCACGAGCGCGGCATGCGCTCCGGCACCCTGCCGGTCCACCAGATCGTGGGCTTCGGCGCAGCGGCGGAGATCGCCCGCCGCGACCTCGCCGACGGCGTCGAGATCGCGCGGGTCCGCACGCTCCGAGATCGCCTCTGGGAGGGCCTGTCCACGCGGCTCGCCGACGTGCGGCTCAACGGCTCCACGGAGCACCGCCTGCCCAACAACCTCAACGTCTCCTTCGCCTTCGTGGAGGGTGAGGCCCTCATGATGGCGGTCCGCGACGTGGCGGTGTCCAGCGGCTCGGCCTGCACCTCGGCGAGCCTGGAGCCGTCATACGTGCTGCGGGCCATGGGCATCCCCGCGGAGGTCGCCCACTCCTCCATCCGCTTCGGCCTCGGCCGCTCGAACACGGTGGAGGAGGTGGACTACGTCGTGGACCGCTTCGTCGAGAAGGTGACCCAGCTCCGCGAGATGTCCCCCCTGTACGAGATGGCGCGCCAGGGCATCGACATCGGCTCGGTGCGCTGGCACGCTTGAGGATCCCCCATGCCCTACTCCGACAAGCTCATGGAGCACTTCACCCACCCCCGCAACATCGGGTCGCTCGACCCGGCCGACGCGAGCGTCGGGACGGGCCTCGTGGGTGCCCCCGCGTGCGGCGACGTGATGAAGCTGCAGCTCCGGATCAACGACGACGGCGTCATCGAGGACGCCAGGTTCAAGACCTTCGGTTGCGGCTCCGCGATCGCGTCGTCCAGCCTGGTCACCGAGATGGTCAAGGGCCGCTCGGTGGCCGAGGCGCTCGCCATCCGCAACAGCGAGATTGCCGAGGAGCTGGCGCTGCCCCCGGTGAAGATCCACTGCTCGGTTCTGGCCGAGGACGCCATCAAGGCGGCGGTGGCCGACTACCAGCGCAAGCGGGCCGAGGCCGCCGCGGCCGCCGCCATCGCCCCGGCACCGCAGGAGGGACGCTGATGGCCATCACCCTCACCGAGGCAGCCCTGGCTCGGATCCGCGAGCTCAAGCGCATGCGGCAGAGCCCGGACGACCTTCTGCGCGTCGGGGTGCGGTCGGGCGGGTGCAACGGGCTCAACTACTTCGTCGACCTCGTGCCCGCGGCCCAGCCGGGAGACAAGGTGTTCGACGCCGCGCCCGACCTCCGGGTCTGCGTGGACCGCAAGTCGTACCTGTACATGAACGGCACGGTGGTGGACTGGGTGAGCGACCTCATGCACGCCAGCTTCGAGTTTCGCAATCCCCTGGCCCAGACCACCTGCTCCTGCGGCGAGTCGTTCTCCGTGTAGGGGGGATCCGTGACCTGCTGGCGATGCCGGGAGCGGGTGGGGGGCGCGGTGTGCACCGGGTGCAGGGCGGTGCAGCCGCCACCGCAGGATCCGGACCTCTTTGCCGTGCTCGGCCTGGCCCGCCGGTTCCGTCTCGATCCTGGTACCCTGGACGCCGCCTGGAAGGAGCGCTCCCGCCAGGTCCACCCTGACCGCCACACGGGCGCCTCGGCCGTGGAGCGCCGCATGGCCCTCCAATGGACGGCCATCGTGAACGAGGCGCGGCGCGTCCTCGGCGATACGCGGCGCCGGGCGGCCTACCTCGCCACCGGCCGGGCCGCGCCCGCAGAGGCCGGCGGTCCCCCCCTGGAGCCCGGCTTCCTCGACCGCGTGTTCGAGTGGCGGGCCCGCGCCGAGGCGGGCGATCCCGCCGTCGCGAGCGAGGCCGGGGCGCTCTGCGACGCGCTCGACGCCGACCTCCACGCCGTGTTCGAAGCCTGGGAGGAGGGCCGCGGCGACCTGGACCGGGTGGAGGGGATCCTGGCCCACATCCGTTACCTCGACGCCTTCCGGGCCGCCTGATCGCGCGGAGGAGACCGTGAACATCGGCATCGACCTGGGGACCACCCACTCGCTCGTGGCCGCCGTCATCGCCGGCCAGCCGCGCTGCCTGGCCGACGAGGCGGGCCGCACGCTCCTGCCCTCCGCCGTCCGGTACGACCCCGAGGGCGCGGTGGTGGGCTGGCGGGCCCTCGAGGAGGCGTCGCAGCACCCCGAGCGGACCTTCACGAGCGTCAAGCGCCTGATGGGGCGCTCGGAGGACGAGGCGGAGCCCGAGCTCGCGCGCTTCCGGCAGGCCCGGGCTCCGGGCGATGGCCGGGTGGTGCGGTTCCGGATCGGGGAACGCGCCGTGACCCCCGTGGAGATCTCCGCGGAGATCCTCCGCGCCCTGCGAGCCCGCGCCCACGACGCGCTGCTCGGCAAGGTGGACGGCGCCGTGGTCACGGTGCCCGCCTGGTTCGACGACGGCCAGCGCCAGGCCACCCGCGACGCCGCCCGGCTGGCCGGGCTCGACGTGCTCCGCCTGCTCAACGAGCCCACCGCCGCCGCCATCGCCTACGGGCTCGAACGCGCCCGGCGCGGCACCTACGCGGTCTACGACCTCGGCGGCGGCACGTTCGACATCTCCATCCTGGCCCTCCAGGACGGCATCTTCCAGGTCATCTCGACCGCCGGCGACACGCACCTGGGCGGCGACGACATGGATGAGCGGCTCGCGGGCCTCGCCCTCGCCGCGGCAGGCCTGGATCGCGACATCCTGTCGCCGGGCGATGCACGCCGGATCCGGGCCGCGGCCCGGGCGGCCAAGCACGCGCTCACCGAGGCCGCCGAGGCCCGCGTCGAAGTGGACCTCGAGGCCGGGCACGTGGAGGCGACCATCCCTCGCGCCGCGTTCGAGGACGCCTGCCGCGACCTCGTGGAGCGCACGGGAGAGGCCTGCCGGCGGGCCCTCGCCGACGCCGGGCGCGAGGGGGCGGTGATCGACGGCGTGGTGCTCGTGGGCGGTGCCACCCGCGCCCCGATGGTTCGCGCCCACGTGCGGGCCCTCTTCGGGATGGAACCCCTGTGCGACCTCGATCCCGACGAGGTCGTGGCGCTCGGGGCCGCCCTGCAGGCCGACCTGCTCGGGGGAGGGTCGACCCACGCCGAGGACCTCCTCCTGCTCGACGTGCTGCCGCTCTCCCTCGGGATCGAGGTCATGGGGGGCGTGGTGGAGCGCATCATCCCCAGGGTCTCCCCCATCCCCGCTCAGGCGAGCCAGACGTTCACCACCCACGTGGACGGCCAGACGGCGGTCGAGATCCACGTGCTCCAGGGCGAGCGCGAGATGGCCAGGGACTGCCGCAGCCTCGCGCGGTTCCGGCTCCGGGGGCTGCCCCCCCTGCCGGCGGGCATCCCCCGGATTCGGGTGGAGTTCCTCGTCGATGCCGACGGCATCCTCCACGTGTCCGCGAAGGAGCGGCTCACCGGCGTGGAGGCCGGGGTGGACGTGGTGCCCTCCCATGGGCTGGACGACGACGAGATCGAGCGCATGCTCGAGGAGGCCATCGACGCCGTCGAGCACGACGTGGATCAGCGGATGTTCGTGGAGGCGCGCGTGCAGGCCGAGCAGATCCTGCTCGCGGTGGACAAGGCCCTGGCCGCCGATCCCGACCTGCTGCTGCCCGGGGAGGGCGACCGGATCCGGGCCGTGGCGGCCGACCTGAAGGCGGCCGTCGGCGATGGCGGATCCGGTGCCGTCCCGCCCGCCGATCGAGGCCGGATCGAGGCGCTCAACAAGCGGCTGGACGAGATCACGGCCCCCTTCGCCCAGCGTCGGATCGAGCGCGACCTGAAGGCGGCCCTCGAGGGCCAGCGGGCTGACGACGTGGCCGACCGCCTGGGGCCGTCGGCCGGGGAGGGGACGGGGCGATAGGCACGGGCCGCTCAACGCGGTCCGGGAGACCCTGGACCGGTAGCGCCCTCGCCCTCAGGCGGCAGCCGGACCTCGAAGGCCTCCCAGTCGGGCAGGTCGGGCCAGCGGGCCCGGGCCCGGTCGAGCCGGCGCCGGGCCGCGTCGGCGAGCCCCGCCGCGAGGAGGCGGTCGATGGCGAGGGCCTCCTCCTCGGGCAGGCGGGGATCCGGTCCCGAGAGCCCTCGCGCCAGGCGCACGACCTGGGCGGGGCGGCGGCCCGTCGCCGCGAGGCTGTCGATGGCGCGCCGGGCCACGGCCTCGCGTCCGTGCCGGGTCGCCTCCTCGGCGAGCACCACGAGGCCGTCCGGGTCCGAGCCCACGAGCCGGAAGGCCTCCGCCTCCAGCCGATCCGCCTCGGGCTGCGGGACCCCGGCCATGGCGGAGATCCGCCGCCGGGCCAGCGCCCGCCGCTGGCCCCTGAGGTAGGACGGGAGGACCCCCACGAGAACCACCGATGCCGCGAGGAGGATGACCCAGGGGGGAAGCGTGTCCCGGAGGATCTCGACGACGCTGCGGACGAGGGAGGCGAGTCCGTGCACGGGCTACGCGGGTGGTCCCGGGGGTTCCGGAGACGGCGCGGGAGGCAGGGCGCGTTCGCCCGGGTCGGGGCGTGTCCGCCGGCACCAGAAGCCGTCCGTCTCCTCCCGGGGACGCACGAGGAGCAGGAAGGCGCCGGTGGCGCCCGTCTCCGCCACGGGACGGGTCACCAGGATGCCGATGCAGAGGAGGCACATCCCGGAGACCTGGAGCAGGACCAGGACCAGGACGAACCACCAGAGCCGCCACCGGTGGCCCCGGGCCAGATCCCAGGAGCGCTCGAGGGCCTCGACCGCCCGGGCGCCCTCGAGCGCGACGAGGCGGGGCCCGAACCAGAGGCCGAGGCCCACGTACCAGAACGCCGGGATCACGAACAGCGCGGCCAGCACGCCACCGGTGACGGCCAGGGGGACCTGGTCGCGCACGAGGCCGAGGGCCAGGCAGGCGCCGCCCGGGATGGCGGCCAGGAGGACGGTCCCCAGGGTGATCAGGCCCGCCAGGAGCTTCCAGCCGGCCAGCCGGAGGATGGCGTCCCAGGCGCCGAAGAGCGTCTCGAACCGGCCGGTGCCGGTCTCGAGCACCTCGCGCTGCAGGCGGTACCACCCGGGCTCGATCCAGCACCGGAAGGCGAAGAGGGCGAGCACGCACACGAGGCCGAGGACCACGGCGACCGCCACGACGGCCGCGACCACCGTGGTGTCCTGCCCGCCGAGGGCGTCGGACAGGTCGCCGAAGAGGTCCCCGAGTGCGTCCGAGGCGCGGCACCAGGCCTCCCGTCCGGCCCCGAGGAGGCGGGGTGCGAGGGCGGCCGAGCCCCCCGGGTCCGCCTCGCCCCGATCCTGGAGGGCCGATCCCCAGTTGCCGGTGCCGCCTCCTCCTCCCTCGCTGCACTGCATGAGGATCGCACCGACGATGAGCGGGGCCGGAGCGGCCTTGAAGGCCGCCCAACCATGATCCACCGCACGTCGGAGCTGGAACGCCTCGTGGAAGGGCTGCGTCATGGGGCACCCCGGGGCACGCCTCCGTCATGTACCGCGCCTTTTCTCGCCGGCCACCCGGCGAACGCACGTCGCCGAGCCCGAGGACGTCCCCGTGTTAGGACGGCCTTGCACTGAAGCCGCCTGTCGGACGCCCAGACGAGGCGCCCGATGTCCTGTCCTGGAGCCGCCATTGCGTCGTCGTCCCCCGAGCCCACGCCCGAGCGCTGTCGCGCGGCGTTCCCGCGGGGAGCCCGCGCCCACACCATGACCCCGTACTTCGAGGTGGCGGCCGGGCCCCTCGCTGCGGGCGCCGTGGCCTACCTGCCGGCGGCGTTGGCAGAGATTGGAGGATTGAAGCGCATTCCCGGAATAAAGGCCGCCGGGTGGGCCGGCGTGGCCCTGCTCCACGCCTGGGCCGTGCCGGCCGCGGCCCTGGCGCCGGCGGCGTGGACGCCCGGCGTCGAGGCCCGGGTGGGCGGCACGCTGCTGGCCACGGTCGCCGGGATCCTCCTCCTCTGGTCCTTCGCCCTGGAGATCCCGTTCACGGCGTCCTGGGCCCGGACGGAACCCGGCTCCCGGCTCGTCACCACCGGCACGTACGCGCTGGTCCGCCACCCCGGGGTGCTCTGGTACGGCCTGATGCTCCTGGGCCTCCTCCTGGCCACCGGGTCGGGCACGCTGGTCGTGGCGCTCCCGCTCTGGATCGGCCTCGACGTGGCCTACGTCGCCTGGGAGGAGGCCGCGGTCTTCCCCGCCCAGTTCCCGGACTATCCCTCGTACCGGCGTTCCACGCCCATGGTGGTCCCCACGCCGTCGAGCCTGCGCCGGGCGCTGGCGACGCTGGGCCGAAGGGAGGGCGCGTGAGCCGCAGCCTCGACCTGCTCCGGTCCGGGCGCACGCAGGAGATCTGGGACCGGTACTGCGGGTTCATCGACCTGTCGCTCAAGGAGTTCATGGACATCCAGGAGCGCCTGCTCCTGGAGCAGGTGCGGTGGTTCCACGGCTGCGAGCTGGGGAAGCGGATCCTGGGGGACCGGCCTCCGGAGACGGTGGAGGAGTTCCGGGCCACGGTCCCGTACACCACGTACGCCGACTACGCCCCGTACTTCCTCGAGAAGCGCTCGGACGTGCTCCCCGAGGAGCCGCTCCTCTGGATCCGGACGTCGGGGCGGAGCGGGGAGTACGCGGCCAAGTGGGCGCCGATCTTCCGGCGGGGCTGGGAGAAGGCGGGACCGAGCACGCTCGGGGCGTTCATCTTCGCGGGAGCCCGGGAACGGTACGACGTACCCTTCCACGAGGGCGACAACGTCCTCTACTTCATGGGCCCGCCGCCGCTCGGCCTGGGCTGCCTGGTCCACAGCCTGCTCTCGGAGTTCCCGTTCCGGCTGGTCCCGCCGGCGGAGGAGGCCGAGTCCCTGGCGTTCGACCAGCGGATCGGCCGGGCGTTCGAGCTGGCCATGAGCGAGGGGATCGACTCGTTCATCGGGATCTCCAGCATCCTGGCGCGCATCGGGGAGCAGTTCGCCGAGGGGCGGAGCAGCGGGCGGAAGCGCACCTTGAAGCCGGCGGTCGTCGCGCGGGTGCTGCGGGGCATCCTGCGGGCGAGGATGGCCCGGCGGCCGCTCTACCCCAAGGATCTCTGGGACGTGAAGGCCATCCTCACCGTGGGGATGGACACCGAGATCTACCGCCAGAAGATCCTGGAGTACTGGGGCCGGGAGCCCCTCGAGCTGTATGGCGGCACCGAGGTCTGGTGGGTGGCCTACCAGACCTGGGACCGCGAGGGCATGACCTTCGTCCCGGACAACAACTTCCTCGAGTTCATCCCCGAGGACGAGCACCTCCGCGCCCGGGCGGACCCGCGCCACGCGCCCCAGTCGGTGCTGCTGCGGGACGTGGAGCCGGGCCAGAAGTACGAGGTGGTGGTCACGAACTTGGGGGGGCCGTTCACCCGGTACCGGGTGGGCGATATGATCCGCATCACTTCCCGGCGCAATGACCGGCTCGGCATCGACATCCCCCAGATGCGCTTCTTCTCCCGCTGCGACGATGTCATCGATCTCGGAGGCTTCACGCGCCTCACCGAGCAGGTGATCTGGCAGGCCGTGGAGGCGGGCGGGGTCCGGTACAACGACTGGACCGTCAGCAAGGAGCGCGAGAACGACCGGACGGTGCTCCACCTGTACCTGGAGCCTCGGGACCCGGTGGCCGATCCCGACCTGCTCGAGGCGCGCATCCGCGCGAACCTGCGCGAGCGGGATGCCGACTTCCGCGATCTCGAGGAGATCACCCGCCGGGAGGCGCTGCGCCTCACCCTGATCCCCTCCGGGTCCTTCGCCGCCTACATGGCGGAGCGCATCGCCGCCGGGGCGGAGCCGGCCCACCTCAAACCCGCCCACGTGAACCCGCCCCCGACTGCCCTCGACGCCCTCCTCGCGATCGCCGAGGCCCGGCGGGGCGTGGCCGGATCCGCCCCCGGCGCCGGTCCTCCGGCGCCGCGGCGAGGCTGACCCACGGAGGCTCCGACCGTGTCCCAGGCCAACATCGTCCTCCTGATCATCGCCTGCTCCACGGTCTGCACCTTCGTGCTGGTGCTGGTCCTGCTCCTGGGCGGCGCCCGGGGCGGGGCGGGTCGGGTCTTCCTGGCCTGCGTGCTGGGGTCCCTCGTCTGGAACGCCGCGGCGCTCATGATGTTCCTGGACCCGGACCGGGCCGTGGCCTGGAACCGGGTCATGATCCTGGGAATGGCCTGGATCTTCTTCACGTTCTTCCACTTCACCCTGGAGTTCCTCGGCATCCGGCGGCAGGGTGTGTGGGTGATCGTGGGGTACCTCCTCTTCCTGGCGCTGGCGGGGCTCGACATCGCCGGGCTCGTGGTCCAGTCGGTCACCGTCACGCCCGAGCACTTCAGCTACGAGCCGGGCCCGGCATTGCCCGTGGTCCTGGTGTCCGGCTACCTCTACCTGGGATTCGCGCTCTACAACCTGATCCGGACCTACCGCTCGAACGCCGATCCCTTCTTCCGGAACAAGATCCGGTACCCCATCGCGGGCCTCGGAATCCTCATGGCCGGAGGGGCCTCCAACGTGAGCCCGGCGCTCGGGGTCTACGCGCTCGATCACGTCGGCAACCTCGTCATGACCGCCCTGGTGGTCTACGCCATCGTGCGCCACCGGCTCCTCGACCTCCGGTTCGTGCTGCGCAGCGGGTTCGTCTACTCGAGCATCACCATCGCGGTCACCGCGGCGTACCTCCTGCTGGTCTGGGCCCTCGGCCTCGGGGTCACCGAGCGGACCGGGTTCGAGCAGTCCTTCCAGGCCGTCGCCCTCGCGGTGGCCTTCGCCGTCGCGATCCTGCTCATGCGCAACGTGGTCCAGCGCTGGACCGACCGGGTCTTCTTCCGCGAGCGGCTCGACTTCCAGGAGCTGCTCCACACCGCGGGCCACGCGCTCCGGGAGACGCTCGACCTCGAGGAGCTGACCCGCACCACCATGGACCTCCTGGACCGCCACCTCCACGTGACGCGCCAGGCGCTCTTCCTCCTCGAGAGCCAACGGTACACCTGCCACCCGCGCCTGCGTCGGGGCTACCCCCGGACCCAGGGCCGCACCTGGGAGCTCGGCACGGACAGCCCGCTCGTCGTGCGCATCCAGGCCGATCTCGCGCCGCTCGACACGACCCTGCTCGACATCGACCCCCGCTTCAAGGGCCTCCTCCAGGAGGAGCGGACCCTCCTCGCCGAGATCGACGCCGCCGTCCTGATCCCCCTCGTGGCCAAGGGCACCATCGTGGGGATCCTGGCGCTCGGCCCCAAGCGATCCGGCGAGTCCTGGGGCGTCGACGAGATGGCCGTGCTCTCCACGCTCGCCGACCAGCTGGGCATCGCAATCGACCACGCCCGCCTCTATGGCCGGCTGCAGGCCTCGTACCAGGAGCTCAAGAGCACCCAGGACCACCTCGTCCAGACCGAGCGCCTGCAGGCCATGGGCCAGATCGCCGCCGGCGTGGCCCACGACTTCAACAACCTCCTGACCGCGCTGCAGGGGCGCATCGAGCTCGCCCTCTCGGCCTCCGCCGACGAGCGGGTGACCACCCACCTGCAGGCGCTCAGGCGCTCCGCCCAGGGCGGCACCGACACGGTCAAGCGCCTGCTCGCCTTCACCCGGACCCACGCCGACCGGGACTACCGGGCCCTGGAGATCGACGAGCTGCTCGAGGGCACCCTGGCCATGGTGGAGGGGCAGCGCCGCGAGCGGGAGGAGATGGGCGGCGTCAAGATCGAGGTCGTCCGGCAGCTCGATGCCAGCTGCCGGGTGCTCGGGAGCCCGGGCGACCTGAGGGACGTCTTCACCAACCTCCTCCTCAACGCCATCGACGCCATGCCCAAGGGCGGCACCCTCACGGTGGCGAGCCGGATCGAGGGGGACAGCGTGACGATCACGGTCGCCGACACCGGGGTGGGCATGACGGAGGAGGTGCGCCAGCGGGTGTTCGACCCGTTCTTCACCACCAAGGGCTTCCAGGGCAGCGGCCTCGGGCTCTCGGTGGTCTACGGCGTGGTCAAACGCCACGGCGGCGACGTCACGGTCGCCAGCCAGCCGTGGCAGGGCTCCACCTTCCGCATTCAGCTGCCCCATGCCGAGGACCTGCCCGAGATGCCGCCCGTGATGTCGGCGCCCACGCCGCCGCCCGGCGCCGAGGTCCTCGTCGTGGAGGACGATCCCGAGGTGGGCGAGGTCATCGGGGGCCTGCTCGAGGGCATGGGCCTCCGGGCCACGGTGGTGCGCGACGGCGAGGCCGCGCTCGAGCGGTGCGCCACCCGTACCTTCGACCTCCTGGTCGCCGACCTCGGGCTCCCGGGCCTGTCGGGGAAGGTGCTCGCCAGAGAGGTCGCCTCCCGCTGGCCGGGGACCACGGTGGTCCTGGTCACGGGCTGGCCCACGGAGGACGGAGACACCCCCGAGGGCGTCGTGCAGGTGGTCCAGAAGCCCATCCAGACCGAGGAGCTGCGCGCCGCCGTCGGGCGGGCCCTCGCCGGGCGCGCCGGACGCCCCCCGAGGAACGGGGAGGATTCCCGGTGACCGACGCACGAACCCTCGCTGCCCGGACGCTGTTCGACGGCTGGGCCGCCACCTACGACGCCACGGTCCGGGAGACGTTCGGCCACATGTCGTGCATCTCCTACGACGACTACCTGTCCCGCGTGGCCGAGGCCCTGATCCCGCCGGCGGGCGCGGGCGTGCTGGAGGTGGCGGTGGGCACCGGCGCGCTGGCCATCGCGGGGGTGCGCCGCTGGCCCGAGGGCGTGCGCGTCGTGGGCGTGGACGCCAACCCGCACATGCTCGCGATCGCCCGGCACAACGTGGAGGAGGCCGGGCTCGACGGCGTCGTGACCCTCCAGGAGGCCGACGCCACGGCCATGCCCTTCCCGGACGACGCGTTCGACGCCGTGATCACGGCCAACGCGCTCCATCACATGGACGTCCCGGCGGTGCTCTCGGGCATGGCCCGCGTGCTCCGCGGCGGGGGCCGCCTCGTGGTCGGCGACTTCCTGGAGCCGCCCCGGTGGCGCAGCCTCCTGGGGCGTCTGGTCGTGCCGCCCTTCCGCTTCTCCATGCGGTTCTCGTCGGACCCGGCACGCCGGGCGGACGGCGGCTACGCCACCATCCTGCCCTGGGAGCGCTGGGCGGCCATGCTCGCCGAGCGCGGCCTCGTGGTGGAGCACCACGCCGACTTCCCGGCTCCCGGATCACCCCAGTGGGAGCCCGTGCCCTTCCTGTTCTCCGCGGTGAAGGCCGCGTAGGGGCGTGGGGTCAGAGGTCGCGCGTGCGGCCCAGGAGGAGGCGAAGGAGGATCAGGGCCGCGATCCCGACGACGACGGCCAGGATCCACCAGCCCAGCAGGTGGACGGCGAACGCGCTCGCGACAAGCCCGGCGGCCCAGGTGCCCAGCCGCAGCGCGAGCCGGATCCCATCGGCACGGGCCTCGGCTACCTGTCGCTGGGCCCAGAACCAGAACACCAGCCGGATCCGGGTCTCCACCGCCCGGATGGAGTCGGGGGTGTCGTCCGCCGGTTCGAGCCACCAGGCGAGGTCGGCGTGGAGGGCGGCCCCGAGCCAGTCCGCGAGGATCCGCCGGGCGTCCGGCGAGGTGGCGACCGTGGACCCCTCGCGGGCCTCGAGGGCGGCGCGGATCTTGCCAGGCAGGTCGTCCCGGACGCGGCTGGCGCGGCGGAGCGTGGAGCGCCAGTCGTCGTCGCGGTCGGGGAAGAGCCCTGCCAGCGCTTCGACCTGGAGGCCGAGGCGGGAGCGATCGCGCACCCAGGCGGGGAGGCTCCCCGGCCGCCAACCACGCCCGTCCATGGGCGTGAGCCCGACCCCCGACACCCCGGCCGCGAGAGCCGCGACCAGGAGCCCGAACGCGACCAGGAGGTCCGCGAGCGTGCCCAGGGCCGCCCAGGTGCCTGCCGCCTGCATGGCCAGGGCCAGACCCGCGGATCCGACGCCCCCCAGCACGGTGAGGGCCAGGCCGATCCGGTCGTGGCGGCGGGCGAGGTCGCGCTCGTGGCCGGCCGCCTGCTCGAGCTGGCGATCCCAGAAGGCGGCAGCGTCGGGGTGTGGAGCCATCCGTCACCTCCCGGGTGATCAGGGGGAAGGTATCCTGGTGCCTCCCGGCGCGGCGCCGTCCAGCAGGCCCGCCGCGGCGGCGGCGGTCACCGGGGGGAGCAGGACCGTGGAGCCAGCGGCGTGCACCACCACGCGTGCGAGGCCGAGCAGGCGGAGCACGGGCCCCTGGATGGCGTGGACCGCCTGGACCCGCGCCCTCGGGAGCACGAACGATCTCCGGTTCCAGAACCCCCGGCGGCCCACCAGCACGCGCTCGGAGACGGCCCACCCCTGCCAGGCCCAGTCGAGGACCGCACCCAGCACCGCGACGGGCCAGAGGCCCATGGCCAGCAGCACCCACGGACCGAGCACCAGCGCCGCCGGCGCCAGGAGGAACCCGCCGCCGACGAGGATCCACCCGATCCGCCAGGCCAGGACGGAGGCGGGGGGGCGGGCCAGCGCACCGGTCCAGGGATCGAGGTCGGCGTCGGGCAGGACCTCCCGGCAGAGGTCCGGGAGGCGATCCCGGTCCACCATCGGCAGGATGGCCTCGGCCTGCCGGAGGCCGTCAGGCCCCACCGCGAGGGCCGCCGTCTCCACGTGGACGGTCGCGTACCCCATCAGCCGGCGCAGGAGCGGCTCTTCGACGAGGAGCACCTGCAGGCGCCGGCGTGGCAGCGTCACGCGGCGCCGCGTGAGGAGCCCGTGCTCGACCACGAGCCGGTCGGCGGACGAGCGGATCACGAGCCGGTGCCAGCGCAGCAGGGAGGCTCCGGCCGACACGCCCATCCCCAGCACCCACGAACCCAGGAGGACGGCGGCCAGGAGCCGCGGGGGCAGGCCCTCCGCGAGGAAGGCGTCACGGGCGGCGGGCACCTGCTCGGCCACCTCCAGCCCCACGCCGACCAGGATCACCAGCGAGCCCGACCTGAGCGAGGAGAGGCCGTGGCCCAGCACCTCGGGCAGCGACTGGGCGAGCAGGAGGGTCTCGGGGGCCTCGTCGAGCGGGACGGCGTCCGTCGGACGGGTCGCCGCCCGGCGCAGGGCGTCCAGATCCGCGAGCAGCGCCTCGGCCTCCGGGAGCGCCAGGGCGGAGAGGAGGCCCTCCGCTGCCAGGCCCCCGGCGGTGTCGAGGCGGACCTCGGCCACCCCGGCCAGGCGGTGGATCGGGTGGCGGACGATCTCCGCATTCTGGATCCGATCGGGCCCGATGATTCGTACCTGACGGACGAACAGGCCGGTACGGATCTCCAGGCGGTCGTCGCGGATGCGCCACCGCAGCACCACCCAGTGGACCACGGATCGGATCGCGGGGAAGAGCACGAACAGGCCCAGGGTGAGCGCGTCCACCCAGACGAATCCGGGCCTGGATCCGACGGCCAGGGCCAGCAGGAAGGGCCACCACGCCTTCAGGAAGCGCAACGCCTGCGGCCCCAGGTTCACCAGGGGCGAGAGGGGGTGCAGCCGCCGCCAGGGCGGGGCCGCGGCGGGATCAGACCCCATCGACCCCCTCGCGGTGGGCCAGTTCGTCGCGGAGCGCCCGTGCCTCGGCCGCCTCCAGGCCCGGGATGCCCCCCTCGGGGGTGGGTCCGGACGCCGTCCAGACGAGCACGCGGGCCAGGCCGAAGAGCTGCTCGAGGGGGCCCTCCCGCGTGTCCACGTGCTGGATGCGGGAGAGCGGGATGGCGGTCTCCTGGCGGAAGAGCACGCCCTGCCGGATCCTCAGGGCGTCCTCCCCGAGCCGCCAGCGGAAGCGGGACCAGGCGAGCGAGGGCCACACGAAGACGCGCACCGCGAGACCCACCAGGACCAGGGCGGCCGCGAGGCCGGCGAGGATCGGGCCCGAGGCGCCGTCGCCCGTCCGGGGCAGGAGGAGGAGGATCCCCGCCAGCGCGCCGAGCGCGAGGAGACCGCTGCCGGCCAGGGCCTGGATGCGCCAGAGGTGGACCACCCGAGGGTCCAGGTGACGGTCCTCGCCGGCGGAGACTCTGGAGGGTGGTATCGTAGGGGTTGAGGTCATCGGTCGAGGTGCGCACCTCGCCGCGACGGGGTAGGGTGGCGGCCCTTCCGGACGTCGCCCCCCGGCGTCGGCTTCGGAGCGCGGAAATCGGCTGGGGACATGCGCTGATAGCGCACACCCGGCCCGTCGGCCACGATCCCTGCATACCGCGCCTCACGGGCGACGGCCCTCGTGGAGGACACCCCATGGATCCCCGAACCCTCGCTACCCTGTCCCTGGCCGCCCTGCGGCGCCTGGCCGCCGAACGTCGCGTGCCGGGGCGCGCCCGCATGACGCGCGACGCCCTCGTGTCCGCACTGTCGGATGTCGCTCCGAAGGCTCCGAAGACGCCCAAGGCTCCGAAGAGGCCGAAGACCCCGAAGAGGAAGGGGAGCCCCAAGGCCAGGGCGACCCGGATCGTCGCCCCCGCGTCCGCCCCGGTGGCCAGCGAGCCCGCAGCTCCGGCCCGCCTGCCCCGGGAGGTGGAGATCCGGGCCCTCGCCGAGGGCCTGCCCGGGCCCGCGCGCGAGCCCTCCGAGGCGGGAACCTTCCTCGACCGGGGCGCGGTCCTCCCCGACCGCTACCCCGGCACGCGGGTCCGCGTGATGGTCCGCGATCCCGAGACGCTGTACGTCTACTGGGAGGTGCCCCCCGGCACGGGGGGCGAGGCGTGGGAGATCGCCTCCCTGGACGCCGAGGATCGCACGCTCCAGGCCTTCCGGGTGGGCCATGGGGGCACCTCCGGCTACCTCCACGTGGCCTCGGTGTCCGTAGAGCGGGTCATGCTGCGCCCCGTCCAGCACGGCCTGCCCGCCGAGCCCTGGGCCACCGTGGACCTCGCGGCCGCCCTGCCCGAGCCCCCCCTGGTGCAGGGCCCCGCGTCCTGGGTCGAGGTGCCTGCCGCGTTCCCGGACCGAGAGCCACCGCCGAGGCACCCCGACCCCAGGCGCGAGACGACCGGCCCCCAGCGCGCCGCCCGCCGGCCCGACGGGGCTCCTCCCGCCGCCCCCGGTGAGACGGGGCCGGAGGCGACCTCGAGCACGCTCGTCCGGCGGCGGACCTGATCCATGCCCTCCGAGCCCGCCGGCAGCCTCTCGCTCCTGCTGCACGCGCACCTGCCGTTCGTCCGGCACCCGGAGCACCCGGACTTCCTGGAGGAGGACTGGCTCTTCGAAGCCATCACCGAGACCTACCTCCCCCTCCTCCGGATGATGGATCGCCTCTGGCGGGACGGCATCGACTTCCGCCTCGCCCTCACGGTGACGCCTCCACTCTGCGAGATGCTGGTCGATCCGCTGCTCCAGGAGCGCTACCGCCGGCGGCTCCACGCGCTCCTCGACCTCGCCGAGCGGCAGGCCCGGGCCCGTCGGGGCACGCCCTTCGAGGACGCGGCCGCGTGGTACGCCTGGGACCTCGGGGAGACACGGACCCTCTACGAGGACGAGCTCGGGGGGTGGATCCTCCCCCGCCTGCGGGAGTACCAGGACCGGGGCCGCCTCGAGATCGCGACCTGCGCCGCCACCCACGGCCTCCTCCCCCTCATGGCCACCGACGAGGCCCGGTACGCCCAGGTGGAGGTCGCGGTCCGCAACTACGTGAAGCACTTCGGGTGCCGGCCGAGGGGCATCTGGCTGCCCGAGTGCGCGTATGCTCCGGGGCTCGACGTCCTGCTCGCCCGCGCCGGCATCCGGTGGTTCTGCGTCGAGTCCCACGGCATCCTGCAGGGCACGCCCCGGCCCCGGTTCGGGACCGCCCGACCGGTCTGCACGCCCTCGGGGGTGGCCGCATTCGGCCGGGACCGCGAGACCTCGGACCAGGTCTGGAGCGCCGAGTCCGGCTACCCGGGCGATCCGCTCTACCGGGAGTTCTACCGGGACCTCGGCTACGACCTGCCCTACGACGAGGTGCGCGCCTGTCTCCACGGCGACGGCGTCCGGCGCCAGGTGGGCCTCAAGCTGCACCGCATCACCGGGAAGGTCCCCCTCGACCGAAAGGAACCCTGGGTCCCGGCCTGGGCGTTCGAGCGGGCCGACGTTCACGCCGGCCACTTCCTCCACCAACGGCAGGCGCAGGTACGGCACCTCGGGGGGATTCTGGGTTTTCCGCCCCACCTGACGGCACCCTACGACGCCGAGCTGTTCGGGCACTGGTGGTTCGAGGGCCCGCGCTTCCTCGAGTCGCTCTTCCGGAAGGCGGCCAGCGACCAGCAGGACCTCGAGCTCGTCACCCCTTCCGGATACCTCGACCGGACGCCGGTTCACGAGGAGGTCACCCCCGCACTCTCCTCCTGGGGGGCCAAGGGCTACTTCGAGGTGTGGCTCAACGAGCGGAACGACTGGATCTACCGGCACCTGCACCGGGCCGAGGAGCGCATGGTGGAACTGGCCCGTCGCTTTCCCAGGGCCGACGGCGTCCTGGGGCGGGCGGTCCGGCAGGCGGGCCGCGAGCTGCTCCTCGCCCAGGCCAGCGACTGGGCGTTCATCATGACCATGGGCACCTCCGTGCCCTACGCCGAGAAGCGGACCCGGGACCACCTGTCCCGCTTCCACGGGCTGTACGAGCAGATCGTGGGCAACCGGATCGAGGAGTCCTGGCTCGGGGACCTCGAGTGGCGGGACAGCATCTTCCAGGAGCTGGATCCCGGGGCGTGGCACCCGGACCGGGTGCGGGTCCCGGGGCTCGGCGCCGCAGTGGCGAGCGCCCGGTAGGCCGGCTGCGAGGGAGAAGCGCGTCCGCTTCGACGACTGCGGTCCATGGAACTGTTACGAGTCGTGCACGCCGGCCTCGGCGCCCGACCTCCCCTCGTCGCGGGGACCGCGGACCACCCGGACGGATCCGACCCAGTGCCCGACTCCCGGCCTCGCTGGACCCTCGCGCTCCTGTTCGTGTCGGGGGCCTGCGCCCTGGGGTACCAGGTGCTCTGGGTGCGGCAGTTCGGCCTGATCGTGGGGGCCGACGCCGGCGCCGTGGGCGTGGTGGTGGGGGCCTTCATGGGCGGGATGGCGCTCGGGTACCTCGTCGCCGGGGCGTGGCGGCCGCGTGGCGTGCGGCCGCTCCGGGTCTTCGGGCTCCTGGAGGTGGGCATCGGTGTCTCGGCCCTGGCCCTGGGCACGGCCATGCCGTGGGTCGATCGCCTCGCCGACCTCCTGTACGGCCTGCGCTGGAGCCCGCTCGCCGACCTGGCCTGGCGGGTGGGGTTGACGTGCCTGTGCCTGCTCCCCCCCACCTTCCTGATGGGCGCCTCCTTTCCGGCCTTCTTCGCGGGTCACGACGCCCGCGATCCGGGCGCACGGCACCGCCTGTCGGTGGGCTACGCGCTCAACCTCGCCGGGGCCTCGGCCGGCGCCCTCCTCCTCGGCTTCGTCCTCCTCGAACTCCTGGGCGTGAAGGATTCCACCCGGATCCTCGGCCTGGCCAACCTCGCGCTCGGCGCCACGGCCCTGCTCGCGGCCCGCAACGATCCCCGCGTCCCGCCGGCGGTCGCGCCGGGACCCCGGGTCGGCCCCGATCGCCTCCCGCTGGCCCTGGGCCTCGCGAGCGGCTTCCTCTCCCTCTGGTTCGAGGTGGTCTGGGTCCGGGCGGTGGTGCCCTTCTCCGGATCCACGATCTACGCGGTCTCCGTCGTCCTCTCGGTGTACCTCCTCGGCCTCGGCCTCGGGAGTCGCCTGTTGCCCTGGGTCGCCCGCGTGGGGGCACCCTGGACGGCGGGCCTGCTCCTCGCGATCATGGGGCTGGGGATCGGGGGGGCCGACCTCCTCGCGCACCTCTGGTTCCGGCTGGATCCCACCGTCGCGAGGTTGCTCGCCCGCCTCGAGCTCCCGATCGACCCCATGTGGTTCGAGTACCCGCACGTCGGCCTCGTGGCGGCGATCCGGCTGGCCTGGCTCACCACCTGGCCCGTCGCCGTCGCCTCCGGGCTCCTGCTGCCCCTCCTCGTCCGGCAGGCCGGCGACCTCGGGTCCGGCGTCGGCCGTCTGTACGGGGTCAACGCCGTGGGCTGCCTCGCGGGCAGCCTGCTCGCCCAGTTCGTGGGCCTGCCCCTCCTGGGCGTACGCGGATCCCTGGCCGCGGCGGGCGTGGTGGCCCTCGGCCTGGCCGCGGTCGCCGCGATCCGGACCGGGTTCGGGTACCGGCGGCTCGCGATCCTTGGACTCGCCGCCGCCGCCGTGCTCCTCCCGCCCCGGCGGAGCCTCATGCGGCTCTTCACCGACGAGGTGGTCCAGGCCCAGACGCTCTTCTACCAGGAGGA
Source organism: Deltaproteobacteria bacterium (assembly GCA_041309225.1). Lineage (GTDB taxonomy): Bacteria > Myxococcota_A > UBA796 > UBA796 > JAFGLY01 > JAFGLY01. The sequence goes on along the minus strand of JBFYZZ010000164.1, from coordinate 4,043 downwards.
CGCCATGGGGAGCGTGACCGTGGTGGGGAGGGATCCGTTCAGCCGGGAGGCCGGGCGCCTCCTGGTCGACGGGCGCCACATCGCCGGTGCCATGGGCGCCCCGCAGCTCGCCGCGGCTCCGCTCTCCTGCCTGCCCAAGGCCAGGCGGGCCGCCGTCATCGGCCTCGGTACGGGCGCCACCTGCGAGATCGCGGCCCGCCGTGGCGCGGTGGTGGACTGCATCGAGATCCTCCCCTCCGTGATCGCGGCCCAGCCCATCCTCCGGCAGCTGCGCAACGAGGCCCATCCGTCGGTCACCCCCCCCGGCGTCCGGTATCGCCTCGACGACGGCCGGCGCTTCCTGCGCGCGACCTCCACGCGCTACGACTTCATCAGCGTCGACGGGAACCAGGCCGAGTTCGAGGGATCCGCGGCCCTGCTCTCCCACGAGTTCTTCGAGATCGTCGCCGATCGGCTCGCGCCGGGCGGCCTGTTCGGCGTGTGCGTCGGGCCCGAGCTGTTCGGCGAGCGGATCATGGAGCGGACCCTGCTCGCCACCTTCCCCTGGGTGGCCCGGCTGAGGCACACCGACACGATGCTCGCGGCCTTCCAGCCCCCGGCGGCCGGGCGCGGGCACTGCGCCGAGTTCCCCTCGTGGACCCGGGCGGACCTGGGCGGCGCGATCCCGGCCGGTCCCATCCTCACCGACGACGACCCCTCGGTCGTCCTACGCCTGCTCCGGTCCCGGGAGCAGGCCCAGGCGAGGTGGATGGACGAGGTCGGGCAGCCGAGGTGACGCTCGGTCGAGCTGGGACTACCGGCGTTTCTTGCCAGCGGCGACCTCGATCGCCTTCTTCTTCTTGGCCTGCTGCTGGGATCCCGGGAGCGCCTGGCCCGCCAACGCACCCGTGGCCGCACCGAACGTGCCCTGCGCCGCGGGGGTCGCTTCCCCCTTCTGGTCGCTCGTTCCCATGCCCAGCATCTGGCCGAGCACCCGGCCCATCTGGTCCAGCAGACCCCCCTTCTCCGGAGGCGTCTCGAGCTTCTTGGAGGGGATCTCCTTGCCCAGGTCCGACTTCTTGAGTGGCGGGATCTCCTTGCCCAGGCCCTTCGCGGCGGGCACCCCCGCCTTCTTCAGGAGCTCCTTCTTCTGCTTGGGGGGGACGGCCTTGGCCAGCTCCTTCTTCTGCTTGGGGGGGACGGCCTTGACCAGTTCCTTCTTCTGCTTCTTCGGCCCGGCCTTGCGCAGCTCCTTCTTCTGCTTGGGCGGGATGGCCTGGGCCAGGTCCTTCTTCTCCTTCTGGGGGATCGCCTCGACCAGCTCCTTCTCCTTCGCGTCCGGGGGCTCCCTGGCCGGCGTCGGCTCCTTCGGCGGGGGCCTGGCGTCCGCCGCGGATTCGGGCTTCTGGTCCTTCCCGTCCAGGACCTCCTGGGTCACCTCCTTCTCCTTTTCGTCCTTGCCTCCGGTGTCCAGCGCCTGCCCGATCACGGCCTCGGCGAGCCCCCCCTCGGCCGGGGGCGGCTTCTCGGCCTTCTCGTCCAGGACCTCCTGGACGACCTCCTTGTCCTTCTTGTCCGGAGCCTGCTCCGCCGCCGCCCCCACCACGGCCTCGGCGGACCCGGATCCGGCGCCCGCGATCCCCTGGATGATCTCGTGGATGGACCTGTCCCCGTCCTCCTGGCCGGCGACGGCCCCTGCGACGGCCCCCATCGGCCCCTGGGGGTGGGCCAGGTCCCGGATGGCCTCCCGGACGGCCTCGTTGCCGCGAGAGGCCTGCATGTCCCGGGCCCAGTCGGGATCGAACCCCGGGTCGGGGATGCCGGTCGGGGCCTGGGTCCGGCCAGGAGACGGCGCGGCGGGGGGTTGGATCGGCGAGCGGGACTGGCTTCGGGTTTGCATGGGCACCTCGGGACGGAGGGGTCGGGCCCTGTCCGTGTCCGTACATCCCAGGGGTTCCGGGAGTCAAGACTCACCCGGCAACCGGCGCGGTGAAGGCACAGATTGGCGGAATTCCCCTTGGGACTTGCGGTCCCGGAGGGGAGCATCAGCGCGCCGCCTCCTGGCGGACCTTCTCGAAGAGCAGGACGCCCGCGGCGACCGAGAGGTTGAGCGACTGGAGGCCGCCGCGGATCGGGATGCCCACGACGGCGTCGCAGCGCTTGCGGAGCGCTGGAGTGAGGGCCTTGTCCTCGCCCCCGAGCACGAGGGCGACAGGACCGGTGAGATCCACGCTCCAGGGCGGCACGCCGTCGCACTCGGCGCCCACGATCCGGACGCCTCGTCGCTGGAGGAGGGCGAGGCAGGAGGAGATGCCCTCCCGGACCACCGGGACCTCCTCCGCGGCGCCCATGGCCACGCGCTGGACCACGGCCGTGACCCCCTTGCCGCGGACGGTGGGCACCACGACACCGTGCACGCCCGCGCCGAGCGCACTGCGCAGGATGGCGCCCAGGTTGTGCTCGTACTGGGGCTCGTCCACCAGCACCAGGAAGGGATCCTCCCCGCGGGCGTCGATCCGATCGAGGAGCGCCCCGAAGGACAGGTCGGGCAGGGGCTCGGCCCAGGCGATCACGCCGTTGTGGACGCCCGTGACGCTCCCCCGATCGAGGGACGCTCGGGGCACGGGTTCCACGGGCACGCCGGCGCGGGTGGCGAGGTCGAGGATCTCGGCCACCTTGTCCTCGCGCCGCGCGTGCTCGTCCAGGTGGATCCGGACCACGCGCCGGCGGCTGCGCCGCAGGCACTCGAGGACCGGGTTGCGGCCCTCGAGCACATCGAGGTCCGGGGGAGGGCGGAGCGCGGGCCGTGCCGGGGCAGCGCCGTGGGGCGGACGATTCCGTGGGCGGTACGGGGTCAACGCTCCTCCGGCCTCCGCCCGCCGCGGGGTCGCTCCTGGGGGCGGGGCAGCCAGCCGCCCCGGGCGGGGCCCGGCGGGACGAGGCATCCCGGGCCGTAACCGATGAGGTCCGAGCGGCCGAAGGCCCGGAGCGCCTCGCGGACCGCGGGCCACTCCTCGCGCTTCCAGGCGTACAGGAGCGCCCGGTGTCGGGCGCGGTCGCGCGGGTCTCGGGCCACGGGCACCGGCTCGCCGGTGAGCGGATCGCGGCCGGTCGCGAACATGGCGGTGGCCAGCGTGGAAGGGGTGGGCAGGAAGAGCTGGGCCTGCCGGGGTTGGAGCCCCGCGTCCCGGATCGCGAGGGCGAGTGCCACGGCGTCCTCGGGCCCGGCACCCGGGTGTGCGGCCAGCAGGTACACCACGAGCGGCCGCCGCGTCCCCGCCTCGAGGCAGGCCTCGTCGAACAGGAGGCGGAACGCCAGGAACGTGTCCCAGGCGGGCTTGCGCATCGACCGGAGCACGGCCGGCGCCGCGTGCTCGGGGGCCACGGTGAGCCGCCCGGAGGTGTGGCGGAGCGCCAGGTCCCGGACGAACGCGGGATCCCGGATCGCGAGGTCGTGACGGATGCCCGATCCCACGAACACGTGTTGCACGCGCGGCAGGGCGGCGAGCCGGGCCAGGAGCGCCCGGTAGGGTCCGTGATCCGCCCGGAAGCGCGGGCAGATCGTGGGATGGAGGCAGGAGGTCCTACGGCAGGCGGCCTCGGCCGCCGGATCGCTGCAGGCCATGCCGTAGAGGTTGGCGGTGGGGCCGCCCACGTCGGTGAGGGTGCCGCGCCACCCGGGCGCGGCGGCCAGCGCGCGCGCCTCGGCTTCGACGGAGGCGGGCGTGCGGCTCGTGACGTGGCGCCCCTGGTGGAGCGTGATGGCGCAGAACGCGCATCCCCCCGCGCAGCCGCGGGTGACCGTGATCGATCCACGGACAGCCTCGAACGCCGGGATCGGTTCGGTGTACGAGGGATGGGGCGCTCGGGCGTAGGGCAGCGTGTGGACCCGATCCAGCACCTCGGGCGGGAGGGGCGCCGCCGGCGGGAGGCACACCACCGAGCGGCGGCCGTACCGCTGGCGGAGCACCCGGCCCCGCTCGGGGTGGGCCTCCTCGTACAGGGCGCGGGTGAGAGCGCCGAGGAGGCCGGGGTCGGCCTCCAGCGCCTCCCACCCGGGGACC
>JBFYZZ010000163.1:0-8315 GCA_041309225.1 Deltaproteobacteria bacterium | reverse complement strand
GCACGGGGCCGCGGCGTGGACCGTCGACCTCCAGGTCGTGCCGGCGCCCCCCGATGCGCCCCTGCCCTCCGGCGCCCCGAGGCTCCTGTCGCACCTCGAGGCCCTGGGCTACGTGGAGTAGGGGGACCAGCCAGGAGTCGCCCGTCGGAGGCCGCTACCGGCCGAAGCCCAGGCTGACGGTCAGCGCCAGGAAGGGAGTGGAGGGACCCGAGCGTCTCGCAACCGGGCAGGTGACGACTCACTCGGGGATTTGCGAGACACCCACCCGCAGGAGCGTCTCGCAACCGCGCGAGTGACGGATCACTCGGGGATTTTCGAGACACCCACCCGCAGGAGCGTCTCGCAACCGGGCAGGTGACGGATCACTCGGGGAGTTACGAGACACCGGCCACGACGGAGAGCGTGCGGAGGGCGGGATGACGGGTCCACGTGGCCCCAGCCACCCGTGGTACGATGCGAGGACCGTACGGGAGGATCCCGGCATGCTCCGCTCCGCCTTTCTCGCGCTCGGCCTCGTGGCCTGCGGCCCGCGCTCGGAGGGCACTGCGAGCGGGGACTGCCGCGACGGCGCCGACAACGACGGCGACGGGCTCTTCGACTGCGACGACGAGGGGTGCGCCGGATCCCCGGACTGCGAGGAGGCCGACACGGACGCGGACACCGACAGCGACACCGACACGGACACCGACACGGATGCCGACACGGACACCGACACGGACACCGACAGCGACGTGGACACCGACACCGACGTGGACACGGGGCCCACCGACGCCGACGGCGACGGCTGGACCATCGCCGACGGCGACTGCGACGACGGGAACCCGGACGTCCACCCCGGAGCCGAGGAGATCTGCGAGAACGGGATCGACGACGACTGCGACGGCACGGGCAGCCCCTGCGAGCTGGCCGGGATCCTGGACCTCTCGGTGGCCGACGCGAAGCTCCTGGGCGAGCACACCGGCGACCGCGCGGGCACGGCCGTGGCCTCGGGCGACGTGGACGGCGACGGCATCGACGACCTCCTCGTCGGGGCCGAGTACGAGGGCACGGGTGGGGCCTACGCCGGCGCCGCCTACCTCGTCCTCGGTCCCCTCGAGGGCACGACCAGCCTGTCGTCGGCCGAGGCGAAGCTCGTCGGAGAGGACTTGTACGACGGGGCCGGCTGTGCGGTCGCGACGGGGGACATCGACGGCGACGGCTTCGCGGATCTCCTCGTGGGGGCCAAGCAGGTCAGCACGCGGGCCGACCGGGAGGGCGCAGCCTACGTCGTCCGTGGGCCCACCAGCGGGACGACGGACCTGTCCCTGGCCGACACCCGGCTCCTCGGCGAAGACGAGCTCGATTTCGCGGGCGGGGCCGTGGCGGCTGGCGACGTGAACGACGACGGCCTCGACGACCTCCTCATCGGCGCCGAGGGCGAGAGCACCGGGGCGAGCTTCGCCGGGGCCGCGTACCTCGTCCTCGGGCCGGCCGGCGGGACCACCGTGCTGTCCGCGGCGGCCGCGAAGTTCCTCGGAGAGGGCGTGGAGGACTACGCGGGAGGCCAGGTCGCCGTGGGCGACGTGGACGCCGACGGCGTGGCGGACGTCCTGATCGCCGCCGAGGACAACGACGAGGGCGGCGACACGGCGGGCGCCGTGTACGTCGTGCACGGGCCGGTCACCGGCACGCTGGACCTGGCCGATGCCGACGCCAAGCTCCTGGGCCAAGCCGGCGACTGCGCCTGGGCCCCGGTCGCGGCCGGCGACATGGACGGCGACGGCATCGGCGACATCGTCGTCGGCGCGCCGTGCCACGATGGTCCCGAGCGCAATTCCGGAGCGGCCTACGTCCTGTTCGGGCCCGCCGCCGGCACCGTGGAACTCGCCCATGCGGACGCGAGGTTCGAGGGGGACTCCGGGGACAAGGTGGGCATGGCGGTGGCCTCGGGCGACCTGGACGGCGACGGCGCCGTCGACCTGTTCGCCGGGTCGCACGACGGCCCGGACGCCGAGTGGGCCGGGGCGGTCTACGTCGTGTACGGGCCGGTCGCCGGGACAATGGTCGCCTCGGACGCCGACGCGAAGCTGCTCGGCGAGGTGACCGGCGAATACGCGGGGAGCTCGCTCACCCTCGGCGACACGGACGGCGACGAGCGGATCGACCTCGTGGTCGGGACCTGGGCCGACGCGGCGTACGTCCTCCGCGGCGGCGGGATGTGACGGGGCCGTCGCCGAGCGTCGAGGCCTGAGCGGCGTTATATGTCCGCATTGGAGGCCACATGACCAGCTCCCGGAAGGGTGCGCGGCGTCTGCTCGGTGAGGACGAGATCGAGCGCGGACTCCGGGAGGTGGGAGAGAGCGCCGCACGACGGGGCGTACGCGTCCTGCTCGTCGGGGGCGTGGCCCTCTACCACTACGGATCCGAGCGTCTGACCGCCGACCTCGACGTGGTGTCCGACGTCCTCCCACCCGATGAGCTGCCGCGGGGGGGCAGGCTCACCATCGGCGGCGTCCGGACGAGCACCCCGAGCGGAGTACCCGTCGACTGGATCGTCCGCGACGACGATCCCGCGTATGCCGCGGTGTTCGAGGAAGCGTTGCAGCACGGACGGCGGGTGGAGGGCATCCCCATCCCTGTCGTCAGCCCGGAGTACCTCGCCGCCATGAAGTTGATTGGCGGGAGGCCCAAGGACGACCTCGATCTCGCGATGCTCCTCCAGGCCGGCGTGGTGGACGTGCCCCGGGCCCGCGAGATCATCAAGCGCCTCCTCGGCACCTACGCGGCCCAGGCGTTCGATGCCTGCGTGTCGGAGGCCGAGTGGCAGGCTGCGCGGAGCGGGCGGGACTGACCGGCGGCGACCGCGTCCCCCGCCGGCTTGCCCAACCCCGACCGCCGGTCCGCACCAGGGGCTTCTCGACCCCCCGGACTACCTGAAGCAGGACCCGATGCGATACCGGGGGGTCTGGAGGTGCGTCGTGCCCCACTCGCCCTGCCTGTCCTTCCTGCTCCTCGCGGCCGGGTGCGGCGGCGGGGCCGACGACACGGCGCCCTGCGAAGGGAGCGTCCCGTGCGGTGCCGTGCCCCGGATCCGCGCGGCGTACGCGACCACGTGCCGGATCGATCCCGACGGGCGCACGGACTGCTGGGGGCTCGGCACGCGGGGCATCCCCGACGTCCCCGACGGCCGGTTCCTCGACGTGGACATGGGCCAGTACGCGGCGTGCGGCATCCTCGACGACGGGGGCGGATCCGACGGCGGCTCCCTGGTGTGCTGGGGTCAGGCCGCGGACACCCTCGCCGCGGTGCCCGAGGGCCGCTGGGTGGAGGTCTCGGTGGGGGCCTACTACGCCTGCGCCGTGTCCACGGACGGTGACCTGGCGTGCTGGGGCGACGACAGCCAGGGGCAGCTCCAGTCCCCCTCGGGCCAGTGGCTCCACGTGAGCGCGGGATCCGGTACCGCCTGCGCCATCCGCACCGACGGGGCGCTCGACTGCTGGGGGGCCTACGACAACGGACTCACGCAGGCGCCCGCGGGCCACTACCGCGAGATCAGCGCGGACGGCGTCTCGTCGGCCTGCGCCCTCTCCTCGGAGTTCATGCTGACGTGCTGGGGCACCGAGGACTGGGGCACCACCCTTCCCCCCGGGGGCGGATTCGCGAGCGTGAGCATGGGCTCGTACCACGCCTGCGCGATCGATCCCTCGGGCTCGATCGACTGCTGGGGGATCGACGACGCCGGGCAGGCCAGCCCGCCCGCGGGCACGTTCGTCCAGGTGGACGGGGGAGACACCCACACCTGCGGGATCACCACCGACGGCTCGGTCCAGTGCTGGGGCTCCGACGAATACGGTGAGAGCACGGTGCCGTCCCGGTAGGGGCTATCACCTCGGGGCGTCCGCCCCCAGCACGCCGGCCCGCTCGAGGGTGGCCCGGATCGCGCCCCAGTAGCGGTCGTCGCGGGGCAGGTCGTTGTGGGCGGCGACCCAGGTCTCGATCCGGCCGTCTCGGGCCGCGGCGTGGAGCCGCTCGCCGTGCCGGAGCGGGATCGTGCGGTCCTGCGTGCCGTGGAGGACGAGCACGGGCCCCGGGAAGCCCTGGACGACCGCGAGGCTGTCCCAGGGGTCGCGCACCCAGGCGCGCGGCAGGAGGGTGAGCTCGTGGGCGCGGTCCCGGACGCTCGTGAACGTGGACTCGAGGACGAGCGCGGCGGGCGGGCGGAGGGCGGCGAGCCCGCAGGCGACGCCACCGCCCAGCGACCGCCCGTGGAGGACCACGCGCCGGGCGTCCACGTCCGGGCGGGCGAGCGCGCGGTCGAGGAACGCGGTGAAGTCCTGGGTGATCGCGTCCTGGGAGGGCCGGCCTGCGGAGCGGCCGTACCCGCGGTACTCGGGGAGGAGGAGGCTCGCGCCCCAGGCCCGGTAGGGGGCGAGGTCGTCGGTCCACTGCTCGATCAGCTCGGCGTTGCCGTGCGCGAAGAGCACCAGCGGGGCTGGCCGAAGGGAACCCGCGCCCTCACCGGGGAGGAACCAGGCCTCGACCCGTCCCTCGGGAATGTCCCGCCACCAGCGCTCGATCCCTTGCACCCCCGCTCCTGGGTCGGGCCGGGCCCGGACGAGGTGGCGCGGGTACACGATGCGGCGCTGGAGCGACAGGGCGCCGGCGTCCGCGAGCGCCAGGACGACGGCGGCGGCCAGAACCCACGGGATCGCAGCGGTCGCGCGAAGGGTCATGGCTTCCTGGTACCACGGAACCGGGCCCGGGGGCCGCCCGCCCCACCCCCGGCCGCGCCTCAGGCGCGGAGCGCGAGGACGTGGAAGGGCTCGAGGAACGCCGGGTGGTAGGCGGTCTTGGCCTGCCGGAGCCCGGGGTCGCCGAGGTCCTCCTCCCGATTGATCCATGTGAACCCCCGCGCGGCGAGCCGCCGGGCCGTCTCCCGGTTCACGACCTGGTAGAGGCCCCGCGGCTCACGCAGGGCGCGCTCGAAGTGCACGACCGCGGTCTCGGCGGTCTGGGCCTCGTAGATGGAGAACGCCACCGTCCGCTCCCCGATCCGGATCCGCACGCCCTCCTGCCTGCCGTCCTCGAGGTGATCGAGCGCCCAGCCGATGGCGTACGCCTCGTGGTCGAGGGAGGGCCGGTCCTCGGTCATGAGTCCGCGCCACGCGGCCTCCACCAACTCCCGGCAGGCGTCGGCGTGGGCGGGTGCGAGGGGCTCGGCCGTCCAACCGAGGCGTGCGGCCTGCGCGAGCAGGTTGCGCCTGGCCGCGTACCGCCGGCCCGGGAGGTCGGCGAGATCGCTGGCCCGGTAGACGTACTGGGCCTGGTCGCGGTCCTCGGTGACCTCGAATGCCGCCGCCCATTCCGGGTGGGCGCAAAGAAACGCCCGGCTGACCCCCACGATCCTCAGCTGGTAGGGCAGCCGGCGCGCCTCGTCGAGGAGCCGATCCAGGAGCGCGGGGCCGGGCTCGCCCACGGGCTGGAGCAGGTGCCGCTGGCCGCCGCGGGTGGGATCGCAGGTGACGAGGAGGCAGGCCGGCTCGGCGAACGACCAGCGGTACCCGAACACGTCCGCCCAGGTGGCCAGCGCCGCCCACGTGTAGCCGGCGAGCGGCTGGGGCCGGGCGGCCAGGAAGGGCTCCAGGAGGGTCCGGCTCGCGGGGTCGAGCGGCCGGCCGTCGAGGAGCGGCCCTGGATCAGCCATTCCGCCCGCCGGTCCCCGGCTCGTCCTCGATGCCGTACCGCATGGGCGTGCCGGTCATACGACCGTAGCCGATGGCGCCGTAGAAGTGTTCGGTCCCGGTCTCGGCCACGAGCCCCACCCAGGTGACGCCGCGGGCCAGGCAGGCCTCGGTGACCCGCTGGACCACCGCCGCGCCGATGCCCCGGCGGCGGTGGGAGGGCAGCACGGCGACGTCCTGGATCCAGGCGTCGCTCACACCGTCGGACAACGCGCGGCCCATGCCCACGATCCGCCCGTTCTCGACGGCCACCACGAACACGAGGCTGCCTTGCACGATGCCTCGGATCTCGGCGGGGTCCCCGCCCTCCCACCAGCCGGCGGCCTCGTACAGGGCGAGGATCTCCTCGACGGGGGCTTCGGTGACGACGTCACAGCGGATCTCGGACATGGCGTGGCCCGGGAGGAGGGGGCCGGCTGCCTATTCCGACGCGCCGGGCGACGCACCCTGCCCGGGGTCCGGCTCTGGGGGCAGCCCGGCGGCCACCAGCCCGACGCGGCGGCCCGCGGCGCGGGCCTCCTGGGCCAGCCGCAGAAGATCCGCGACCGTGGCGTCGGGAACCGCGATGGCCCAGACCGTTGCCTCGTCTGGGGGGTCGGCGGGGGCGGGCGGCACGCGGAGGCAGACCTCCGCCGACGGATCGCCGTCCACGAGCAGGCAGGGTTCGACCACACCCGCGCCGGCCAACCACCCGGTCGCCTCGGCCAGGCGGCGCAGGGGCAGGCCCGCCGGGGCGGCGATCCGGGGCGGGAGGGGCTCGGGACGGACGTCGCTCCCGCCCACCCCGCCGTAGGCGAGGGACGCGCGTCGGGCCGCGATGGTCTCGAGCCGGCCGAACGCCTCGGCCGCCCAGCCGGCGGTCCGCTCGGGGGCCGGGCCCGGGTCGGTGACGAGGCGGCCGCCCGCCCAGGACACCAGCGGGCGGACCGCGAGGAGGAGGCCGTCCGCCTCCACGCGCACGACGCCGCACAGGGCGCAGGCCGGGGCGTCGCCCGGGCCGGTGGGCAGGTCTCCCCAGGCCGGGGGGCCGGGCACGCGCGCGGCGGCGAGGCGCTCCCGCCAGGCGAGGACGCGGGCCTGCCCCAGCATGGTCAGGGGCCGAGCCGCGTCGAGGGCCCTGCCCGCGACCTCGAGGGCGGCGACGGCGGTGGGGGCATCGGCGCACGCGGCGAACGTGGACTCGGCCACTGCGGGCGGCGCGCCCCGGGCGGCCGACAGGGCCGCGTCGCAGCCCCGGACGAGGTCGAGCGCCGCGAGCGTGTCGATGCCGCGGGACGGTCGGCCCGCACGGCGATCCACCTCGGCCGTGTACACCCGGTGCGCCTCCAGGGAGCGGCCCGACCAGGCGGCCGCCGTGGCCTCGAGACGGCCGGGGATGGCGGCCGGATCGGCATCGGTTTCCCGAAGCAGCCGGCGGGCCTCCTCCAGGGCCCCGGGGGCCTCCTCCCAGCCCGGATCGGCCAGGAGCACGATCTCCAGCGCCTGGGCCACAGCGGTCTCGGCGGGGAGGTGGCGGGGCAGGCGGGGTCCACGGGCCGCGAGGAGTCCGGGCAGGAGCACCGCGAGGAGCACCGGCGCGAGCGTCATGGTGCGCCCGCGCGCCGGTTCGCCCGTGTCCGGATCCCGCGCGCTCCCGGCCCGTCCGCCGCGCCGGAGGCCCGGCGCCGGGGATCCGGGGTGCCGCAAGGGCTCGGGACGTGTCATCCTGCCGTGCATGACACCTGCCGCTCCTCGGTCCCCTTCCGGTAATCACCTCCCCGACCCGGACGCCATGTGGACGGCGGCCCGCCTCGACCCGGCCCGCCAGGCGGGGGACGACCGGGCTGCCCTGGAGACGCTCGCCGACCGGGAGCCGACCCGGCTCCAGGCCCTCGATCCGATCCTCCTCCTCCTGCGCGACCGGGAGACCTGCGGCGAGGGCCTTCCGGCGGTGGTCGGGGAGGTGCGGCGGGCCGCCCTGATGGATGCCGACGCGATCTCCACCACCTGGCGGGGCTGGAACGTGCGGACCGGCGCACCCGAAGCCGTCCGCTGCCTCAAGCCCGCGGTCCTGCGGGACCCCGTGTGGGGCCGGCGCCTGGAGCGCGGGGCGGCCCTGGCCGCCCGCATCCCGGGCCTCGCGCCGCTCGCCTGGCGGCCCCACGGGGAGTGGCCCCACGTCCACGCATCCCTGCCGGGCGTCCCGCTGGACGACCTGCTGCCCGCCGAGGATCCGCCCGATGCCGTGCAGCTCGTCCGCTGGTCGCTGCTCGCGCTGGACCACCTCGGGTCCCTTCACGAGCGGGGCCTGGTCCACGGCTCGCTCGGGGCGAGGCACCTCCTGGTCGCCCCGTCCGACCTCGTGCTGGCCTGGTTCGACCCCGTGACCGAAGCTCCGGGCACGCCCGCGGGCGACCTCGCGGGGCTGGCCCGGGCGCTCGCGGCCCTGGATCCGGAGAGCGCCCACCCCCTGGTCCAGGCGGTGGCGCCCTGGATCGAGGCGCCGCCCGCCTCGGTCCCCGACGCGCTCGGCCTCGTACGGGCCGCGCTCTCGGAAACCCTGCTCGCGGAGCGCCATCGCCTCGCGGCCCGGGCGCGCCGGGGGGCCCGCGACGG
>JBFYZZ010000162.1:0-32130 GCA_041309225.1 Deltaproteobacteria bacterium | reverse complement strand
GTCCGCCCCGGCCTCGCCGGCACCACCGTATCCTTCACCCTCACACTCCGCGGCACCGTGCCGCCTGCCGGGAAGAACCAGGTTTTTCCGCTCACCCTCACCGCGATCGGCGACCACGGCGTGCGCCTCGCCTCCGGCGTCCTCCACGTGGTGGTGCCGGCCGAATCGCCGTAGCCCCTCGGGGGACACGCGATGCCCAGGCCCATCCTCGTCACCTACACCACGAAGTACGGCTCCACGGCGGAGGTGGCGACCTCCGTCGCGACGGTCCTCCGCGAGCAGGGCCTCGAGGTCGACCTCCATCCCGTCCGGGAGGTGAGCTCGCTCGAGGGGTACCGCGCCGTCGTGCTCGGGGCGCCCATCTTCATCGGCAGCCTGCACAAGGAGGCGCGGCGGTTCCTCGACCGGCAGCGGGCGGCACTCTCGGCCCGACCGGTGGCCCTCTTCGCCCTCGGCCCCACCCGGAAGGAGGACGACTGGAAGGCCGCCCGCGACCAGTTCGAGAAGCAGGTGGCCGGGATCGCGTGGCTCTCCCCGCTCGCCCGCGAGATGTTCGGCGGCCGGTACGACCCCGCGACCCTGCGCTTCCCCGACAGCCTGCTCGCCTGGCTGCCCGGCAGCCCCCTCCACGGGCAGCCCGCCAGCGACGTCCGGGACTGGGACGCCATCCGAGCCTGGGCCGCCTCGCTCGCCAGCCTGCTGCCCCCCGAGGTATAGGAGCCTCGCGGCCGAGGATCCAGGCCCCCGCTCCGCCTACTCCACGTACCCCATCGCCCTTAGCGCCTCCATCGTGTCGTCGTCGCCCTTGTCCGCGGCGAACACGGTGGCCTCCGACTGGAGCGGCAGGATGCAGGGGCCGGGGGTCGCGCGCAGGCCCCTGGCCGGGGCGTCGGGGCTGAACGCGACGGTGCCGTCCGCGGTGGTCAGCGTGCAGTCCAGGGGCGGCTCGCCCTCGAAGATCACCACGATCGTGCCGTGGGGCTCGGGACCCGGCTCGACGTGGACAACGGCGCCGTCGGGGGCACGGGTCACGCTGGCGACCTCCTCGGGCCGCTGGTGGGGCTTCTCGCCCCACTCGACGTTGGCGCGCCGCTTGCGGGTGGCCTCGGGATCGAGCACCCCCGCGGCCGTCACGGGGACCGGGCAGGCGAGGTCGAAGGCGCCGGCAGCCTTGCCCTGGTAGGCGATGCGCCAGCCCAGCCCCACGGGCCAGCCGGTGGCCCGGGCGAGCCGCTCCCGCCAGGCCGGGAGATCGGCCGCGCGCGCATCCACGAGGTTGCGCTGCTGCCGGGGATCCGAGGCGAGGTCGTACAGCTCCTCCTCGCCGTCCATGGTGCGGAGCAGGTATCGGCCGTCCTGCCAGGCCACCCCCCACCGCTCAGTGTCGTACATGAGGAAGCCGAGGGGGAGGGGACGATCCATGAGGCTCGCCGCCAACGCGGCCGCCGTCTCCGTCTCGGCCGGTCCGAGCAGCGGGGCGAGGGAGGTGCCGTCCACCGGCGGCCAGGTCGAGCGCGGGATCCCCAACAGGTCCCACAGGGTGGGCGCGATGTCGGCGAGCGATACCGGCGCGGCGATCCGGTGCGGTCCCCCCGCCCAGCCGCCGGGGGGACGAATCCAGAGGAGGACGTGCATGAGCTCGTCGTAGAGGGTGTGGTTGTGCTCGAACCCCTCGTGCTCCCAGAACTCCTCGCCGTGGTCGGAGTGGACCACGAGGAGCGTGCGGCCCGGCAGCGCGTCGAGACCCCGGACGAGACGGGCCACCTGGGCGCTGGTGAAGCGGATCTCGCCGTCGTACAGGCCCCGGACGTAGGCCCGCTCCACCTCACCCATCGCCCCCCTGGACTGCAGGCGGGCGATGTCCCACCGGTTGAACCGCCCGGGAAAATCGGGAGGCACCTCACGCACGAAGAGCGTCTCGAAGCGGCCCGGGGCGTTGTAGTAGATGTGCGGATCCATGAGGTGCACGAAGACGAGGGCGTCCTCGTGCGCGTGGTCGTCGAGCCAGTCGAGCGCCCGATCCACCTGGTCGTCGGCCCGCGCTCCGTTCTCGTAGAACCAGCGATCGTACCCGATGTGGAACCCGTAGCGGGGGACGAGGTGCATGTTGGCCGAGAACCCGGCCGTGGAGAGGCCGGCGTCCCGCGCGAGCCGGGCCATGGCCTCGGCTCCCACCGCCTGGAGGGGCCAGCGGCCGGTGAATACGGTGCGGAACGAGGGCTTGGTGCGCGGCGCTGGGGCGAGCGCGCGGTCGAATACGTAGGCCTGGGCGGCCAGCGCGTCGAGCTCGGGTGCGACGCCCGGGGCGCCGCCACTGGCAGCCGGGGCGTCCCAGCGGAAGGCGTCGAGGCCCACCACGACCACGCGCCGCGGATCCGCCTCGGCCCGGGAGGCCAGCACCGGGGCGGCCACGAGCCCGATCACCCCGTCGCCCTCGGCACGGGCCGTGAACCGGAGGTCCACCGCCTCGCCCGCGAGGTCGGACAGGTCCACGACCACGTCCTCGAACCCGTCGGTGGGATCCACGGTCCCCGACCAGGCCGTGCGGCCGGCCACCTGGAGGGCGAGGTCCACCGGGACGTCGTCCCGCTCGGAGTCGGGGTGGACGCCCATGCCGAACGACAGCACCGGCTCGGCCGGCAGCCGGACGCGCCAGGTCGCCGAGGCGGGGGAGGGAAGGAGGAGGCAGTTGCGGGTCTCCCGGCCGATGGTGACGTCCATCCGGGCGTACTCGGCGGGTGGGAGGCCGGACGCGGCCGGCCGCAGCCGCCGCTGGTCGGCGGAGAGCCCCTCGTGCTCGAGCACGATCCGAGCCGACTCGGGGCTCGCGGATCCCGCCAGGAAGACCCGTCCGCGTACCGCGAACCAGCCCGAGATCGGGGCCTTGCGCCGGATGCCCGGGCTCCAGGGCACCGCCGTGCCGTCCACCCGGAGGGTCCAGCCGGGGGGCGCGCCGCGCGCCGATCGCGTGAGCGCGACGCCCTCCGGCAAGGCCCGGCTCCAGAGGGAGCCATCCTCCCCGGACCGCTCTGCGGTCCAGCCACCGTCCATCCCCCAGGTCCGGGGGCCGGCCGCGGCCTCGCCGGCCGGGAGGTCGAGGGTGGCCTCGCGGAGGCGGTCGAGGGCCCTCCACGCTGGAGATGAGGAAGGACGAGCCATATCCATGACCGGCCGTTCGGCTGAACGGGCCGGAGGCACGGCCTCGGGCACGGGATCGCGGGTGCAGGCGGCGAGGAGGAGCAGCCACATGGCTCCGGGTCCTATCCTCCCCCCCCGCGGCCGCGCTTGCGGGAGCGGCGGAGTACCGCTAAGCAATGGCGCCCTCGACGGGCGGCGAGCCGACTGCCGACGTCTTTCCGTGGAGCCACGCGCATGGGAGCCAAGGTCTACGACACCTCCGACATCCGGAACATCGCACTCGTGGGGCACGGCTTCTGCGGAAAGACCTCCCTGGGCGAGGCCATCCTGCTCGACGCGGGCGTCACGACGCGCTTCGGCCGCACCGACCAGGGCACCAGCATGTTCGACTTCGAGCCCGAGGAGCAGAAGCGGGGAGGCTCCATCGCGTCCGCCTTCGCCTGGGTGGACCACCAGGGCAGGAAGATCAACATCCTCGACACCCCGGGGGACCAGAACTTCCTCTACGACGCCCTGGCCGCCCTGCGCGGCGCCGACACCGCGGTGGTGGTGGTGAGCGCGGTCGACGGCGTCGAGGTCCAGACCGAACGCTTCTGGCACCGTGCCGAGGCCCTGGGCATCCCCCGCCTCGTCTTCGTGAACAAGATGGACCGGGAACGGGCCGACGCCGCCCGCACACTGGCCGACATCGAGGAGACGCTCGGGGTCAAGCCCCTCGTCCTGCAGGTCCCGATCGGTCGCGAGGCCGGGTTCCGGGGCGTGGTCGACCTCTTCACCGGCCGGGCGGTCCTCTGGGGCTCCGACGATTCGGGCGCCTTCCACGAGGGTGACGTCCCCGCCGAACTCGTGGCGGAGGTGCGGACCGCCCGCGAGCGGCTCGTGGAGGACGTGGCCTCCACCGACGACGCCCTGCTCGAGAAGTACATGGAGACGTTCGAGCTCTCCGAAGAGGAGATGGCCGGCGCCCTGCGCGCCGCCTTCGCCCGTGGCGCCGTGGTTCCCGTGGTCTTCGGCGCGGCCGCGCACAACGTGGGCGTGCAGCCGCTCCTCGACTTCGTGGCCCGGTACGCCCCGGCCCCGCACGAAGCGGCCGACCTCGAGGCCGAGGACCCGGCGGGCCAACCCGTCGTCCTCGCCCGCCGGCCCGACGCCCCCTTCCTGGCCCAGGTCATCCGGACCTTCATCGACGAGTTCTCGGGCAAGGTCTCGGTGATGCGGATCTTCACCGGCACCGCCCCCGAGGACGGCGTGGTCCAGAACACCACCCAGAACGTCGGCGAGCGCATGGGCACGCTCCACGCACAGCGCGGGACCGCCCGCGAGCCGCTGGACCGCGGTGTGTGTGGGGACATCGTGAGCGTCGCCAAGCTCAAGGACACCCACACCAACGACTGCCTCGCCGATCCGAAGACCCCGAACCGGCTGCCCGGCGTG
Organism: Deltaproteobacteria bacterium; assembly: GCA_041309225.1. Taxonomy (GTDB): domain Bacteria; phylum Myxococcota_A; class UBA796; order UBA796; family JAFGLY01; genus JAFGLY01. The sequence goes on along the minus strand of JBFYZZ010000162.1, from coordinate 27,558 downwards.
ACCTACCCGCAGCCCATGATGGCCATGACCATCAAGCCCGCCACCAAGGTGGACGAGGACCGGCTCAAGGTGGCCGTGGAGCGCCTCATCGAGGAGGATCCCACCCTCTCGCGCACCTACGACGAGATCTCCCACCAGATGATCCTCAACGGCATGGGCCAGGCCCACCTCGAGGCCTCCATCGAGAAGATGAAGCGCAAGTTCAAGGTGGCGGTGAACACGGACCTGCCCGCGGTCCCCTACCGGGAGACGCTCTCGAAGCCCGTCAAGAACGTCGAGGGCAAGCACAAGAAGCAGACCGGCGGTGCCGGCCAGTTCGGCGTGTGCTTCCTCGACGTGGAGCCGCTCGAGCGCGGCCGAGGGTTCGAGTTCTTGGACAAGATCTTCGGTGGCTCCATCCCCCGCCAGTTCATCCCGTCCGTGGAGAAGGGCGTCATCGACCGCCTCAAGCACGGCATCATGGCCGGCTACCCGGTGACCGACATCCGGGTCTCCCTCATCGACGGGAAGTACCACCCGGTGGACTCCAAGGACATCGCGTTCCAGCGGGCCGGCTCCAAGGGCCTGAAAGCCGCCATGGAGGCGGCGGGCATGAAGCTCCTGGAGCCCTTCTACAAGATGGAGATCGTGGTCCCCACCGAGGCCATGGGCGACATCATGGGCGACGTGACCTCCCGCCGTGGCCGCGTGCTGGGCATGGACACCAAGGGCAAGAACACCGTGATCAGCGCGATCTGCCCGCTGGCCGAGATCCAGCGCTACGCCCCCGACCTCCACGCCATGACCGGCGGGAAGGGCTCGTTCACGATGGAGTTCTCCTCCTACGAGGACGTCCCCGGCAACCTCGTCGAAAAGGTCAGGGCCGCGAGCCCGTACCGCGAGACCGAGGAGGAGGCCGACTAGCCCGATGGGCACCGCGACGGTCCCCTTCGCCCGCCTCGGGGTTCCCCCGGATCTCCGTGGCCACGTGGACCCTGCCGCCCCCCGCGAGCAACGCCTCGCCGCGGCTCGGGGTGCCGTCCGGGCACCCCCCGAGGTCCAGATCTCGCTCTGCTACCTGCTCGCCTCGGACCCGGATCCCGAGGTCCGGGGGGCGGCCGCCGCGACCGTGTGCGCGATGCCCTCCGCTGAGCTCGCCGGTGCCCTCCATCCCCTCACGCACTCCAAGGTGCTCGAGTACGTGGCTGCGCTCCGCGCCGACGATCAGGAGGTCGCCGCCCGCCTCTACGCCAACCTGAACGGCAACGACCGCACCGCGATGCTCGTGGCCGAACGTGCGGGGCCCGAACTGTGCGAGCGGATCGTGGACAACAGGCAGCGGCTGATCATCTCGCCCTCGGTGCTCCTGGCCCTCCACGGCAACCGTGCCTGCCCCACCCTGCTCCTGGAGCGCGCCGCCTCGTGTCTCCGCATGGAGCAGCTCGCGCCCGACCTCCCTCCGTGGCGCCCCTGGGAGGAGCCCCCCGCCCCAGCCGCGCCGCCCCCCGCTCCCCGGGCCGAGTCCCTCGAGATGTTCGACCTGCCCGACCGCCAGGACGGCGGACCGCTGGCGGGATTCTCGTTCGACTTCCAGGACGAGATGTCTGCCTTCTCCGAAGAGTACGTCGAGGAGCGGGAGGAGGACTTCACCACCGAGGGGGAGCGCCAGGACCTGGAGAAGGCCTTGCGGGCACTCCCGGTGGGCCAGCGGGTGCGGCTGGCCTACCTGGGCAACAAGCAGGTGCGTCAGGTGCTCATCCGCGACAACAACAAGATGGTCGCGGTGGCGGTGATCCGCAGCGGGCGCTGCGGTGACGCCGAGGTCGCCGGGATCGTCTCCAACCGGAACGTCCACGACGACGTGCTGCGGGAGGTGGCCCAGAACCGGGAGTGGGTCCGCAAGTACCCGGTGCGCGTGGCCCTGGTGAACAACCCCAAGACACCGGTCCCCTCGGCGGTGGCCCTGGTGGGGTCGCTGCAGGTGCAGGACCTCCTCGATCTCACGCGCAATCACAACGTGTCGAGCGTGGTCACGGCCATGGCCCAGCGGCTGTACCACCAGAAGGCCCAGGCCCGGATCGACGGCAAGTCGCGCCGGTGAGGCGGGCGGAGGCCGTCAGACGGGGGTGCCCCTGCAGCGCACCCGGCCGTCCGCGACGCAGCGGCCGGTGGAGAGGAAGGGGTCGTCGGCGGCGCCCCGGGGGCCCAGGCCGGCGATGGCCAGGCCAACGGGCAGGGCTGCGTGGACGAGCGCGTAGGTGGCGGTGCGCGGGACCGCGCCGCAGAGGTTGGGGACCGCGTGGTGGACGACGCCGTCGACCACCCGGCAGGGATCCGCGAGCGTGCCGGGCACGGTGGTCTCGAAGCAACCGCCCATGTCCACCGCCACGTCGAGCAGGACCGCACCGGGCTGGAGCAGACCCACCTGGTCGCGCGCCACGAGACGCGGCGAACGCTGGCCGGGCGCCAGCGCTGCCCCCACCACGAGGTCGGCCTGGAGGAGGCTCTCCTCCACGGCGTGGGGCGTGGCGAAGGAGGTGTGGACGCGGCCGGGGAGGAAGGTGTCGAACCAGCGGAGGGCTTCGAGGTCCACGTCGAGGGCGCGGACCTCGGCCCCGAACCCGATGGCGGCCCGAGCCGCGGACCGGCCCACCGTGCCGGCCCCGAGGATCACCACGCGCGCCGCAGCCACGCCGGTGGAGCCGCCGAGCAGGATGCCGAGACCCCCCTGCTGGATCTGGAGGCAGCGCGCGCCCTCGAGGATCGCCAGGTGGCCCGCGATCTCGCTCAAGGGTCGCAGGAGGGGGAGCGCGCCGGCGGGGGTGCGGAAGGTCTCCATCCCGAAGGCGGTGACCCCGAGGTCCGCGAGGCGGGCGGCGAGGTCGGGCCGGACGGGGAGGTGGAGGAAGCTGAGGAGGGTCTGGCCCGACCGCAGCAGCCCCATCTCGGCGGGGAGCAGGTCCTCGACCTTCCAGACGAGGTCCGCTCGGGCGAAGACGTCTTCGGCGGTGGGCGCGATCTCGGCGCCCGCGCGGATGTACTCGTCGTCGGTGAGGCCGCTGCCCCGGCCGGCGCCCTGCTGCACGAGGACCGCGTGGCCGGCCCGGACGAGCGTGCGGGCGGCGGACGGGGTGAGCGCCACCCGCTCCTCCTGGGGCCGGATCTCCCTGGGCACACCGACGATCATCCCGGACTCCGTGATGCCCCCGCCTATCCGCCGGGGGCGGGGCCCGCCTCCCCCGGGGTGGCCCGGAACCTGTGCCGGGTTAGGCCCGGTCGCTCGGTCGTCGCCGGAGGTGCCCCATCGAAACGCCCACCACCCGCGAGGTGGTCGTCCAGTTGGACGGGCCGGCCGAGGCGCTCAAGGCCGTCTGCGGGGAGCTCGACCAGAACCTGCAGCGGGCGGGCCGCCTCCTCGGGGTCCGCCTCGGACGCCGCGGCCCGGAGATCCGGATCCAGGGCGACGACGGCTCGGTGGACCTCGCGGCGACGGTCGTCCGCCAGCTCCACGTGCTCGCGCTCCAGGGCTTCCCGCTCCAGCCGGACGACGTGGACCAGGGCTGCCGCCTCGTGGCGCGCGATCCCGAGGTGGACCTGGTCCGCCTCTTCACCGACACCATCCAGGTCCCGGGCCGGACTCGCACCGTGTTCCCCCGCACCCCGGGACAGCGCGAGTACCTCCGCGCCATCCGCCAGCACGACCTGGTGCTCTGCATCGGTCCCGCCGGAACCGGCAAGACCTACCTCGCCATGGCCATGGCGGTGGCGGCGCTCAGGCGCAGCGAGGTGGCCCGCATCGTGCTGGCCCGCCCGGCCGTGGAAGCCGGGGAGAAGCTCGGGTTCCTGCCTGGAGACCTCGCCGAGAAGGTCAATCCCTACCTCCGGCCGCTCTACGACGCCCTGCAGGACCTCGTCCCGCTCGACAAGGCCGCGCGCCTGCTCCAGAAGGGCGTGGTGGAGGTGGCGCCGCTCGCGTTCATGCGGGGCCGCACGCTCAACGACGCGTTCGTCATCCTCGACGAGGGCCAGAACGCTACGAGCGAGCAGATGAAGATGTTCCTCACGCGCATCGGGAACGGCACGCGCGCCGTGGTCACGGGCGACGTCACCCAGGTGGACCTGCCCCGTGGCCAGACCTCCGGCCTGGTGGAGGCGATCCGCATCCTGGAGGGCATCGAGGGGCTCGCGGTGGTCCGCCTGACCGACGCGGACGTGGTCCGGCACCCGCTGGTGGCGGCCATCGTGAGGGCGTATGATCGGGCAGCCCGCACCCCGGAGGACACCTCCCGTGCCGAAGCGGAAGACCGGGTTTCGTAGCCGCTGGGAGGTCGTCCGGGCCCGCCTGGAGCGGCTCTCCGCCGGGCGAGTGGTGCTGCTGGTGCTCGTGTCGGGTGTCGTGGCCCTGCTCATGGCCGACTGGGTCCGGGTGCCGGCCGACGCCCATCGGGAGGGCGACGTCGCACCCCACGACGTGCGTGCACCGTTCTCCTTCTCCTACGTGGACGAGCCAGCCACCCGGGCCGAGCAGGAGGCCGCGAGTGCGGCCGTCCCCCCGGTGTACGGGCAGGACGCGAACCTGGCCATGCGCCTCGAGGATCGTGTCACGCTGGCGTTCGAGGCGGCGCGGCGGAAGCTGCGCGAAGCCCGGGACCCGACCCGGCGCGAGGAGGGGCAGCGGGCGGCGGCGGTCTCCCTGGAAGTCATCCGCTCGGAGTTCGCCACCACCCTCGACCTCGCGCTGGACGCCGAGACCCTCCGCACCCTCGTGGAGCACGGCTTCGACGAGGAGATCGAGGCCCTGGCCAACGAGCTCATCGGCGTGGTCATGCGCCGCTACATCGTGGCCGATCGCTCCATCCTCCCGGACGCCGGCAATCCCGTCTCCGTCATCCGGCTCGTCGGGGACAACCGGGACGAGGTACGCCTCGAGTCGTTCAAGGACGTGGTCACGGTGGAGGAGGCCCGCCAGGAGCTGGCCCTCTACGTGCTCGATCGCGATCCGCCCAAGGGCGGGGCGGACGTGCTGCGGGCCGCGGCCGCCATCGCCCGCTCCGCGGTGCGGCCCACGTTCTCGGCGAACCCGCTCCTGACCGAGGAGCGCCGGCAGGCCGCCCGCAGCGGGGTGGCGCCGGTGCTGGTGGAGGTCAAGGAGGGCACCACGCTCTTCCGGGCGGGCGACGTCCTCGGGGCCGACGACATCGCGGCCCTTCAGGCCCTCCGGGGGGCCCGGGGCCCCTCCGACCTGGCCACCGCGCTGGTCGCGTTGACCGTGTTCTGCGGTCTCGTGGTGTCCACGTTCTACTTCTTCTCGACCGACTTCCTGGGACGGTTCGCGCGCGGTCGGGGCACGCTCGAGGCCATGGCCTTCCTCCTGGTCCTCACCCTCGGGCTGGCCCGCCTGGCCGTCGATGCGGGCGTGGCGGTGTTCCCCGGCGGAGGGGGTGGCCCCACGCCCTCGACCCTCTGGTACCTGCTGCCCGTGGCCGGTGCGGCCATGCTGGTGCGCATCCTCGCCAACGCCGAGACGGCGCTCGTCTTCGCCATGGTGACTGCCCTGCTCACCGGCGTGGTGATGGACCGCCAGGTGCTGGTCGCGCTGTTCTTCCTCCTCTCGTCGGTGGCGGCGGTGGGGGGCATCGCGCAGGCGCGCGAGCGGCTGCAGGTGATCCGGGCCGGGCTCCAGACCGGCGTGGTGAACGTCGCGGTGGTGGTCCTGGTGGACCTCGTCCAGCTCTACCTGCGCGACGTGCCGGCCCTCGGATTCGGCACCGTGGTGTGGGACGCGCTGTTCGCCCTCCTCGGCGGCGTGCTCTCCGGCGTCCTGGTGCTCGGCCTCGTCCCCGTCTTCGAGGCCTTCGGCTTCACCACCGACTACAAGCTGCTCGAGCTGGCCAACTTCAACCACCCCCTCCTCCGCCAGCTCATGATCCGGGCCCCCGGCACCTACCACCACTCGGTCATGGTGGGCTCGCTGGCCGAGGCGGCCGCCGGGGCCGTGGGCGCCGACACCCTGCTCGTCCGCGTGGGCTCCTACTTCCACGACATCGGCAAGGTGTCCAAGCCCCACTACTTCATCGAGAACCAGCGCGACGTCCCCAATCCCCACGACCGGCTGCCGCCGGAGCAGTCCGCTGCGATGATCGTCCGGCACGTCACCACGGGCGCGCGGATCGCCCGAGAGAACAAGCTCCCCCAGCCGATCATCGACCTGATCGAGTCCCACCACGGCACCGGCGTGGTCTCCTTCTTCCTGGAGCGGGCCCAGCGCCAGGCCGCGCCGGGCGAGACTGTGCGCGAGGAGGACTTCCGCTACCCGGGCCCGCCGCCCACCACGCGCGAGGCCGCGATCCTGCTCCTGGCCGACCGGGTGGAGGCGGCCTGCCGTGCCATCCAGCGCCCCACCCCGGACACGGTCCGGGCCACCATCCAGCGCCTCGTGAGCGGAGCGCTCAACGACGGCCAGCTCGAATCCAGCCCGCTCACCCTCCAGGACCTGCACCGCGTGGCCAACACCTTCTCGGACGTCGTGCTGGGCCTCTACCACCAGCGCATCGAGTACCCCGAAACCCCCACCCTGACCGATCCGGGCGCCACGCGGTCCGGGATCATCACCCTCGAGGTCGCGAACCCGCTCGGACCCGCACCCACGCTGCCGCCCGACGCCCGGGCCGCGTCCGGCCCCGGTGGGGGCCCGGACGCCCCGGAGGACCTGCTCCGCGACGACGAGGACGAGAGCGGATCCGAGGAGTTTCGCGACTGGAAGGTCCAGGAGGATCGCTGATGCCCGTCGACGTGGCCTGCGAGGGCGTGGCGGTGGACACAGAGGCGGTGGCTGCCGACGCCGAGCGGATCATGAACGCCCTGGGGGTCGGGAACACGGAGCTCTCGATCCTGCTCTGCGACGATCGGTTCATCCACGCCCTCAACCTGCAGTGGCGCGGGAGGGACCATCCCACCGACGTCCTCTCCTTCGCCATGCGGGAGGGGGAGGGGGCCGATCCCCAGGACCCCGTGCTGGGTGACGTCGTGATCTCGGTGGAGACGGCGGGGCGGCAGGCCGCCGAGCACGGCCACTCCGCGGCGCGCGAGGTGCAGGTCCTTCTCGTGCACGGCCTCCTGCACCTCGTGGGTCACGACCACGAGGCGGACCCGGAGGCCGCGGTCATGGACGCCGAGCACGCCCGGCTGCTGGCCCTGCTGCCGGAGCGGTGATCGCGCGCCCCGCGAAAGACGCCTACATCCCGGACCCGTAGACGACGTAGGCCGCGCCCGCGGTCTCCCCGCCCGCGTCCTCCCAGGCGGCCCCGACGAGGATGTCGTCCAGGGCGTCGCCGCTCACCTCTCCGGTGGCGACCGACCAGCCGGCGTAGTCGTCGGCGTCCTCTCCGATGACCGTGGCGTCCGCGGTGGAGAGGTCGATGGTGCCGGTGGCCCCGCCCGAGACGAGGTATACCGTACCCGACGACCTGCCGCCCGCGTCCTGCATGTAGGCCCCGACCAGGACGTCCTCCGCACCGTCGCCGTCTACGTCCCCCGCGCCGATCGAGGTGCCGGCCTGGTCGTTCGCGGTCTCGCCGACGAACTCGGCGTCGGCACCGGAGAGGTCGACGGTGCCGGAGGCCGGCGAGAGGACCAGGTAGGCCGATCCGGCGGCGCTCCCGCCCGCGTCCTCGTAGGGCGCCCCGACGAGCGCGTCGTCCAGGCCGTCGCCGTCCACGTCTCCGGCAGCGACGGAGGTGCCGGCGTAGTCGCTCGCAGCCTCTCCCACGTACTTGGCGTCGGCGGTGGAGAGGTCGACCGTGCCGGCCACGGGACCGAGCACGAGGTACGCTGCCCCCGCCCAGGTGCCCCCCGAGTCCTCGCAGTGGGCCCCGACCAGGAGGTCCCCGACGCCATCGCCGTCGGCGTCCCCCGCGGCGACCGCGTGGCCGGCGTAGTCGCCGGCCGCCTCGCCCACGAGGATCGCATCCGCGGCCGAGAGGTCGACCGTACCCGAGACGGGTCCGGACACCACATAGGCCGCGCCGGCTTCCGTGCCGCCCTCGTCCACGCCCTCCGCCCCGACGAGGACGTCGTCGTAGCCGTCACCGTCCACGTCCCCCGAGCCGGTCGACGTGCCGGCGTAGTGGTTCGCGTACTCACCCACGAGCCTGGCGTCCGCACCGGACAGGTCCAGCGCACCGGAGACGGGCCCCAGGACGAGGTACACGGCGCCCGCGAAGGACCCGCCCGCGTCCTCCCGGACCGCGCCCACGAGGAGGTCCGACAGGCCGTCGCCGTCCACGTCCCCCACCGCGACCGACCAGCCGGCCCACGCATCCGCGCCCTCCCCCGCGAGGATCGCGTCCGCGGCCCCGAGGTCCGTGGTGCCCGAGACGGGACCGGTCACGAGGTAGGCCGCGCCGGAGTACGGCCCGCCCGTATCGGCGTAGTAGGCCCCGACGAGGAGGTCCCCGATGCCGTCGCCGTCCACGTCCCCCGCGGCGATCGCGCAGCCAGCATGGTCCTCGGCGTCCTCGCCCACCAGTTTCGCGTCGGCCGAGGCGAGGTCCACGTCGCCCGACAGCCCGCAGGACCCGGCCGAGCCGTCGCAGTCGTTGTCCACGCCGTCGTTGCAGACCTCCTCGGCGCCCGGGTTCACCTTCGGGTCGGCGTCGTCGCAGTCGCCCTCCGCCAGGGTCCACCCGTCGCCGTCCGCATCGACGGGAGCGGTGTCGTCCGCGTCCGCATCGGTGTCCACGTCCGCGTCCGCATCGGTGTCCGCGTCGGTGTCCGCGTCGGTGTCTCCGTCCGTGTCCGCGTCGGCGTCGGTGTCCGTGTCGGCGTCGGTGTCCGTGTCGGCGTCGGAAAAGCCGTTGATCGGTTCGTCCGGGTCGGGGCACCAGCACCCGTTGGAGCAGTTGCACCAGAAATCCCCCCAGCCCTGGACCAGGATCGCCACGAGCACGTTCAACAGGTCTCTTCGCATCGCGTGCCTCCTGCCGACGGTGGATATTCCCGCCACACAGCAGGCCCCGAGTCAAGGCTCCGGAGCGGCGAGGGCGGGCCGTTCCGGGAAACCCGCGTTAGGAGCTTTGTCCCCGGTGGAGGCCCCATGTTCCCCTTCGAGATCCAGGCCCGCCTCAAGTCGCTCCGGGAGCGCGTCGACGCGCTCAGGGGGCACCTTTGACGTCGACGCCCGCGAGCGGCGCAGCGCCGAGCTCGAGGGACTATCGGCCGAGGGAACGTTCTGGGACGATCCCGCCCGAGCCCGAGAACTCCTGAAGGAGAAAGCCGAACTCGAACGCACGGTGAAGGCCTGGCGGGACCAGGACCGGGCCCTGTCCGACGCCGAGGTCCTCTTCGGCCTGGCCCAGGAGATGGAGGACGAGGCCTCGCTCGGGGAGGTGGGCCAGGCCGTCGTCGCGCTCGAGACCGACGTCCGCTCGCTGGAGGTCCGGCGCATGATGTCCGAGGAGGCCGACCGCGCCTCGGCCATCGTGGACATCAACTCCGGCGCCGGTGGCACGGACGCCGCCGACTGGGCCGACATGCTCAAGCGCATGTACCTGCACTGGGCCGATCGCATGGGCTTCCGGGCCGCCGTCGTGGACGAGCAGCCCGCCGAGGAGGCGGGCATCTCCCACTGCTCGGTCGAGATCGAGGGCGAGTACGCCTATGGCTACCTCAAGGCCGAGATCGGGGTCCACCGCCTCGTCCGGATCTCGCCCTTCGACCAGCAGGCCCGGCGCCACACCGCGTTCGCCTCGGTGACCGTCTGGCCGGACATGCCCGACGACATCGAGATCGAGATCAGGGAGTCGGACCTCAAGGTCGACACCTTCCGCTCCACCGGGGCCGGCGGGCAGCACGTCAACACCACCGACTCGGCCGTGCGCATCACGCACCTGCCCACCAACACGGTGGTGGTCTGCCGCAGCGAGCGGTCCCAGCACAAGAACCGCCACACGGCCCTGAAGATGCTCCGAGCCCGCCTCTACCAGGCCGAGATGGAGCGGCGGCAGGCAGCCCAGGACGCGGAGCACCAGTCCCGCAAGCCCATCGAGTGGGGCAGCCAGATCCGCTCCTACGTGCTCCAGCCCTACCGCCTCGTGAAGGACAACCGCACGGGCATGGAGGCGGGCGACGTGGATCGCTTCCTCGACGGCGACATCACGGCCTTCATGGAGGCCTTCCTGGTCCAGCGGGCCGACGAGGCCCCCCGACCGGGATAGCCCGGCGCTGCCGGCGTTCCCGCCGGGCACGGGCCCGGATCGCGGGTTACGCAGCCCGCCCCGCCCGGAACCGGAACCGAGTCCCGTGTTCGATCCCCGTCGCACGCAGAAGATCGCCGCCCTCCGTGCGGCCGGCATCGAGCCCTGGCCGCCCGTCCGGCCCGTCCCCCACACCACGGCCGACTGCCGGGCGGCCGGGGAGGGGATCGGCCCGGGCGCGCCCGGTACGGAGCGGTTCACGATCGCCGGCCGGGTCATGGCCCGGAACGAGATGGGCCGGGCCGGCTTCTGCATCGTCCAGGACCACGCGGGCCGCCTCCAGGTCTACGTTCGGACCGACGACGTGGATCCCGGCGCCTGGGCGATCTGGGGCCGGCTCGACCTGGGCGACATCGTCCGGGTGGAGGGCGTCCTCATGCGGACGCGCCGGGGGGACCTCACGCTCGCGGCGCGGGCCCTCACGCTCGCCTCCAAGTGCGTGCGGTCGCTGCCCGACAAGTGGAAGGGCCTCGAGGACGTCGAGTTCCGGCACCGCCACCGGTACGTGGACCTCTTCATGGATCCCGAGGTCCGGAACGTGTTCCAGGTCCGGGCCCGGGTGGTCGGCGGCATCCGCCGGTTCTTCGACGAGCGGGGGTTCGTCGAGGTCGAGACCCCGATGATGCAGGTCCTGCCGGGCGGGGCCACGGCCCGTCCGTTCGTGACACACCACAAGGCCCTGGGGCTCGACCTCTACCTCCGCGTGGCCCCGGAGCTGTTCCTGAAGCGCCTGGTGGTGGGCGGCCTGGAGCGGGTATACGAGCTCAACCGCAACTTCCGGAACGAGGGGGTGGACCTGCGCCACAACCCCGAGTTCACGATGCTCGAGTTCTACCAGGCCCACGCCTCCCCAGGCGATCTCATGGACCTCACCGAGGAGCTCGTCTCCGGCCTCGCGCGGTCGATCCACGGCGGCCTCGAGGTCCCCTGGGACGGCGGCACCCTCTCCTTTGCCCGCCCCTGGCGCCGGGCCACCATGGGCGACCTGCTCGCCGAGGCTACGGGCCTCGCGGGCGACGCCCTCACCGATCCGGACGCGCTGCGGTCGGCGTGGCGCCGGATCCGACCCGAGGCCGGGGACACGCCCCTGCCGGCCACCTTCGGGCGCTGGTGGGAGCTCCTGTTCGGGGAGCTCGTGGAGCCCTCCCTGCGGGACCCGACCTTCGTGACGCGCTTCCCGGTGGAGATCTCGCCGCTCGCCCGGCGCTGCGAGGACGATCCCCGCTTCGTGGACCGCTTCGAGCTGTTCACGGCCACCTGGGAGATCGCCAACGGCTTCGCCGAGCTCAACGATCCGCAGGACCAGGCCGAGCGCTTCCGGGAGCAGGCTGCCCGCCGGGCAAATGGCGATGCCGAGGCCATGTACTACGACGCCGACTACGTCGAGGCACTGTCCTACGGGATGCCGCCCACGGCGGGGGAGGGCGTGGGCGTGGACCGGTTGGTGATGCTGCTCACCGATCGCCGGTCCATCCGGGAGGTCATCCTCTTCCCGACCCTGCGCCCCATCCGCGACCTCTCGGACGCCGGCGAGGCGGAGCCCGGGGGCGAGGGTTCATGACCGAGCCCGCCTACCTCCAGTGGACCCGCGACACCGTCCGCGTGATCACCGGCACCGGTCTGCCCTGGGCGTGGGTCCTCGGCAGCGCCGTCGTGGCGGTGGTCATCCTGGTCGGGCTCCGGCCCCGGCGGCGGGACCTCGCCTTCGCCTGGCGCGTGGCCCTCTCCCACCTCCGGGCCCGGCGCCAGCGCCGAGGCGTCAGCGCCATCGCGCTGGTCTCGGTCCTGGGCGTGATCGTGGGCGTCATGGCGCTGGTCATCGTGCTCTCCGTGATGACGGGGTTCGAGGACGACATGCGCGAGAAGGTGCTGGGTTCCAACGCGCACATCGTCGTGCTGCCCTACGGGGGCGCCATCGACGATCCCGCGCCGGCCCTCGCCGAGGTCGGCCAGGTGTCCGGCGTCCTGGGCGCGGCGCCCTTCATCTTCTCGGAGATGATGCTCCGCTCGCCCTTCGCCTCGGCCGGCGTGATCCTGAAGGGCTTCGACCCCGAGCTCACGCCCGGCGTCACCGATCTCCTCAAGGACCTCACCGTCGGGCCCGAGGGCGCCCTGGAGACCCCCGAGGCCCGGCGCGCCCTGCTCGCCCGGATCTCCCACCCGCCCCGGTCACCGGCCCAGGACGTGGACGACACCGAGGACCTCCCCGGCGTGATCCTGGGGAACGAGCTCGCGGACGCCCTCCACGTGTACCCGGGCGACAAGATCCACGTGATCAACCCGGTGGGCACGGGCGAGGCCGGCCCCTTCGGCACGCCGATCCCCCGGGTGCTGGCGGTCCGCGTGGCCGGCCTCTTCTACACCGGGATGTTCGAGTACGACTCCAAGTGGTGCTATGCCGCCAACGCCGATCTACGGGCCTTCCTCGGGCTGCCGCCGAACGCGGTCCACGGCCTGGAGGTGCGGGTCGCCGATCCCTACGCGGTGGGGGACATCTCGCTCGACATCGAGTCCCGCCTCGCCTACCCGTACTACACGCGCCACTGGAAGAGCATGAACCAGAAGCTCTTCTCGGCCTTGAAGCTCGAGAAGATCGTCATGGGGCTCATCCTCTCGTTGATCGTGCTCGTGGCCGGCCTCAACATCGTGGGCTCGCTCGTGCTGGTGGTGCTCACGCGCAGCCGGGAGATCGCCATCCTGAGGGCGATGGGAGCGAGCGCGGCCGCTGTGGCCCTCGCCTTCGTCCTGGAGGGCCTCGTCATCGGGACGGTGGGCACCCTCGTGGGGACGGTCCTGGGCCTGGTCGGGTGTCTGGGGCTGGACCGGTACCGGTTCCCCCTCGACATCGACGTGTACTACCTCGACTCCCTGCCCGTCGTGGTGGAGCCCCTCACCGTGCTCCTGGTCATGTACACCGCGGTGTTCACCTGCTTCGTCGCCACGCTCTACCCGGCCCGGCGGGCCGCCCGCCTCGACCCGGTCGAGGGGCTCCGGTACGAGTAACCATGCCCGGCATCTCCCTCACCATCCGGGGCCTCGTCAAGCGCTTCGTCAAGGGCGGGTACGAGATCCGCGTCCTGGAGGGGATCGACCTCGACCTGGCGGCGGGCGGTCGGGTGGCCATCCAGGGCCCGTCCGGGTGCGGCAAGTCCACCTTCCTCCACGTGGCCGGCACCCTCGACCACCCCACCGAGGGCACGGTCCTGTTCGACGGCCGCGACGCCTTCGGTGGGGGTCACCGCGAGGTGGACGAGCGGCGCAATCGCACCATCGGCTTCGTGTTCCAGTTCCACCACCTGCTGCCCAACGTCACCGCGCTCGGCAACGTGGCCATGCCCCTCGCCATCGCCGGCGTCCCGCGCCGCGAGGCGGAGGAGCAGGCCACGGCGGGGCTCGAGCGCATCGGCCTCGTGGATCGCCTGCAGCATCTCCCCGGCGAGCTGTCGGGCGGGGAGCAGCAGCGGGTGGCCATCGCCCGCGCCCTGGTCACCCGGCCAGGGCTCCTGCTCGCCGACGAACCCACGGGCAACCTCGACACCCGCACGGCCTCGACCGTCTTCGACGCGCTGCTCGCGCTCAACGCCGAAGACGGCTGCACGCTCGTCGTCGCGACCCACGCGCTCGACCTGGCCCGGCGGCTGCCCCGGAGGCTCGGCCTCGTGGATGGCCGGTTCGAGGAGGAGCCCGCGTGATCCGGTCGGCCGCCCCGTGGCGCCTCCTGCTGATCGTGGCGGCCTGCCTGGCGGCCGCGATCCCGGCCTTCGCCCAGGATCCCGCCGTGGTCGAGGGGCCGGCGCCCATCCAGGGCCGGGTCACCGAGGTGCGGGTCACGGGCCTCCAGCGCATCGAGGTGGCGGCGGTCCAGGCCCGCATCGAGCTCCGGGTCGGGGAGGATCTGTCCACCTGGAAGGTGCAACGCGACATCCGATCCATCTACCGGTCGGGCCTCGTGGAGGACGTGCGGGTGGACGTGTCCCCCGCTGCGGGCGCCGAGGGCGTGGTGGTCACCTTCGAGGTCGTCGAGAAGCCCGCCGTCCGCGAGGTGCGGATCCAGGGCAACAAGAAGATCAACGAGGAGGACATCCGCGAGGTCGTGGACATCCCGGTGTTCGCGGTCCTCAACGACGCCGACGTGGCCGCCAACGTGCAGCGGATCCGCGATCTGTACGTCGAGAAGGGGTACTTCCTGGCCGAGGTCACGCGCGAGATCCGGGATGTGGGCAACCACCAGGTGGAGCTCACCTTCCGGATCTCGGAGAACCGAAAGGTGGTGGTCTCCCGCGTGGACTTCTCGGGCAACGACCACGTGTCCGATCGCCGGATCCGCAAGTACATGCAGACCCGCCCAGCGGGCATCGCACCCTGGCTCACGTCCTCCGGCGGCTTCAAGCAGGAGGACCTCGACAACGACGTCTTCGTCATCCGGTCGGTGTTCCTGGAGGAGGGCTACGTGGACGTGCGGGTGGATCCGCCTCGGGTCTACCTGTCCCCCGACAAGCGCCACATCCTCGTCCACATCCACCTCGAGGAGGGGCCGCGGTACCGGATCGGCAAGATCGACGTGCAGGGGGACTTCGTGCCCGAGGAGGGGCTGACTCGGGAGGCCGTGATGCGCCTCGTCGAGGGCGACTCTCTCGACGAGGTGGAGTACGACAACCACCGGGCGCTCGGCGACCGGGTCCGTTGGTTCCAGGGCTCGGTGGGATACGGCGAGGAGAGCACGGCCGCCACCCGCGAGCCGGTCCAGACCGGCGACTGGTTCAAGCTCTCGCGCATCCAGACCCTGCTCCAGGAGACGGCCGACCTCTACTCGGACCAGGGCTACGCGTTCGCCAACGTGGTGCCGCTCACCGAGAGCGATCCCGAGCGGCAGACCGTGGACCTCACGTTGCAGGTCGAGCGTGGCGAGAAGATCTCGGTGGGCCGGATCCACATCACGGGCAACGATCCCACCTACGACAAGGTCGTCCGCCGGGAGATCCCACTCAACGAGGCGGAGTACTACAGCGGCCGCGCGCTCAAGGAGGCCCGGGCGCGGCTCCAGCGCCTCGGATTCTTCGAGAGCGTGGACATCACGACGCCCCGGGGCGCCACCCCCGACGCGCTCGACGTGCAGGTCCAGGTCACCGAGCAGCCCACCGGCACGTTCTCGGTGCAGGCGGGCTTCTCCAACCTCGACAACTTCATCTTCGGCTTGAACGTCGCGAAGAACAACTTCCTGGGCCTCGGGTACGTGATGGCCGCGACAGCGAGCCTCTCGTCCTTCCGCCAGCAGGGAAGCGTCTCGCTCTTCGACCCCTACTTCCTCGACTCGCGCTGGGCACTGCGGGTCAACGGCTACCTCCAGTCCTACCAGTACCTCGAGGACGAGTACCAGCGGGGTGGGGCGTTCTCCGTGGGTCGCTACCTCGATCCCCGCGACGACGTCCTCCTCACCGCCGACTACACCTTCGAGGACGCGGGGCTCCACAGCATCGATGCCTACAAGAAGCGCCTCCTCGGGGGAGAGCTGTACGAGTCGGGCATCACGTCCACGCTGGGCCTCAACCTCAACGTGGACAAGCGCAACAACCGGATCCTGCCCACCCGCGGATTCTACGCCAGCCTGTCCACCGAGCTGTCGGGCGGCTTCCGCCTGGACGACGGCCGGGTGCTGTCACTGCTCGGCGGCGACTTCAACACCTGGGAGAGCCGTTTCAACATCCGGTATTTCAAGCCGATCATCCCGGGCGGCGAGTGGGTCATCTTCCGGTACAACCTGTCTGCCGGGTACATCCGGTCCACGGACGGCACGGTCGTGCCCTACATCCACCGGTACCGAGCCGGCGGCATCAACTCGGTCCGCGGCTACAACTGGTACAGCCTCGGCCCGTCCATCCAGGCCACCGGCATCCGATCCGACTCCTCCTCCTACTCCGGCGCCTACTTCTACGGGGCCGACGATCCCTCTGCCCCCGACGACCGCCTGGTGGTGGGTGGCACCGAGACCCTGATCAACAACGTCGAGCTCGAGGTCCCGATCGTGAAGAGCGCCGGGATCTCGGCGGTGCTGTTCTTCGACGCGGGCAACGCCTTCGGCGATCCCTGGGGCCAGGGCCACACGAGCCTGCGTGGCCTGCGCTCGTCCTACGGGTTCGGGCTCCGCTGGTTCAGCCCCATGGGTCCCCTGCGGTTCGAGCAGGGTTTCCCGATCAACCCCCGGCCGGGCGAGAAGACGGCCGTGTTCGACTTCTCGATCGGATCGTTCTTCTGATGGGGCACGGGATGCTGATGCCGGTGCCCTTCTCCTCCTCCCTCCTCGTCGCCGCCCTGGTTTCGCCGGCCAGCGGGGCGGGCACGGTGACGATCGCGCCCTCGCAGGTGACCATCGAGACGAAGGTCAGCTTCACCTATACCTACACGGTGGGGGAGGGTGGCATGGCCGTGGGTGACGGCCTCAGGGTGGAGGATCCCCTGTTCCACGGCATGCGCTGGACCAAGTGGAGCCTGCCCCAGACGGATCCGACAGGATGCACCGCCGTCGCCCGGGACCAGAGCGCCTCCCGCTCGCTGGTGACGGCCTCCACCACGGGCCCCGCCACGCTCGCGCTCGCCCGCGTGGACGAGCAAGGGGCCGAGGCCTCCGGCGCCGACATCCACCTCCGCGTGTTCACGGAGGTCACCGTGACCGAGGGAACCCTCGCCCCCGGGGATCGCCTCGACCTCGTCTTCGGCGACACCACGGGAGGCACCCCGGACGACCCCTCCGACGACGATCCCCTGTGCGGTCACGAGACGCCCGACCGGGCGTTCCAGCGGATCGAGTGGCGCGCGTGGGAGCAGCTTGGCGGCAAGGAATGGACCCAGGTCCCCGGCACGCCCACCCTCGACGTGCTGGCCGAGCCCGAACCCGTCGCCCTCTGGACCCTGGCCCCGTCCGAGGTGGTCGCGGGGGAGCCGTTCGACCTGCGCGTGGTGCCCGTCGACCGACGCGGTAACGCGGTCCTCTCCTGGACGGGCACCGTGGCGCTCGAGGCCTCCCTGGGCGGCGCGAGCCACACGTTCTCCCCCTCCGACGGTGGATTCCACCTGTTTCCGATCACGATCGGGGCGATCGGCGTCCACCGGATCCAGGTCTCGGGCGGAGGGCTCCTGGGCGAGTCCAACCCGGTGGACGTGCTCGACCGGGCGCCCGAGCGGACCCTGTGGTGGGGTGACCTGCACGCGCATCACGGCCACTCCTACGTGGACGACGGCGGTACGATCGTGGACGAGAACCACGTCTACGCCCGCGACCACGCCGGTCTCGACTTCGCCGCGGAGACCCAGAAGGCGCTCGACACCGAGATCGATGGCGAGGCGCTGTGGGCGGAGCTGCAGGCCGGGTGCACCCGCGACACCGTGGACGGCACCTTCGTGGTCGTGCTCGCCTTCGAGTGGGTGGGCGACCCGTCGGGCGGTCGGTTCTACCATCACAACGTCTACTGGGACGACTGCGAGGGGCGGATCGGGGACCACGCACGGGTACGCGAACTCGGTGGCGACCACGGCCTCTACGCCTGGATCCGCGAGGCCGGGGCCACCACGGGCTCCCGCGCCCTCCTGGGCCCCCACGCCACGCGGTACACCGGGTACGACTGGGACACCCAGGACCAGGATCTGCGCCGGTTCGTGGAGGTCTACTCGGAGTGGGGCAACGACATGGAGCCCCCCAACGAGGACGCCTCCGTGCCCACGGGGCTCGAGCGCGGCAACCGGATGGGGTTCCTGGCCTCCTCCGACAACCACGACGGCTGGATGGGCAACCCGCTCTCGGCGCACCGAACCCGGTCGGGGTTGACGGGCCTGTGGGCGTCGTCGCTCACGCGTGCGGACGTCTGGGAGGCCCTCCACGACCGCCATACCTACGCCACCACCGGATCGCGCATCCTGCTCCGGTGGGCCGTGGAGGACGGGGGCATCGTCCGGGAGGGCGAGGCCTACGTGGCGGGCGCACCGGTCTTCCGGTGGGACGTGCACGGCACGGCCCCGATCGAGACGATCACCGTCTCCGCCGTCCGGGTGGGGGGTACCGGCGAGGTGCTCGATCTCTGGACGGAATCTCCGGGGCTCCTCGACCGCCGGGCCGGCGCGTTCGCGTGGACCGACTGGGACGGCTCCGACGTCGCGGTCTGGCTCACGGTGACCCAGGCCGACGGCGAGAAGGCGTGGTCGAGCCCCGTCTGGCTCACCCTGGACTGCGATGGCTACGAGGTGCTCGACCCCGCAGGACGCTGCCCGGGTGAGACCGCCGCCGACTCCGAGCCGCCTCCCCCCGACGACTCCGCCCCGCCCGCCGACACCGCCACGGGGCCGGGTCGCCGGTGCGGGTGCGGGGTGGCGGGCACCGCCGGCACCGGCTGGCCCCTCCTCGCGCTCGTCGTGGCCCTGGTGTCCCGGCGCCGCCGGCCCCCCGGGAGGGCGCCGTGACCGGGCGCAAGCCGTCGTGGCTCAAGGTCCGGCACGGGGGCGGCGAGGCCTTCGGCGCCGTGAAGGGCACGCTCGGGGGACTCGGGCTCCACACGGTCTGCGAGGAGGCCCGCTGCCCGAACCGGGGGGAGTGCTGGTCGTCCGGCACCGCCACCTTCCTGGTGCTGGGCGACCAGTGCACGCGCGGCTGCCGGTTCTGCGCCGTCCGCAAGGGCCATCCCGGTGGCCTCGTGGATCCCGACGAACCCCGGCGGGTGGCCGCGGCGGCGCAGGCCTGGGGCTTGAGGCACGTGGTGGTCACGTGCGTGACCCGCGACGATTTGCCCGACGGCGGGGCGGCCCACCTGGCGGCCGTCGTCCGGGCGCTCCGCGCCGAGGCGCCGGCGGCCACGGTCGAGGTGCTGGCCTCGGACCTGGGCGGCGATCCCGCGGCCGTGCGCACGGTGGTCGGGTCTGGGCCCGACGTGTTCGCACACAACGTCGAGACGGTGGATCGCCTGCAGCGGCTCGTGCGCGATCCCCGCTGCTCCTTCGCACGGTCGTTGGCGGTGCTGCAGCTCGCCGGGGAGCTCAGGCCCGGCCTGGTCGTGAAGTCGGCCCTCCTGCTCGGCCTCGGTGAGACGCCCGAGGAGGTCCGCGCGGCCCTCCGCGCGCTCCGCGACGCCGGGGTCGCGAGCCTCACCCTCGGACAATACCTCGCCCCCTCGCCCGACCACGCCCCGGTGGCGGCCTGGGTCCCGCCCGAGGCGTTCGCCGCGTGGCGCGAGGAAGCCCTCGCCCTCGGGTTCACCGCCGTGGCCTCGGGCCCGCTCGTGCGTTCGTCCTACCGGGCGGGCGCACTGCTCGCCGAGTGCCGGCCCACGCCGGGAGGTGTGCCATGACCCCCGCGGTGCTCCTCCTCTGGATCGCCCTCGCCCGCGCGGTGGACGACGTCTCGCCCGAGCCACCCCCGCCCGCGTCCGCACGGGTCGTGCGGGTCTACGACGGCGACACGTTCACGCTCGACAACGGCGAGCGCGTGCGCCTGCGCTCGGTGAACACCACGGAGCTCCGTCCCCGGGAGGCCTTCGGAGAGGAGGCCCGGGCGGCGGCGGCGGCCTTCATCCTGGGACGGACGGTCGACCTCTCGTACGGCCAGACCGTGCGGGACGGCTACGGTCGCCTCGTGGCCGGCGTGTCGGTGGAGGGCCGCTCCCTGGAGCTGGAGCTGCTGGGCCGGGGCCTGGGGCACGTGTTCCTGCTGCCTCCGGTGGAGGGCGATCCCGCGCCGCTCTTCGAGGCGCAGCGGGCCGCCCGGGCCGCTCGGCTCGGGCTCTGGGTCGACGAGCACTTCCAGGGGCCGCTCCACATCACCTCGTTCCACGCGAACGGTCGGGGTGACGAGCGGAAGGACCCCAACGCGGAGTACGCCCGCGTCTGCAACATCTCCGACGAGCCCGTGAACCTCGCCGGCTACCGGGTCACCAACCTCAAGGGGCGGTCCTTCCGCCTCCCCGACGTGGTCGTGCCACCGGGGTACACCGTCGAACTGCGCTCGGGCGTGGGCGAGCACCAGGGGGATCCGGCCCTGCAGCTCGTCGTGCACCTGATGAGCACCGTCCCGGTCTGGAACAACAAGGCCGACCGGCTCACGATCCTCGACCCGGAGGGCCGGGTGGTGGACGTCCGCGACCACAGGGTCAAGGACCCCGGCTGAAGGCGGGCACGGTGGAGGAGGCGCTCCTGAGGGCCCTGAACGGCCTCGCCGCCCTGCCCGGCGTGGGCCCGGCGTGCCGGTTCGTGGACGGGCGCGGCGCCGTGCTCCTGCTCGTGACGATCGTGCTGGTGCGGGCCTGGCGCCTGCGCCGCTGGGAGGAGGCCCTCCGGGCGGGCCTGGCCGTCGTCGTGGCGGACCTCGTCGCGATCCGGCTCTTCAAGCCCCTCGTCGGGCGGATTCGGCCCTGCAGCGAGCTCGCCGACCTGCTCCTCCCGACCGGCTGCGGGAGTGGGGAGGCCCTCCCGTCCGGCCACGCCACCACCATCTTCGCGCTGGCGGCGGTCCTCGGCCGCCCCTGGGCCTGGGCGCTCGCGGTCGCCGTGGCCCTCTTGCGGGTGGTGGCCGGGGTGCACTGGCCCGGAGACGTGTTGGCAGGGGCGATCCTCGGGACGGGGATCGGCCTCGCGGCCCGCCTGCTCCTCAGGCGAAGATCGGACGGGCGGGCTACCTTGCCCGGTCCCCCCGCCCAGGGGTCGCCATGAGCCGCCGTCCCTACGCCCTGGCCCGTACCGGCAACCGTTCCCAGATGCACCTCGCCCGGAAGGGCGAGATCACGCCCGAGATGCAGGAGGTGGCCCGGGCCGAGGGGCTGGCCGACGAGGACGTCCGGATCGAGGTGGCTGCGGGTCGGCTGGTGATCCCCGCGAACGTGCGGCACCAGAACCTCGTGCCGGTGGGCATCGGCCTCGCGACCCGCTGCAAGGTCAATGCCAACATCGGGAACTCGGCTTTGACCAGCGACACCGAGCACGAACTGGAGAAGCTCGCGGTCTGCCTGCGGCACGGGGCCGACACCGTCATGGACCTGTCCACCGGCGGCGACATCCCCGGGATCCGGGCTGCCATCCTGGAGCACTGCCCGGTTCCGCTCGGCACGGTGCCCATCTACGAGGCGGTGTCGCGCGTGGAGCGGGTGGAAGACCTCTCCCCGTCCGATCTCCTCGACGTGGTGGAGGGCCAGGCGCGCCAGGGCGTGGACTACATGACCATCCACTGCGGGGTGCTGCGCCGCTCGCTGGGCCTGTTGGAGCACCGCCTCACGGGCATCGTGAGCCGCGGGGGGGCGCTCATGGCCCGATGGATGATCGCCCACGACCACGAGAACCCGTTCCACCAGGTGTTCGACGACCTCCTCGACATCTGTGCCCGCTACGACGTCACGCTCTCGCTCGGCGACTCGCTCCGTCCGGGCTGCCTCGCAGACGCGAGCGACGAAGCCCAGTACGGCGAGCTCGACGTGCTCGGGGACCTCTGCCGCCGGGCCTGGGTGCGCGACGTCCAGGTGATGATCGAGGGGCCGGGGCACGTCCCGATGCACCGGATCCGGGAGAACGTCGAGCGGGAGCAGCGGGTCTGCCAGCAGGCGCCGTTCTACGTGCTCGGGCCACTCGTGACCGACATCGCGGCCGGCTACGACCACGTCGCCTCCGCCATCGGGGGCGCGCTCGCGGCCTGGGCCGGGGCGTCCATGCTCTGCTACGTCACGCCCAAGGAGCACCTGGCCCTGCCCGAGGCCGAGGACGTCCGGGCGGGGATCATCGCCCACCGGATTGCGGCGCACGCCGCCGACGTGGCGCGGGGGCGGCCGGGAGCCCGGGATCGGGACGACGCGATGGCGCGGGCACGATTCGCGTTCGACTGGGACGCCCAGTTCGACCTCGCGCTCGACGGCGAACGCGCCCGCGAGTACCGCGAGGCGGTCGCGCCGCGGGGGGAGGACCGGAACGTCCACCACTGCTCCATGTGCGGGCCCCGCTTCTGCGCGATGCGGCTCTCCCACGACGCCGCCACCTGGCGCAAGCTCGGCCTGGGCGCCCTGGATCCGGACGCCCCCTGCCTGGGGGAGGGGGAGGGGGAGCGGGAGCCCACGCCATGATCCGGTGCCCGTCCTGTGGGTTCGAGAACCCCGACGACGGTCGGTTCTGCACCGACTGCGGGACGCCGCTCGGCACCGGCGCGGCCCCACCGCCCGTGGTGCCTGCACCGGCCGACGCCACCGCCTTCCTCGCGGCCCTCGACGTCCGCCTGGCTCAGGCCGGGTTCGAGCCGGCGGCGATTCCCGCCCCGCCCGGGCTCGACCGCTGGCTGCGCCGGGTCCGCTTCGAGATCGTCCAGGTCGGCCGGGTCACGGTCACCTGCGGGGTGCGGGTCCAGGCCGGCGCCGCCACGGTCGCCGGCATCCGGGAGTTCAGCCGCACGGTCTTCGGCGCCGCCACCGCCCGGCGGAGCCCGTTCGAGCAGATGCTGGTCCACCCCGTGCTGGTGGCGCCCGCGGCCGAGCCCGGGGTGGGGGCGTTCCTCGAATCCCACTGGCCGACGCACCTGCTGGCCTTCGAGTTCCCCGTCGTGGTGGCGTGGGGGACGAGGGAACTCCTCCTGCACCGCTCCACACCCCTGTGGGGTGCGGTCTTCCACGCGGGCTTCCGGGGAGAGGCCGAGCGCTGGTTCGCGATCGGGTGACGCCCGGCCCGGCTGGATGATCTCGGGTCAGATCCCCTCGCCGAACACGACGTACACCGCGCCGGCGTACGCCCCTCCGGCATCCTGGCCGAAGGCGCCCACGAGGAGGTCCGGGACGCCTCCGCCGTCGATGTTCCCCAGCGCGAGCGATCCGCCGGCCCAGTTGCTGGCGTCCTCGCCCACCAACTTCATCGCGGCCATGGAGAGGTCCACGGCGCCGGCCACCGGGCCACACACCAGGTAGGTGGCCCCGGCCGCCAGCCCGCCGGTGCTCTCGTAGTAGGCGGCGACGAGGAGGTCCGCCACGCCGTCCTCGTCGAGGTCTGCCACCTCCAACGACCAGCCGGCTGCGTCGCCCGTGTCCTCGCCCAGGAGCCGGGCGTCGGCCTCGGAGAGGTCCATCACACCGGAGGCGGGTGCCAGTACCACGTAGGCCCCGCCGGCCTCGGAACCTCCCGCGTCGAGCTGGGGCGCCCCGATGAGGACGTCCTCGAGGCCGTCACCGTCCAGATCCCCCATGGCGAGGGAAGAACCTGCACCGTCCCCCGGCTCCTCGCCCACGAACTTTGCGTCGGCCAGGTCGAGGCCGAACGAACCGGACGCGGGGCTGGCGACCAGGTAGGCCGCACCTGCGTCCGCTCCGCCGGCGTCGTGGGAGGGGGCCCCGACGAGGACGTCCAGGACGCCGTCTCCGTCGATGTCACCGGTCGCGATCACCCAGCCGGCCTGGTCCCCCGCCTCCTCGCCCGCGAACCGGACGTCGGCCGCGGAGAGACGGATCGTCCCGGACGCGGGGCCGTGGACGCCGTAGACCGTGCCCCGGTCCTCACCGTCGGCGTCGTATCCGGGGGCGCCCACGAGGATGTCCTCGATGCCGTCGCCGCCGATGTCCGCCGCGGCGAGCCAGCGGGCCGCCCCGTCCCCCGCCGACTCGCCCACCAGCTTCGCGCTCGCCACGGACAGGCTCCACGCCCCGGACACCGGACCGCGGAGGAGGTACGCCACGCCCGCGCCGGCGCCGCCCGAGTCTTCGTCGGGCGCGCCGACCAGCACGTCGTCCAGGCCGTCGCCGTCGATGTCGCCTGCCGCGAGGGACATGCCTGCGTGGTCGTCGTCCCCTACGCCCACGAGCTTCGCGCTGGCATCGGACAGGTCGACCTCACCGGTCGGAGGGCCCTGGACCAGGTACGCCGCCCCGGCGTTCGATCCGCCCTTGTCCTCGTACGGGGCTCCGACGAGGATCTCGTCGAGCCCGTCGCCG
This sequence comes from Deltaproteobacteria bacterium, assembly GCA_041309225.1. Lineage (GTDB taxonomy): Bacteria > Myxococcota_A > UBA796 > UBA796 > JAFGLY01 > JAFGLY01. The sequence goes on along the minus strand of JBFYZZ010000162.1, from coordinate 3,401 downwards.
TCCACGTCCCCGGCGGCCACCGCGTAGCCCGCGTAGTCCATGTTCTCCTCGCCCACGAGCATCGCGCCGGCCTCGGACAGGTCGAACACGCACTCCAGGCCGAGGCCGTCGCAGTCGGAATCGGTCTCGTCCCCGCAGATCTCCTCCGCTCCGGGAAACACGGCCGGGTCCTCGTCGTTGCAGTCCCCCGTCTCCCGGGTGGAGTAGGGCCGCACCCCGTAGCAGCGGCATCTCCACTCGTCGGTCCCGAACCCGTCGTCGTCGTTGTCTTCGTACCAGGGCTCGCATCCCACGGCGCCCTCTTCGTTGATGGAGCCGTCGCAGTCCTCGTCCTCGCCGGTGCAGAGCTCCTCCGCGTCCGGGTTGACCTCCGGATCCTGGTCGTCGCAGTCCCCGGTGAATGGGGTGTTGTACGCGCCGGCCGGCTGGCACAGGCAGGCGTACGGGCTGCCCCCGAACCCGTCCTTGTCGAGGTCCTCGTAGTAGTACACGCAGCCCTCGGCGCCCGGCTCGTCCAGCAGGCCGTCGCAGTTCTCGTCGACCCCGCCGCAGACCTCCCGGGCCCCGGGGTGGACGGAAGCGTCGCCGTCGTCGCAGTCGCCGTCGGCGATCGTCCAGCCGTCGTTGTCGTCGTCGGCGATGCCGGTGTCGGTGTTCCCCCCCGTGTCGATGGGCTCCGGGGTCCCAGTACAGGCCGTGAGCCCCCAGAGCAGCATCGTGGCGGTCAGGATCGAGGAGATGTGACGCATGGCATCCTCTGTGGAACGGAGCCTTCCAGGACGAACCTATCGTGCGCTCCCCCCCGGGAGGGCGCCCGGATCGAGCGGGGTGTCGTGAAAATTAGGTCAAAACAGGAAAAACCGCTCACACGCCCTCGTCTCCGGTGTCGGTGACCGATCCGCCCGCGTCGACGTCGGCGCCCGCGTCGACGTCGGCGCCCGCGTCGACGTCGGTGCCCGTGTCGACCAGGTGCTCGTCCGCCGGGTCGACGACCTGCTCCGCATCCACCGTGCCCAGGGAGGAGCCCTCGCCCTGCGTGCTCACGGTGTCGATGTCGCCGTCCATGTCCACGTCGGAGGCCACGTCCTCGGACCAGCCGTCACGGTCGATGTCCCCGTACCAGGTGCCCGTGCTGGTCCTCTCGATGCGCACGTCATCGTCGCCCAGGCCGTCCCCATCCCCGTCGACCCGGGCCCAGACGCTGGACCCGTCGCCGCCGCTCCGGTCCTCGATGTCCACGATGGTCGGGACCACCTCGGGCGTGTCCTCGACGGTCTCGCCCTCCGACGTCGACTCCGCGTCGAGGACGGCCGCCTCGGCCTCGTCGACCTCGCTCACCTGGACGTCCTCGGCGTACGGCGGCTCCTCCTCGGGCTCGGACGCCCAGGTGTCGGCAGGCAGCTCGAAGGTGTCCGGCGCCGCCCACGCTTCGGGCACCTCGTCGCCGAAGGTGCCGTAGGTGTCGAGGATGTAGGGGTCGTCGAAGGAGGTGAAGAGCGCCTGCTCCGGCGTCTCGAGATCCACGAGGCCCAGCGAGGCGAGCAGCTCCTCGATCGCCCCGGGCTCCTCCCAGACCTCCTCGATCTCCCCCGTCGCGGGGTCGATCCGGCCGACGGACGCGACCTGGCCGTCCTCGCCGTACTGGAGGAAGGTGTCGTTGATGCCGTCGCCGTCGGCATCGACGGCGCGGACCACACCGTCGACGGAGCCATCGGCGTCGGTGTCGAGGAGGTAGAGGTCGGGCCGGCCGTCGCCGTCGGCGTCGATGGCGCGGGCGCCGAGCGCTGCCGGACCCTCCTCGGCGAGGTCGATGCCGTTGAGCTTGCCCAGCGCGGCGAGGTCCAGGGCTCCAGGGTAGGCCATCGCGTCCTCCGTGCGGTTCGTTTCCTAGGGGTGGGGGAGGCCCTCGAGCTTGAGGCGGAACGTGCCGCCACAGGCCTTGCAGGGGATGTCGATCCAGGGGCGGTCGGGCAGGGCCACCAACCGGATGGCGAACGCTGCCCGGCACCGGGGGCAGGCGCCACGGAGCAGGCGGACCTTCTGAGGCGGCGGTGCCGAGCCCGGGGTCGGGGACGGGGGTGCGGACGGACGGTTCGGGACCGGGCCGCGCGCGGGCGGTCGGAGCGACCTTATGTAGCCCCGCTCGTCGAAGAGGCCGTCGAGGGCGACACCGCATCCCGTCTCGACCTTCCGCCTGAGGGCCTCGTACTCCGGAGATCGGGCGAACCGCCCGAGCTCGACGAGGCGGAGGCCGAGGTAGGGCGTGGCCGAGGTCACCATCTGGCTCACCCGGGTGAACGTCTGGTCCTGGGCCTCGGCCTGCCGGATCCAGGCGTCGATGTCGAGCTGGTCGAGCTCCCGTCGGGACTTGAGGTGGAGCATGACGATGGCCCGCCGGGCGATCCCGAAGCTGCCCACCGCGAGGAGGGCCGCCCGGTCGGCCGTGAAGTCGGCCACCCGCATCCAGTTGGCGACGAGCGATTCCACCCCGCCCTCGATGAGCTTGAGCGGGTTGGTCAGGAAGCCCATGACGCCCTCGCCCATGAGGTTCCTGCGCTGCTCGCCGACGAGGAACATGCTCGTGGTCGTCCACAGGGCATGCTGGCTGATCAGGTGGCCGATCTCGTGGCCCAGCACGAACAGGAGCTCCTGGTCGTCGAGGAGGCGGGGCAGGAAGGCGCCCACGTTCACGAACGCGTCCTGCTCGGAGCCGTAGGTGGCGGACTGGTAGCCCCGATCGAGCTCGACGTGGAAGGAGGGCTTCTGGACGGCGCCCAGGCGGCGGGCTGCGAGGTGGCCGATCTCGAGAATGCGGGGGTACTGGGTCGGTGAGGCCGCGATACTGTTGAAGGTGGATTCGTACCAGGGTTTCCCTATCTTCCGAGAGAGACTCTCGGCCGACTTGCGGAGCACGACCGAGCCGCGCAGGAGCTGGTTCATCCGCTGCATGGACGGGTGCTCGAACTCCCTCGGATCGAGGCTCCAGGGAGCCGGCACCACCGGCGGGGGAGGCGGTGTCGGGTGGACGGTTGGCGGCGCGTCGGCCCGGACGGGCGGCGGCGCCACCGGAGCCGGGGGCGACGGCGCCGGGGTCGTGCTCGCGACCGGGACACCGCAGCGGCCGCAGAACCGGGCCCGGTCCGGGAGGGGAGCACCGCAGCTCGTGCAGAACATCGCGCCTCCTGCGAGACGCGATGCTACCACCCCTCGGGTACGGGGCTCAAGGGCGGGCTACCTGGAGTTGCCGCACTCTTGGAGGTGCAGGGCCGGAGGGTGGCGTGGCCGGGCCGCGGGCGGACGCTGGGCGATCGGGGATCGGGGCTCGCGGGTCCGACGGGTCGGCTCGACGTCGGTCCTGGCCCCGATCCCGGGCGCGAACTCGGGCGCGAACTCGGCCAGCG
>JBFYZZ010000161.1:0-7903 GCA_041309225.1 Deltaproteobacteria bacterium | reverse complement strand
ACGTCGTCGGTGGCGTTCTTGGCCACGCGGAACGCGGAGGCCACCACCTTGCCCTCGCCCGAGGTGAAGGAGACCAGGATCGGGGCGGTGGGCAGGGTGTAGGTGGCGGTGCCGGTGCGGTACTCGACCGAGCCGGACAGGTGGACCGACACGGAGCCGTCGACGTTCTCGAGGACCGGCCAGACCGGGAGGTCGAACTCGACCTCGATGTAGTTCTTGCCCAGGAACTGCGCGAGGGAGGCGTCGGAGACCGCGGCGTTGACCACGCCGTACTCGCCGGTCTGCGCGGCGTCGGGGGTCTCGTCGTTGCCCACCCAGTTGATGCGGGAGGGCCAGATCTGCTCGATGACGTCGTAGGCCCAGTCGCTGGTGTAGACCGACCCGCCGGCCTCCACGTAGGCCATGAGGTTCTCGCGGGCGGTCTCGGCGTAGCCGTCGAGGTCGCTCTCGTCGGTGTCGTAGATGACGTCCTCCTCCACGAATCCGCTATTGAAGAAGACGATGTCGTAGGGCTCGAGGTTGGCGGGCTCGAGGAGGAAGGACTGGATCTCCTCGCGGTCGATGCCGTCGATGAGGTCGTAGTTGGCGAACCCCATGGCGATGAGGACGTCCTGGAAGTCGTCGTAGTCGCCGGTGACGACGGCCACGTCCACGGCGAGGGGGTCGAAGCAGTCGGGCTCGTCGAGGACGATGTCTTCGCCGTCGCCGACGTAGACGGTGACCTTCTCGAGGATCTCGTACCCGTACTGGACGAAGACCTTGTAGGTGATCTCGGGGGGGAGCTCGTCGAGGAGCCAGAAGCCGTCGCGGTCGGACCAGGTCTGGCGGGTGTCGTAGATGTGGCCGTCGTCCGCGTAGAGGTAGGTGTAGACCTGGGCGTCGGCCAGCCACGTGCGGCCCGACGGATCGCACACCCGGCCCGCGATGCTGCCCGGGTTGGGCACGGTGAGATCCGGGGGCTTGGTGTAGAAGGAGATCTCCTGGCAGCCGGCGGTGAGGAGGGCGAGGAAGAGGATGCGGGCGTTCATGGTGACGGTGCCTCGGGTTGGCCCTGACCCGGAAGGGGGTCGTACCCGGACAGTGCACCGGACCCCCCCGGACCGATCACCGGTGCGGCAGCCCCTCGTGCGGCGCGCCGTGAAGGTCAGGGCACCATTCCCCACAGGCCCTGGACCACGTTGCGGGGGGTGAGGGTGCGCAGCTCGAGCAGCTGACGCCGAACCTGCCGGGGCCGGGCGTAGAACCGGCGCAAGGCCCAGGACTGCATGCGGATCAGCTCGGACGGGTCGTAGCCGTCGGGGTGGTGGACGAGAAGGTCGGGGTCCGGGTTGAACGTGGTGTAGTTCTCCCAGTCGTCGCGCCAGAGCGTCTTCTGCCAGGCGTCGTGGAAGAGGGCCGAGCCCGGGAAGGGAACGGTGATCGCGAACTTGGCGAAGTCGAGGTCGAGCGAGACGGCGAACTCGACGGTCTCCCGCGTGAGGGCAGGGGTCTCGCCCGGCAGGCCGATCATGAAGAGGCCCACCGTCTGGATCCCCGCCTCGCGGGCGTTCCTCACGCCGATCCGGACCTCGTCGGGCGCGAGGCGCTTCCCCACGTTCTCGAGGAGGCGCACGCTCCCGCTCTCGATGCCGAGCAGGACGCGGCGGCACCCCGAGGCGTACATGAGGCGGCAGGTCTCGCGATCGAGGCGGTCGGCCCGGGTCTCGGAGAGCCACACGCAGCGTTCCTGGAGCCCGCGACGGAGGATCTCGTCACAGAAGCCGCGCAGATCGTCGAGATGGAGGGGGAAGATCGGATCCACGAACCCGATCTGGCGCACGGCGTACCGCTCCACGAGGAACTGGTACTCGTCGGCCACCTTCGACGGGTCGCGGCGGCGGTAGGCCTTGCCGTGCAGGTGGAGGAGCGAGCAGTAGTCGCAGCGGTATGGGCAGCCCCGCGATCCGGCGATGGTGAGGACCGGTTTGGCCATGTCCGCGAAGGGCAGGAGCCCGTACCGGTGGATGGGGAAGAGATCCCAGGCGGGCCAGGGCAGGGTGTCGAGGTCGGGGTCCGGCGGCCGGACCTCGTTGCGGATGGCGACGCCGTCGCGGGCCCACGTGACCCCGCGGATGCTCGTGAGGTCGCGACCCGCGCCCCAGGCCTCGAGGATCTCGACCGCGGCGCGTTCGCCGTCGCCGTGCACCACCGCGTCGGCGAGGCCGGTCGCCACGATCTCGGGCCCGAAGACGTCGGCATGGACCCCACCCCACAGGATGCGGACCCCGGGTACGGCCTCGCGGATGCGGGCGGAGAGGGCGGTACAGACCGGCGCGGAGGGCGTCATGACGCTCATGCCCACCACGTCCGGGCGGAACCGCCGCACGCGCTCGAGCACCTCGTCGCCGCCGAGCCCCTCGGCGAACATGTCCACAGCCCGGACGAACACCCCGGCCGCGGCGAGCGCGCCGGCCACGGAGGCGAGGCCCGTGGGCGGCATGGGTTCGAGCAGGCCGGAGACCCGCCCGAGGCGGGCCATGTTCATACCGGGGTTGACGAGCAGGCAGCGCACGGGGTCGACCTCGTCCCGGCAGCGTAGCCGGAGAGGGGAGGGGTGTCAGCAGGCCGTGCGGGTCCGGGAGGGCGGGATACGCCGGCACGACCCGGAGGACCCCGTGACGCATGCCCGCCGCAGCCCGTTCCCCCGCGTGTTCTGGACCGCCGTCTCGTTCGAGTTCTTCGAGCGGGGGGCCTACTACGGCGTGCTCTCGGTGCTGGCGGTGTACCTCGCCGCCGACCCGGCCACCGGAGGGCTCGGCTTCTCCAAGGAGGAGGTGGGCGTGCTCACCGGCCTGTTCATGCCGGTGGTCTACGCCCTCCCCATCCTGGCCGGCGCGCTGGCCGACCGCTTCGGCTACCGCCGCACCCTGCTCGTCGCCTTCACGCTCCTGGGCCTGGGCTACCTGCTCACCTCCATGGTCCGCGCCTATCCCCTGGTCCTGGCGAGCCTCTTGCTCCTCGCGGTGGGCGCCGGCACGTTCAAGCCCGTGATCTCCGGCACCATCGCCCGCACCACGGACGCGACCAACTCGGGAATGGGGTTCGGCATCTTCTACTGGACCATCAACCTCGGGGCGTTCACCACGCCCTTCGTGGTGGCCTGGCTGCGGGGCCTGTCCTGGTCCTACGTGTTCTGGTTGTCGGCGGCCATGACGGCGGGGATGCTCCTCCCCACCCTCCTGGTGTACCGGGATCCGCCCCGGCCGGAGAGCACCCGGACCCTGCCCGAGGTGCTGGCGGGCATGGTCGCCGTGCTGAAGGACTGGCGCTTCATCCTGATGATCGCCATCTATGCGCTTTTCTGGGTGCTGTACTTCCAGATGTTCCACACCGTGCTCTGGTACCTCGAGGCGTACGTGGACCGGGGGCCGCTCGAGCGGGCCGTGACCTCGGTCCTCGCCGCCGTCGGGATCCACCACGCGTTCACCTTCGACGTCGCCTACGTGACCACCATCAACGCGGGGGTCATCATTGCGCTGCAGACGCTCGTGTCGCGGGTCGTGAACCGCACGCCCGCGCTGCCCACGATGATCGCGGGTATCGGGATCGCCACGTGTGGCATGGCCCTCCTCGGGCTGTCCTCGTCCATCTGGGTGTTCGTCGCCGGCGTGGCCCTGTTCTCCCTCGGGGAGATGACCGCCCACCCCAAGTTCCTGGCCTACGTGGGCCAGATCGCCCCCCGGGACCGGGTGGCCCTCTACATGGGCTACGCCTTCCTGTACGGGGTCATCGGCAGCAGCATCGGGAACACGCTGGGCGGGTTCCTCTACCAGCGGCTGGTGGACGACCCGGCCGCCAGCGGGGGCACGCCCCGGCCGCTGCTCCTGTGGTGGATCTTCACCGGGATCGGGCTGGCCGGCATCCTCGGGCTCCTTGCCTACCACCGGTGGATCGCCCCCGGCCGGCGGGAGGCCGGCGCCTGACGGGTCGGATGCGCCCCGGGACCGCTGGGCGTCCTCGCGATCGCCATGCCCGGGGGAGCGCCCGACTTGAGCGGGCCGACCCACCGGTGGTAGCATCGCGGCAGACCCGCACTCCCCGGAGCACACCATGTGGATGTGGGCCCTCCTCGCCGTCACCGCCGGACCGGCGGCCGCCGACGACCTCGACCTGGGCTGGTACTACGCGGATTCGGGCCGTCTCGAGCAAGCGGCCCACGCCGCGGTGGCGGCCCTCGGCGCCCGACCCGACGACCTCGACGCGCACCGCCTGTACATCCGGGCGGTGACCTCGGGCCTCCAGGAGTCCGAGGCGCTCGAACGCCAGTACCGGCTCTGGATGGATCGGGAGCCCGGGCAGCCGGTGCCGCGGATCGCCCTGGCCACGTTCCTGCTCGCCGACAAGACCGCGCCTGGGCCCTGGTGCGCCGAGGTCGAGCGCCTCCTGGCCGACGAGCCGCGGGATGCTCCCCTCCGCTACGAGGCGCTCCGGGTCCGGTACCAGGCCCGCCTCCTGTGCGGGGGCGACACGGCCGGGGATCGCCGGGCCCTCGTGGAGCTCGGGCCGGCGGTGCCCGACGCCCTCGCCCTGTCCGTCCGCCTGCGGCTCGAGGCCGGACGCCCGGTGGACGACGCGATGGCCAGGGATCTCCGGGCCTGGTACGCCCACGAGCCGTGCGAGTTGACTGCACCGGGCGACCTCTGGGGTGAGCATCTCAAGGGTCCCGCCCTCAAGCAGGTCCGGAGCGAGGCGCTCGCGGCCGCCCGGCAGGCGCTGGCCTCCCCCTCGCCCGCCTGCGCGCAGTCCGCGCTCCGCCTCTTCCGTCGGGCCGGCAGCGACCCGGGCGTCGTCGAGGCCGCGAAGCGGCGGGCGGAGATCGATCCCGGCTGGCGCGCCTGGGAGGGCGTGGACGACGGCGGCACGGTGACCTCCGATCCCGGCCGCAGTCGCCTGGAGCAGGACGTGGAGGCCGCGCGCTTCGCCGCCTCCACGCAGGTGGCGCACCGCCGCCTCGCCGTCCTCGAGCCCCGGATCCCCCCGTCCGGGCCCCTCCGGGCCATGTGGCTCAAAGAGCGGGCCTTCCTGCTCCTCCGCGAGGGCAAGGCCGAGGAGGCGTTCGACACCTTCAAGGCCGCATGGCAGCAGGATTCGGCCAACCGGAGCGCCGCCAACGCCTTCGCCTACACCGCCGCCGTGCAGGGCCGGGAACTGGACCTGGCCCTGGTCGTGATCGAGTCCGTGCTGAGGGGCCTGCCTCCGTACGATCCCTGGGCCGACACCCGCCATGCCGGCTACGACAACTGGGCGGCGCGGAGTGCGGATCAGATCGCGGCCCGCATGGACACGCGGGGGTGGATCCTGTTCCAGCTCGGACGCACGGAGGACGCTGCGGCCTGCCTCCAGCAGGCGCTGCTCCTCCGGCGCACGCCCGATCCCATCCTCCATCACCACATCGGCCTGGTGCTCCAGGCGCTCGGCAAGGAGGACGCGGCCCTGCAGCAGCTCGGTCGTGGCCTCGCTCTCGGGCCGTCGGAAGAGCCCCAGCTCGACGCCAAGGCCATGCGCGTCGCCCGCCAGCTCTTCGTGTCGCGCCGGTGGGCAGCCGCGGGCTTCGACGCGTGGCTGGCCACCCGCCTGCCCCCCGAGGCGAGGCCGTCCGATCCCACGGGCACCCCCATGCCCGATCTCGCGTACCGGGTGGACGCGCGGCCCCACCGCCTCTCCGAGGCCAAGGGGATCCGGGTCGTGGTGCTCTGGTCGACCCGCTCCCAGCCGTTCCTGGACTCGCTCCCGCGCTGGACCGAGATCGACCGCCAGTACCGCAAGGCCGGCGTGCGGTTCATCGCCCTGAACGTCGACGATCGGCCCGAGGCCGTGGGGGCCTTCTGGGAGGCCGTCCCCACCCCGCCGTTCGAGCTCGGCTGGATCGGCCCCCAGGCCGCGGCCGGGCTCACGGACGGCGATCGCCCCGTGGCCTTCGTGGTGGACACCGCGGGCGTCATCCGGGGCCGGGTCTCGGGCCGGCTCCTCGCCGACGATCGGCGCGTGGACCGCTGGCTCGACGACCTGCTCGCCCCGCCGGCCCCCCGGCCCTGACCGTCAGGCGCGCGGCGGGAACGCCGCGGCGGCCGGGGAGGCGAGGAAGTCCTCGAGGATCACGGCCGCGGCCGCGGCGTCGATGCGGGTTCGCGCCTCGCGCGACGAGAGGCCCTGCTCGCAGAGGCGGCGGGCTGCCTCGACCGTGCTGAACCGCTCGTCCATCCAGGCCAGGGGCAGGCCGGCGGCCTCGGCGGCGGCCAGGCCCAGCTGGCGGGCCAGGTGGGTGGAGCGGGTCTCGCCGCCGCGCTCGTCGAGGGGCAGGCCGGCCACGAGCCCCACGACGCCCTCGGCCCGGGCGATCCCGGCGATCGCCGCCGCGTCGCGGCGCACACCCACCCGAGCGAGCGTGGAGAGTGGGCGTACGAGGCGGCGTTCCGGGTCGCAGAGGGCGAGGCCCACGGTGCGGGTGCCGACGTCGAGGGCGAGCAGGCGGCCGGGCATGGAAACCGTTGCGGGCGGGGAGGCGAGTCCTTACCCTGCGGAACGACCTGCCACCCCCCGGAGGCGTCGTGACGCTCCTCGCCGAGATCGTGTCGCAGGGCGGCGAGGTGGTGACCGGGGACGTGCCCGACACCAACGCGGCCTTTCTCGCACGCCTCCTCGATCAGGCCGGGCTATGCGTGACGCGGCACACCACCGTGGGGGACGATCCCGACGCCATCGCGGGCGTGCTGGCCGAGGCCGCCGGCCGGGCCGCCCACGTCGTGTGCACCGGGGGTCTCGGCCCCACGGACGACGACCACACGGCAGCCGCCGCGTCTCGGGCATTCGGGCTCCCGCTCGAGGAGCACCCCGAGGCCCTGGCCCAGGTCCGGGCCCGGTACGCCGCCTACGGGCGTCCACTCGAACCCTCGGGGCGGCGGCAGGCCCGCCTGCCGCGGGGCGCCGCGCTCCTCGAGAACCGGCACGGCACCGCGCCCGGGTTCCGGGTGGCGCGGCCCGGCTGCTCGCTGTGGTTCCTGCCCGGGGTCCCGCGGGAGATGGAGGCCATGGCCCGGGATCACCTCGCCCCCGCCCTCGCGGCCCTCGGGCTGCCTCGGGACCGGATCCGCGTGATCCGCTGCACGGGCATCGGGGAGGGGCTCGTGCAGGAGCGGATGTGGGGCCTGGCGATCCCGGCGGGCATCCGGATCGGGTGGCGGGCGGTGATCCCCGAGGTGCAGGTGAAGCTGCGCGCCGGGCCCGAGGTCCCGGAGGATGACCTGGCCGCCCTCGTCGAGGGCGTGAGCGCCGTCCTGGGCGACCGGGTCTTCGCGGTGGACGGGGGACCACTCGAGGAGGTGGTGGGCCGCCGCCTGTACGATCGCCAGGAGACCGTGGCCACCGCCGAGTCGTGTACCGCCGGCCGCCTCGCGGCCGCGATCACCCGGGTGCCTGGGGCCTCGGCGTGGTTCCTGGAGGGGGCCGTCGTCTATGCGAATGCCGCCAAGATCCAGGCGTGCGGGGTGGACACCTCGGTGCTCGCCGCCCACGGCGCGGTGTCCGAGCCGGTGGCCCGGGCCATGGCCGAGGGCATCCGGTACCGCGCAGGGTCCACCTGGGGCCTCGCGACGACCGGAATCGCCGGACCATCCGGGGGCACGCCCGAGAAGCCCGTGGGTACGGTACACGTGGCGGTGGCCGGGCCATCCGGGACGGCACACCGCCTGCTCTGCCTGCCCGGCGCCCGCGAGACGATCATGGATCGCGCCGTGGGCGCCGTGCTCGATCTGCTCAGGTGTGCGCTGGCGTAGGCCGCCTGCGCACCCGTGGTCTACCAGCGGCCGCCGCCGCCTCCGCCGCCGCCACGCTCTTCGCGGGGCTTAGGCTGGGATTCGTTCACGCG
>JBFYZZ010000160.1:0-8132 GCA_041309225.1 Deltaproteobacteria bacterium | reverse complement strand
CGTTCTTCCTGGAAGCGGCCCGGTGTAGCGGCGTTCCCGCCGCCGCCGCGCAACTCGTGCACGATCGGGAGCACGTACCCGGCCTGCTCGTCCGGCGCTTCGATCGGGAACTGCGGGACGGCGCATGGCAGCCGCTCGCGCAGGAGGACGCCTGCCAGGTGCTCGGACGCTACCCGGCCGACAAGTACCGCGTCTCCTCCGAGGAAGTCCTCGGCGCTCTCTCGCGGATCGCCAGCGCCCCACTCGTCTGCGCGCGCGACCTCCTCCGCCAAGTCGCCTTCGCCTTCCTCACCTGCAACGGGGACGCCCACGCGAAGAACTTTTCGATACGCCAGGCCCCGGACGGAGAGTGGGAGGCCACCCCGGCGTACGACCTGCCCAGCTCCTACCCCTATGGGGACCAGACGATGGCCCTGCGCGTCCACGGCAAGGACCGAGAGGACATCGGGAAGGCCGACTTCCTGGCCCTCGGGGCGAGCCTCGGTCTTCCTGCGAGAGCGGTTCTCCGCGTGCTCGAGCAGCTCGCCGACGCGGCGCCGCGATGGATGGAACACCTCGACGATCTCCCCTTCGATGCACGCAGGGTACACAAGCTGCGACGAGCCGTCTCCTTCCGGAGGGATCGACTGGCTGCGTCGAGACCGGATAGCGTCCCAGCCCGTGGAGTACGAGGGCCAGGGCGGACGACTCGGTGACGGAGGGCCTGAGCCAGGAGCGGGTGCCCGACCTCCTTGCCCACCTCGCGGTCGGCCGCCCGCCGCCTCGCCTGGCCCTGGGAGCACGTCTCCCGGGTGGTGTGAGGGGGTGGGGACGGCACCCTGTTCCGGGCGCCGTCATGAACCATGCCGGCACATGCCCATGAGACGGCGAGGCCCCCGCCGGACGGCGACCCCGCCCCTTGGTGGAGAGACGGGTCCTGTAGTATCCTTCGCCCGATGAGCGTCCCTTCCGAGCTCCATCCGGCGCACGACGGTGCGTCGGGCGCGGCATCGACCGCCCTGCTCGCGGTGGTGTTCACGGACATCGTGGGCTCGACGGCGGCCCGGCAGGGGCTCGGGGACCGCGTCTACGCGGACGCGGTGGGGGAGCACCACGCCATCGTCCGGCGGGCGCTCGCGGACTGCCGGGGTGGCGAGGAGATCGAGACGGCCGGGGACTCGTTCCTGCTCGCCTTCGCCACGGCCTCGGAGGCGGTGCGGTTCGCGCTGCTCGCCGACGCGCGCCTGCGGCGCTGGAACGAGGGCCGCGAGGTGCCGCTCCGGGACCGCTTTGGCGTGCACATGGGCGAGATCGTGGTCCGGGAGGGGGCGCGGAAGGAGCTGTTCAGCCTGGCGCTCGACACCTGCGCCCGGGTGACGGGCCTGGGGGACGCGGGGCGGGTGCTGCTCACCCGTGCGGTGTTCGACAGCGCCCGGCAGCACCTACCGGCCACCCTGGGCGAGGTGGGCCCGGTCGCCTGGTGGCACCACGGCCGGTACGTGCTCCAGGGCATCGACGCGCCCGTGGAGCTGTGCGAGGTGGGGCCCGCGGGGGAGGAGCGGCGGCCACCGCCGGACGGTGAGAAGGGCCGCCGGATCTCCGAGGAGGAGCAGCGGACGGTGGCGGGGTGGCGGCCGGCGCCCGGGGCCGTCGTGCCCGGCACGCCGTTCGTGATCGAGCGGCCGCTGGGGGGCGGGGCGGTCGGGGAGGCGTGGCTCGCGCGGCACCGCACGCTCAAGGACCTGCGGGTGTTCAAGTTCTGCTTCGACGCGGAGCGCCTGCGCTCGCTGCGGCGGGAGGTGACCCTGTTCCGGGTGCTCCAGCAGCGGGTGGGGGCGCACCCGAACATCGTGCGGCTCCACGACGTGCAGCTGGAGACGCCGCCCTACTACCTGGTCACCGACTACTCGGAGGGCCGGGACCTCCTCGGCTGGTGGGAGGAACGCCAGGGCCAGGTGCCGCTCGCCGACCGCCTCGAGCTCGTGGCCCAGGTGGCCGACGCGCTCCAGGCCGCGCACGACGCCGGGGTGCTCCACCGGGATGTGAAGCCGGCCAACGTGCTGGTGGAGGACCGCGGCGGTGGCGTGCACGCGCGCCTGCTCGACTTCGGGATCGGGCAGGTGGTGAGCGAGGAGGTGCTGTCGGGGATGACCCGGATGGACCAGCCCGGGACGATGCTGGCGGGCGAGGCGTCGTCGTCGCACTCCGGGACGGCGATGTACATGGCGCCCGAGCTGGTGGGGGGGAAGGGGGCCAGCCCTCGGTCCGACGTGTTCTCGCTGGGCGTGGTGCTGTGGCAGCTGGTGGTGGGGGACCTCAAGCGCGCGCTGCCGCCGGACTGGGAGGGGTCGGTGGAGGACCCGCTGCTGCGGGACGACCTGCGCCAGTGCTTCGCGGGCGATCCCGCAGCCCGCTTCCCGGGTGCCGGACAACTGGCGAGGAACCTCCGGGACCTGCCGGCCCGGCGCGCCAGGGCCGAGCGGGTGGAGCGGGCGGCGTTCCGCAAGGGTGTCGCGCGCACGGTGGGGATCGCGGCGATCGCGGTCCTGGTGGTGGGCGGGCTGGCGGCCGTGGCGTGGGTACAGGCCGGAAGGGCCGAGGAGGCGCGGGACGTCGCCCAGCAGCAGGCCCGGGAGGAACGGGCCCGGCTCGTCCGAGCCGCCATCGACTCCGGCAACGCCGAGAACGACAGGGGAGATCCGATCGCTGCGCTCCCCCACCTCGTGCGGGCCCTGCAGCTCGTCGAAGGGGACGCGGACGACGAGCGGGACGTCCGGGTCGCCCTGGAGGCCACGCTCCGGACCGTCCCCAGGCTGGCGTTCCTCGCCACCACCACGGCGGACGCGGTGGCGCTGAGCCCCGACGAGACCCGCCTCGCAACATCGGATGGCAGGACCGGGAAGGTCCGGCTCTTCGACACCGGGTCCGCGCGGCAGACCGCGGAGCGCACGGTGCCGCCGCAGCCGATCGCGCTCACGTGGAGCGCGGACGGGGGGACCCTGGCCCTCTCGAGCCTGTGGAGCACCGAGCTGGTTGACGGCCGCACCCTCGTCCCCCGGACCGCCCCCCTGGAGCCGCACGAAATCGTCAGAGGCTTCTGGAGTGCGCAGAGGCGACGGGAAGCCGACCTGGCCGAGGGCATGACCCTCGACGCCGACTTACAGCCGACCCTGGTGTGGATCGACCTGGCCACCGGGGAGCGCGTCGCTCCACCGGTGCGGGCGCCGCCCGGCTGGCAATTGCTGAGCCTCTCCGCCGACCACCGCACGGCGGCCTTCACCGACGGGACGACCGTCCAGGCCGTGGACGTGCCCACCGGGCGCGTCCTCCTCGACACCTTCGACGACTGGCTGCTCCTGTCCTCGGCGAACGCCGCCCTCGATCCGACCGGCCGGTGGCTGGTGCACGGCAGCGGAGAGACCGGCGTGCTGACGGTGGACGCCCTGCGCGGTCCCCTCCGGGCCCCCGCGGTGCTGGCCCACCAGGCCCTCGTCTACCAGGTGGCCTGGAGCGCCGACGGAACGGTCCTCGCCACCGGCGGCCGGGACCGCACGGCGCGGACCTGGGACGTGCCGGCCGGCCGGGGGCGCACTCCCCCCCTCCGGCACCTCGGCGAGGTGTACGGCATCGCGCTCGGCGACAGCGGGCGCCTGGCTACCGTAGAGGGGGGGGAGATCGCCCGGATCTGGCAGGAGCGGCCACCCGATCGACCCCTCACCGGCGAGGCCCCACGCGCCGTGATCGCCGTGGCGGCCGGAGGGGATCGCGTGATCGCGCTGCTGCAGGACGGATCGCTGGCCTGCGTCACGCCAGGAGGCGCCCGGTGCGGTCGCCCCGCCAGGTGCCCGGATGGGTCGTTCAACCTCAGAAGCATCCAGATCGACCCGTCGTTGCGATGGGCCTACGCCACGTGTGTCGAACGGCCCGTGGTGCGGTCGAACCCGGTGGTGGACCTTCAGACCGGCGAGATCCTCCACCAGGGGTTCGGGTCGCAGCCTGGGTGGCGGCGGATCGCGTGGTCGCGCGACGGGGCCCTAGCCGTCGTCGACTACACGGGGACGGTCCGGATCTGGAGGGCGGAGGGCGGCGAGGTCCCGATGGAACGCCCGGCCGGCGTCACGTGGGTCGCCTGGAAGCCGGACGGACGCGCCCTCGCGACCTGCGGGGACGCCCTCGAGGTCTGGGATCCGGCCGACGGCGCTCGGGTCTGGTCCCGGGAGGGGGCCTGCGGGACGCCGGCCTGGTCCGCCGACGGTACGCTGCTGGCCGCGATGTTCGGCCAGGACGTCCGCGTGGTCTCCGCCGCGACCGGGATCGAGAGCGGGCCGGTCCTGCACCACCCGAGGCCCGGCCTGGACGTCGCTGCCTGGTCCCCCGACGGTCGCAGGCTGGCCACCGTCAGCGTCGACGGGTACCTCCGGCTTTGGGATCCGGCGACCGGGGCCCTGGCGGCGCCGCCAGCCCGGACCGGGCGAAGCATGCGAGTGGCGTTCACCGTGGATGGCCGCCACTTGATGGTCGAGCCCCTCTTCGACCTCGCCCGGCTGCTGTTCAGCACCCCTACCGGGCAGCTGGTCATCCGCTACCCCCCCGACGCCCCGCGCCCGCCCGTGCCGCCGTCCGGCGAGCCCGCCGTCCTGTGGGACCTCGACCCCGGCACCCGACCGGTCGAGGACTGGGTGGCGATCGCAGGGGTGTACGCCCTGGAGCGCGTAGGGACCGGCGTCGGAGACACCCTCGACCGCGACACCCTCGTGGCGCTCTGGACCGACCTCGCGCGGAAGTACCCCGCCGACTTCGGGTGGGACGGCGGCCAGTAGACCCACCGCCGGCCCCCCTTTCCGGACGCCCTCATGCCGGAATTGCGCCGGAACGGCCTCTGGAGGCATCGTAGTGACTCTCTAAATGTCTTTTTCTACCTACTTTATCAGGATTTTGAGGCGACGGGAGTCTGCTGGCCCGACGGGATCACCTGCTGCGTCGGGGAGGACTCCACCGACGAATGCCGGGTGTGGGGCCACGATCCCTGCGACTACGCATCCCTCGGGAGGGGATAGGTCAGATGAACGCCTCATGGGGGGACTGTACGGCCTCTTGGGGTGACGGTCAAGGCGCATCAACGGGCGGTTGAACTTGATCCGGTATCGTGGACACCAGCGATGAGGCTACCCGGGGATCCCTCCTCCCGCCGGTGCACCCGACCTGCAAACCGTTGCAGGCAGGCGAGCCCCGAGGCGATAACGGGGTGAAGGACGGCGACGAGGGCCATAGGGAGGGCGTGAAGCGTCGGATGGAGGTGTCCCGACGTTCAGGAGCGTGCGAGGGAGAATCGGCTATGTTCGCCCAGGATGGACTTTCCTGCGAAGAACACAGGGTCGTCAGTGGCCACGAGGTGCCACGGCAGCTCCCCCCCGCACGTGACGTCCGGATTTCCCTGCACCAGAGACGATCACCCGCCCTGGGGCACATCGGGAGATGGCCTCACCACCAACTCCACCTCGACGCTGCTCGCGTCGAGCGGATCGCCGATGTCGCCTGTGCCCTGGCGGATCTGCGCCGTCTCACCGGCCGTCGTCAGGATGCACGGTGAGGAGGTGAGCGTGGCTTCCTCGCGGCCCTCCCGGTCGACCACCACCGACCAGAAGCCGCTTCGGACCAGCACCTGCGCCTTCTGGCCTGGGGTCTCGGGAATCCCTGGGGGGAAGTGCTCAAGGGAGAACTGCGCCCGCCACTTCCTGCCCTCTCCGCCGAACGTGAGGAGCGGAAGGGGACCGTCACCGACATCGTGGAACGTGACGTGGACGGGCTTTACGCCTGCAGCGACGAATCGCACATCCACCTCCTCGGCCCCGACAGGGAGGACGGTGAGGGCTGCCGCGAGAGCGAGGAAGGGTAACGCCATGGGATACCTCCTCATCGAAGGTTTTTAGCTGGGGATCACCTCACGCGCCGGGGCCTGATGGCGTGTCGGGGATATTCTACACCCGTCCCGCACCCGCGGGCCGGAGAGCCTCGTACCTACTCGTGCACTGGACGCTCCACCTCACGACCGCCTGCTCGATGCGCTGCACGTACTGCTACGCGCCGCCCGAGCCCTCCCGGGCCATGCCGTTCGCTGTAGTGCGCCGGACACTCGACCTCGCCACCCGCCTCGCGCCGGACCGCCCCTCCGGGATCTCGCTCTTCGGTGGGGAACCGCTCCTCCTGCCGGACCTCGTACGGGACGTGGTCCTCGAAGCGGAGGATCGGCAGGAACGGGGTCTCGGGCGGTTCCACGTCAAGATCACCACCAACGGGCTCGCGCTCGACGATGCCTTCCTCGCCTTCGCGGCCGAGCACGGCCTGCAGATCGCGCTCTCATTCGATGGGATCCGGGAGGCGCACGACCGCCACCGCCGGATGCCCGACGGCGGCCCCTCCTTCGACCGCCTGCTGCCCCGCCTCCGGGCGCTCCTCGTGAGCCGCCCCTACAGCCCGGTCCTCATGGTGGTCACTCCGGACACCGTGTCCCGGTACGCGGACTCCGTCGCGTCACTGCTCGACGAGGGGGTCCGCTACGTCATCGCCTCCCTGGACCACGCGCCCGCCTGGGACGAGGCCGCGCTTGACGCCCTCGAGGACCAGTGCCGGCGCCTCGCCGACCTGTACCTGGCCTGGACCCGGGCGGGCCGGAAGTTCTTCTTCAGCCCCTTCGAGGTCAAGATCGCCTCGCACGTAGTCGGGCCGCGGATGCCATGGCTCCGGTGCCTGCTCGGCCGCCGGCAGGTCTCGGTGGACCCCGGAGGTTGGATCTACCCTTGCGTCCAGTTCACCCGGGCCGGCGCAGGGTGGCGCATCGGGCACGTGGAGAGCGGCTTCGACGAGGCGGCGCGCACGCGCGTCCACGCGCTCGCCGATGCCCCCCGGGAGCCGTGCGACCGCTGCCCCGCGACCGACCGCTGCCTGAACACCTGCGCCTGCCTCAACCGGCAGGCCACGGGTGACGTCGCGCGCGTGCCCGCGGTCCTGTGCCGGTACGAGCGGGTGCTCCTGCCCCTCGCCGATCGCGTGGCGGCCGACCTCTTCGCCGAGGGTCACCCGCACTTCCTGGCCAAGCACTACGACCCGCTCGGTCCGCTTCGGTCGCTCATCCAGGACATGGCCTGACCCCTCCGGGTAGAATGCCCCCCGGAGGCGCCCATGCCCGTCCCGCTCCTCCTCCTGGCCCTGGCTGCGGCGGCTGCCCCCCCGTCGGACACCCTGCTCGGCGTGCTCACGCGGACGCGGGAGGCTGCGGGCGAGCCCCTCCTCGTGGCCGTGGCCGGGCCGGACGCGGAGGCTTTCGCCCGAGACCTGGACGCGGCGCTCGACGACGCCACCGCCCGCGTGACGGTGATCGGCGGCCCGGATCCGCTCGCCCTGCTCGACGCGCGGAGGGCCGTCGAGGGTGTCCGCTGCGCCGTGCTCGTCCGCCTGGAGAGGTCGCAGGTCACCCTCGTGAAGCTCGGCGGCTGCGGAGACGCCCCCCCGCCGCCTGCCGTGGAGGCGTCTCCGCCCCCGGCGATCGCAGAGGTCCCGCCGTCGCTTCCCCCCGTCGCGCCGCCGGCCTCTGAGGCGGAGCCGCCCGGCCCCCACCGCGACATCGTGGTGACGCTCCTCCACCTCCGCGGCAGCGGGCGGGGCCTCGTCCCCTCCACTGGGCCATCGGTGGAACTGCGCGGCGGGAGGAATCGCGGCTACACCGGCAGCCTCTGGGTAGGCGTCTCGCGCTACCTGGAGGTGGAGGTGGACGGGGGGATCCGCTGGTACCCCGGGCGCTTCGAGCGGGGCTTCTTCATCGGCCCCCAGGTGGGCGCGGGCCTGCTCATCTACGGCGACGGGGTGAGCGGCGTCCTCTCGGGCGCCCTGCCCTTAGGCTGGCGCCTTCCGCTCACCCGGAAGCCGCGACGGCACGCCTGGGTGGCCGACGTGGCCTTCGGCCCCTTCCTCCAGGTCGACGCTGCGTCCGGCGTCGACACGGGCATCGTCCCGGGCTCGTTCCTCGAGGTCGGATGGGGGTTCATGCCATGACGCCGCACCGTCCCGGCCCCGAGCCGGCCACCCCGCTCCCCCCGCCCGCCTACCCCACCCGCGCCGCGTGGCTCCGGGCCGGCGGCACCCTCGGTCCCCTCGGG
>JBFYZZ010000159.1:0-7395 GCA_041309225.1 Deltaproteobacteria bacterium | reverse complement strand
TCGTGCACCCCGACTGCGGGGGCAACCAGTGGCTCCTGGCCTGGGTGGCCGACCGGGTGCTGCACGGCGAGGGCCTGCTCCACAACGACCGCTACTACTGGCCCGTGGGCGACACGCCCTTCCTGGCGGGCAACGGGGGCGAGGGCCTGCTGTACGCCCCCTTCCACCTCCTCTTCGGCTGGCCCGTGGCGGCCAACCTCCACCTGCTCCTCCTCGTCGCCGCCAACGGCCTCGCCGCCGCCTGGGCCGCCCGGGGCGCGGGCGCCTCCTGGCCGGGCGCGTTCCTCGCCGCCGCCGCCATGGGGGCCAGCCCCTACGTCATGCGGGAGCTCACGGCCGGCCGCGCCGTGCAGGGGGATCTCTCCTGGTGCCTCTGGTACCTGGGGGCGCTCCTCCGGCTCCTCGAGGCGCCGTCCGTGCGGCGGGCCCTCCTGGCGGGGGCGCTCCTGGCGGCGGCCTCGTGCCTGTACTGGTACCACGGGGTGTTCCTGGTGCTCGCGAGCGGGATCCTGGTCGCGGGCACGGCGCCCGGCCGGTGGCGGGCCGGCGGGGTCCGAGCGGCCGTGCCCTGGCGGGCGCTGGCGATGCTCGCGGCCACCGCGGGCGTGCTCGCGGCCGGGCCGCTGGCCTGGTACCTCGCCCACTGGTCGCTGCTCCCGGGCACCGCCGAGACCTCCACCTTCCCCCACCCGCTCGCGGTGGCCGACAGCCTCGATCCCACCTGGCCCTTCCTGGCGCGGGAGGCCCAGGACCAGGCCGTCTCGGCGGTGGTCCTCCTGCTCGGGGCCGCGCAGCTCGTCCGGGTACTGCTCGGGCGCTCGAACCGGCCCTGGCTGGACCTCGCGCTCGTGGGGGTCTGGGGCGTCTTCTTCGTGCTGGCGCTGGGGCCGGCGTTCCGGGTGGCGGGGGTCTCGCCGTTCGATGCGGTCTACGGGCTGGCGGCCCCGCTCCGGCGGTTCTGGTGGCCGTCGCGCCACGTGGCGGTGGCCCAGATCGCGGTGGTGCTGCTCGCGGCCCGAGCCGTGCCGTGCCCGCGCCGGCCCGCGGCCGCCGTGGTCCTCGCGTTGGGCCTCACCGCCCTGGTGCCCGCCGCCCTCGCCCTGCAGCATGCCCCCGTGCGCACCGAGGTCACCCGGACCGTCGCATGGCCCCCGCCGTTCTACGACGAGGTGCGCCGGCTCCCCGGCACCCTCGCCCTGGACCTGCCCCTGTCCCCGTATGTGGCCATCTCCCAGAAGCACCTCCTCTACCAGCTCGTCCACCGCAAGACGCTCATCACCGGGCACGCCGTGTGGCTGGACCGGGTCCGGCCCCCGGCCTGGGACGCCTTCGTGGAGGGCAACTCGTTCCTGCGCGGCATCCGCCGGATCGAGGAGGGGGATCCCACGACCACGTTCACCTTCGAAGCCGCTGACCTCGGCGCCCTCCAGGCCGCGGGCCTGGGGCCGGTGATCGTCAACGCCGAGCAGTTCCCGCTCGTCCGCAGCCAGGCCCCCCGGCGGCTCCGCCGCCTGTTCGACGTCCTCTTCGGACGCTCGCGCACCTCCATGTCCCGGGCGTGGGCCTGGGACACCTCCGGCTGGACCGGGGTCACGGCTGTGCCGGTGCCGCCCTTCGCACCCAGCGCCCAGGAGCTCGCGGGCCTGGCGAGGGGGGACGGGCCCAACTCGCTCTACGCCCCGGCCTCCGAGATCTTCGTCGCCATCCGGGGGGGCAGGAAGGGCGACCCGCCCGGCGGCGGCCCGGGGGCCGACCGGTGACGCCGCCGATCCCCCGTCGTGCGCCCCTGCCCGCGCTGGTCCTCGCCTGCGCCGCCGGCTGCGCGCCCGGTCCGACCGACCCCGGCGACACCGCCACCCCACCCTGCGCCGACGCGCCCGATGTCGAGGGCTGGGTGACCCTCTTCACCCGCGTGTTCGCGGCCGAGGCCACCTCCTGCGACCTGGAGCACCTCGCCGCGTGGGTGGAGGCCGCTCGCGCGCGGAAGGGCCAGCAACCCTGGGACACCGAGCTCCGCGTGGCCGTCGCACCCCCCGGCGGGGTCTTCGAGGCGTCCGGCGATGCGCTGGTCCCGTTCGCCGGCGTGCCCGAGGCGGTGAGCGACGACGACGGCCGCACGTGGCTGTTCCACGTGGACGGGGACCTCGACCGCCTCCTCGAGGAGGCGACCCTCCGGTCGGACTACTTCCTCACTCACGGCTGGGTGGGCCAGGGCGCGCTCGCCCTCGCGGTGTCCGACGACGGGACCTCGTTCGTGCGCGAGGAGGCGTTCGGCGTCGAGGGGATCGTCCAGGGCATGGTCGTGGATCCCGACGTCGTCCGCCTGCCCGACGGCACCTGGCGGATGTACTACGTGGCCCTCTCGCTCGAAGAGTACTTCCTCGACGAGGCGGCCTGGGCTCCGGACGCCTGGCACCGGGTCTTCGCCGCGACGTCCGAGGACCTCGTCCACTGGGTGCAGGTGGGGGAGGTGGTCCGCGGACCCTGGGCGGACCCCACGATCCGGTGCTGGGACGAACGGGAGTGCCGGATGGCCTCCTTCGGCCTGGACTGGGCCACCTCGTCCGACGGCGGCCTCGACTTCACGTTCGAGGACCGCGACGATCCCCGGGGCTTCGCCCCCGAGTTCACGGCCCTGCCCGACGGCCGCACGCGGCTCTGGTACAACAGCACGGAACCCGGAGCGCCGGTGTGGTCGCTGGTCTCCGACGACCGCGGCGCCTCGTGGACCCGCGAGCCGGGCGAGTGGCTCCCCGGCGCCTACGGTGAGGCGCCGAGCGTGATTGTGGACCCGGACGGCGCCATGCGCATGTACTTCCACACCTTCCAGGACCCGGACGACATCCCCTCCCGGCGGGATGCGTCCGATTAAGGGGCCGCGATGGACGACGTCCTGCGGCTGGAACTCCCCACCCCGTACCCGATCGGCCCGGTGAACGCCTGGTGGCTCGATGGGCCCGAGCCCGTGCTCATCGACCCGGGCGTGTGGAGCCCCGCCAGCCTGGACCTCCTCGAGTCCATGCTGGCCGCGAAGGGCCGGCACGTCCGCGACGCGAAGCGCGTCCTGCTCACGCACGATCACCCCGATCACGCGGGCGCGGCGAGCGCCGTGGCGCGCCTCGCCGGGGCGCCGGTGCACCTGCACGTCCGGGGGCGCCTCGGCACCCGCTGGACATCCGAGGAGGTGCTCCGGCTGGCCCGCTTCCTGCTCCGCTGTGGGATGCCCCCCGAGGTGCTCGCCGAGGCGGGGGAGGCGCTCCGGAAGGACGCCCGCACCGCCGACCCGACGCCCCCCGTGACCCCGGTCCCCTTACGGGGCGGCGAGATCCTCGACAGCCCCCTCGGCCCCCTCCAGGTGCTGGCCACCCCCGGGCACAGCCCCGACCATGTGAGCTTCCTGGCGGCCGAGGCCGGGATCCTGTTCTGCGGGGACACGCTCCTCGCCCACGTCACGCCCAACCCCATCCTCTTCCTGGATCCCGACGACGGCTTCCGCCGGATGCCGAGCCTGCTCCTCCACCTCCGCTCGCTCGAGGCCCTCGCGGGGCTCCAGGTGCGGCGGGCCTGCCCCGGCCACGGACCGGAGATCCCCGACGTGGCCGCGCACATCGCGCGGGATCTGGACTTCGTCCGGGCGCGCCAGGGCACCTTCCTGGCAGCCGCGAGGCGCGGGGCGGACACCCCGTGGGCCCTCGCGCGCGAGGTCTTCGGCGATCAGGATCCCACCGGCCACATCCTCGCGATCTCCGAGACCGTGGCCTACCTCGACCTGCTCGAGCGCGACGCGGGCCTGGAGGTCCGCTGGGAGGGCGACCTCATCCACGTCCGGCCGTGAGGGCGCCCTCCGCCGCTCAGGGGCTCGTCGTCCACAGGGCGTAGAGGTCGGGCACCACGTGGGTGCAGCCGAGGGTCCCCGTGTCGTTCCAGGCGACGTCCCACACCACCCCACCCTCCGGCGTGGCCTCGCGGATGCGGGGATTGGATCCGTAGTTGTGGAGCGTGTCGCCATTGGGCAGGCGGCGCGGCTCGCCGAGGATCGGCGCATACACGCCCTCGCCCTCCCCGAAGCTCCAGACCTGCACGAGGGCCTCGTCGCCCTCGTCGAGCGCGTACTCCCGGACCACGGTCTCCTTGGCGGCCTCGTCCCGACGCGTGCTGACGAGCAGGTGCCCGTCGGGGAGGTACTGCGTGCCGTGCTGCCACCAGAAGGAGGTGTCCGGATCGGCGAAGGCCCAGGCCCCGGGGAGGTGGCCGAACCACCGCAGGGGTGTGCCCTCCGCGTCCACCTCGAACACGGTGTCGATCGTGTAGATCGAGAAGAGGAAGTGGCCGTCGTCCGGGTTCCACCAGACGGTGTTGGCCCCACAGTAGGACCCGCCTCGCCCCCGGGAGAACGCGTTGCAGTCGAACACCGTCCGCGAGTGCCCGGACGTGTCGAGGACCTGGAGGACCTCGCCCGAGTAGGAGTAGCCGCCCTGGGCCGCCGACCAGGCGATGCTCCCGTCGCCCGTCTGCGTGAAGGGATGGATGAGCCCCGGTGTGTCCCACGTGCCGAGGGTCGTGCCCTCGATGTCGAGGCGCGCCACCTGGGACTGGGCGCCTCCGTCGAAGCTGCCCCACCACGAGTTGTAGTCGACGAGGATCTCGCGGCCGTCCACGGACAGCAGCGGGCTGAAGGTGGTACGCCCCGTGGGCGTCTTGTGGGCCCACACCATCCGCCCCTGGCGGTCGAGGACGAACGTCCAAGGCCGTGCCCCGGCGCCGCCCGAGGGAGCGAGGGATCCGAGGATCCAGCGCGTCGAAGGGTCCCAGGCGTCGGGATCGCCGTCGACGTGGTCGATGAGGGGCAGGCCGGCGGGCACCGCGCCGGTCCGGATCCGGGCGTCGTCCGTCGCCGCCCGGCCGTCCACGAGGACGCGCCACGTCACCTCGGTGTCGAACGGAATCCCCAGGAGGAGGAGACGCCCGGGGCCGGCCTCGTACGCGTAGGCCGGCGTGTGCATCCAGACCCCCTCGTCCACGCTGTACTCGGCCTGGACGTCGGCGGGAGCGTCGAGCGTCCACGCCAGCACCACGATGGAGGCCATGACGTCGTGGACGGTGGCCTCGACCTCGAGCGGGGGGGGAGGGGGCGAGCCGGTGTCCGCGGGGGTGTCGGTGTCGTCGTCCGGACCGCCGACGGTGTCGTCCAGGGCCGGCCCCCCGTCGGAACAGGCAACCAGCATCAGGAACACCCAGATACCGGACGGTGTCACGGTGCGTCCTCCGGGGTGGGCCGGGTATCCCGAGCCTCCGGGCCGGGCGAGCGGGGGAGGGGGGCGCCGGGAGCGAGGGGCCGTCTTCGGGTTGCGCCGATCCCGTGACCGGGGGAGAGTCGAGCGGTGAGGTGCCCCTCCAGCCCGATCCTCCAGCTCCCGCTCGTCCTGGCGGCAGCCTGCACGAGTCGCTCGATCGCCGACGAGCACCGGCTCCTGGGCACGATCGACACCCCCCGGTTCGGCGTCGAGCTCCGGGCCACCCTCATGGCCTGGCACCACCCGGCAGGCTGCCGCAACGCCATGATCCTCTGCGACTGGGAGCCCCGCCACGATCGAGCGGCGGTCGGGTACGACGTGTGGGTACACGACGCCGGGGGGAGGATCCTCCGTGCGGTAGGCGAGGCCGACCGTACCGGGTGGTTCGAGGCCCCCTGCCCCGGCCGGGGGCACGGTGACGCCCTCCACTCGGGACGTGCCACCTACCTCCGACTGCGGCACGAGATCTGCGCCGGCCCGGACCGGTTCGTCTACCGGGTCCGGGATCCCGGGGCCGAGGCGCCCGACTGGCGCGCCGGCATCGTCCTGCCGGATCGGGTGCTGTACGGCTTCGTCGATGGGGAGGCCGCCGGCTGTGACGGGGCGCTCGGCAACCTGCCCGCCGCCGGCGCGTGGATGCGCGACCGGGCCCGCGGGGCGTGCGGCGGCCTCCCCGACCCGGCCGACGCGCTGAGGTGCGAGATGCGGGAGGTCGATCCGCGGATGCTCGGCGTCGCGTCACGGGGGGTCCCCTCGCCGGGCGTCGTGGATGCGGGCCTGGCCGACGCCGTCCTCGATCCCGCCGCGGGCGACACTTCCAGGTACGCACCCTACCGGGTGCGCGTGCTCGTGGACGCGGTGCCCGACCCCCCACGGCTCGCTGGGATTCAGGCCCGGCTGGAGACGCGCTGCGCTGGCGACTGCCTTCCCTGGGAGCGGCTCGCCGCCACGCGGATCGCCACCCGTCGCGAGGATCGGGCCGCCTGCCTCGCGGCGCTCGACGGTCTCGACGCGCTCGTCGCTCGGGGGGACGAGGCCGGTGCGGCGGCCGTCCTGGAGGGAGTCCGGGGGTGTTCCGTGGGGGACGCTCTCGAACGCCGCATGGCCGCGCTCTGGGTGGACCCCACGCCCCCGCTCGAGGACGCGTGGTCCTGTCCTCCCGAGCAGAGCGTGGGCCCATCGATGTTTCGCCTCGTCCTTCCGGACATCGCCACCGAGTGGGCCGCGGCGGCCTGCCCGGAGGGCCTCGTGGCCGAGGCCGTGCGGCGGGCGGTCGATCCGGCCACGCCGCCCGTCACGAGAGCCCGGGCGGCCCGCATCGAGGGGGCGTGCCGGCACCGGGCCGATCAGGCCTCCATCCCGGGGTAGACCGCGAGGACCCGCCGGCCCGAGGTCTCGAGGGACAACCGCCACGTCGTGCGGCAGAGGGCCTCGAGGAACGGCCGGTCGTGGCTCACCAGCACGAGCGCGGCGGCGTACCCGGCCAGGGCTTCCTCCAGGCGGAGGATGGAGGGCAGGTCCAGGTGGTTGGTCGGCTCGTCGAGGATCAGGAGGCCCACACGCTCCTCCATGGCCAGGGCAAGGAGGAGCTTCCGGACCTCGCCCGGGCTCGGGGCGGCCGAGGCCAGGAGGCGCTCGGGATCGGAGCCCAGGCGGGCCACGATCTGGAGCAGGTGGCCCAGCCGCGCGCCGCCGAGACCGCGGGCGCGCTCCAGCGTGGCCAGCCCCTCCTCCGCGGGGATCTCCTGGGGCATCACGAGCGCGGGGACCTCGAGATGCTGCCGGAGCGCCCGGACGAGCGTGCTCTTGCCCGCCCCGTTGGGCCCCACCACGGCGATCCGGTCCCGCGGGCCGACCTCGATCTCGGGGATGTCGAGGACGATGCCCGGTGCGATGCCGATCGGGCCCGCGGCCAGCCGGACGAGTCGATCGCGGTGGGCGGGCTCCTCGGCGAAATGGACGGTACCCTGGTAGTCCTTGCGGATCGCGAGGTGGGAGGCGCGCTCCCGTGCCTGCCGTACCCGGCCGTCCAGCTGGCGGAGCTGCGCGCCCGAGCTGCCGTCGGTCAGGCGCGCCGCGTTCGCCCGTGCCCGCCCATCGG
>JBFYZZ010000158.1:0-47039 GCA_041309225.1 Deltaproteobacteria bacterium | reverse complement strand
ATCTGCGGCAAGATGATGCCTGCCGTCCGGCTGCCGGGGGTCCTCCCCACCATGTCGCGCGAGGAGTGCCTCGACGTCCCCCCAGGGCTGGTGTCCACGTCGCCAATGACAGCGTGCTCTTTGAGCCTGCCGAAAACTCCGCCCCGCCGGAGACGCTGTTCCCAGCGTTGCGATTCGGGGCGGGTCAAGACTCGCTCGGGGCGAATCGCGTGATCGTCCCGAGGAGGAGACGCGCTCGTCGCCGCACGTCCGGCGGGCGGCCGCACCCTGTGCCGGAGGAGGATCTGGCCATCACCGGCACCGGACCCGTGGACAGGGTTCCTCGGGCTCGACATGGAGCCGCGAGCGGGCCCCGGGGTGTCTCGCAACTCGGGGTGTGGCTGGTCACCCGGGCCGTTGCGAGACACCGGACACTCCCCCCAGGGGATCGGGCGGACCTCGGACTGAGCGGGGGACCGGGATCGGGAGCGGCGTTCCGGACCCGCCTACTGAACGTACCCGATCGCCCGCATCCGGTCCTCCACGGCTTTGCGGGAGAGGCCGGTGTCGTCCTCCCGAGGGTCCTCGGGCGGGGGTGGAGGCGGCGGCGCGGGCCGATGCAGCCACCACGCCACCCCTCCCCCCGCGAGCGCGAGGAGGGCGACACCGAGCACGATCCGGGAGGCCCGCCGGTTCATGCTGCGGTAGTATGGCGCGTCCCCGCCGCCGGCCACCCTCCTCGATGGAACCCCAGGCGCCCGTGCTCGAACGCCTCCGCACGCTCCTGGCCCAGGGGCCGGGCGGCGAGGCGGACGATCTGGTGCGCCTCCTGGGCGCCCGGCTCCGAGCGGTGCGCGACCTCCGGATGCGGCGGGCGGTCCTGCGCGCCTTCGTGGAGGACACCGACGACGCCTCCCTCCTGGCCGTGCTGGCGCGGCTCCGGTCGGGTGCGCGGGAGGGGCGGGAGGCCCACCGGGAGGTGCTCGGCGAGATCGCGCTCGACGGGCGGCTCCTGGTGGAGTTGCCCTACGACCGGATCACCGACCTGTACGAGGTCGCGAGCCGGGCCGGGCTCACCCCGGTGGCCACGCTGTTCCTGGGCGAGCGGCACCGCCCCAACCCCACCGTGGCCGAGGCTCAGCACGAGAACGAGCACCTGGACCGGCCGAGCGGCATCCGGCGCTCCCTGGCCCGGAGCCGGGACCGCTTTCTCCTCGACCGGGTCGTGCACGACCGCGATCCCGGGGTGATCCGCACCCTGCTCGACAACCCCCGCATCGTGGAGCGGGACGTGGTGAGGGTGGCCGCCATGCGGCCCACCCGCCCCGAGATCCTGCGCCAGGTGGCCGATCACCCGCGGTGGTCGGCCCGCTACCCCGTGCGGCTCGCGCTCGTCTGCAACCCGTACACCCCCGTCCCCATCGCGATCCGGCTCGTGTCCACGCTCCTCCTGCAGGACCTCCGCGACCTCGCGGCGTCCGCCGGCCTCGCCGGGCCCGTGGTCGAGGCCGTGCAGCACGAACTGGACGGGCGGACCCGGGTCAGCCCGGGCACGGCGTAGCCGCCGCGCGGTGCGGGTGCACCGTCGCCTCGCCGACCCCGTCCGGACGCCCCCCCCCACCAGGCGAGGATCAGGAGGCCGGCGGCTCCGGCTTCTCGGCGTCGGGCTTGCCCTCGTCGGCCCTGGGCTCCTGCCGGCCCGACTGCCCCTCGCGGAACGAGCGGACGGCCCCCCCGAGGGCCTTCCCCACCTCGGGCAGCTTCCCGACCCCGAAGAAGATGAGGACGAGGACGAGGATGATGAGGAGCTCGGGGACGCCGATGTTCGAGAACATGGGTCGATCCTGCGCAGTCTCCGGGCCCGCGGGATGGCGGGACACCGCCGGGGATCAGCGTACCGCAGGCCGGGGCCGGCGGCCAGCCCGCGCGGGGCCGTGGGCGCTCCCCGCCACGCACCGGCCGCCCTTGACCACGTGGACGGCCCGGTGCCCGCCCAGGTACTGCACCAGCACCCGCGCCTCAGCCGGCTCGCCCGGCGGTGGTGCGAAGAGGGCGAGATCGGCGGCGGATCCCTCGCCGATCCAGCCGAGGTCGGCCCGGCCGAGGGCCCGGCCCGCCTGCCGGGTGATGCCGAGGAGCGCCTCCTCCACGGTGAGGCCCATCGTGAGACAGGCGAGCGTGGCGGCGGTCCAGAGGTCGGCGACGGGACTGGTGCCGGGGTTGAGGTCAGTCGCCACGGCGAGCGGCACGCCGGCACACCGCAACGCCGCCACGGGGGGTGGGGGATCGTGGAGGTAGAGCATGGCGGTGGGCAGGAGCACGGCCACCGTGCCATGGCGGGCCATGGCCTCCACGCCCGCGGCGTCGAGCCGCTCCAGGTGGTCGGCGCTGGTGGCGCCGAGCCCGGCCGCGACCGCCGCGACGCCCGTCCAGGCCACCTGCTCCGCGTGGACCCGTGGGCGCAGGCCCAGGCGGATGCCGGCCTCGAGCACCGCTCGGGCCTCATCCAGCGTGAACGCCCCCCGATCGCAGTAGACGTCCACGTGGCGGGCGAGCGGCGCGCAGCGGGGCAACTGCTCGTGGACGACCTGCTCCACGTAGGCCTCGCGGCGGCCCCGGAACTCGGCCGGCACCGCGTGCGCGCCGAGGAAGGTGGGCACCACCTCCACGGGCGTCCGGGCTCCACCGGCGGCCCGCAGCATCTTCTCCTCGGAAGCCGGGTTCAGGCCGTACCCGCTCTTCACCTCCACCGTGGTGACCCCCCGATCGAGCATGGCCCGGAGGCGGGCCTCCAGGTCGCGCCGGAGCCGGGTTTCGGAGGCGGCCCTCACGGCGGCCACGGTGGACAGGATGCCGCCGCCCGCCTCGAGGATCTCCGTGTAGGTCGCCCCGGCGAGGCGGCGCTCGAACTCGGCAGCCCGGCTCCCGGCGTAGCAGGCGTGGGTGTGGCAGTCCACGAGGCCCGGGAGCCCCACGAGGCCCCGGGCGTCCACCGTGCGCCGGGCCTTCGGCGCCTCCCGGGAGGGCCCCACCCAGACCACACGCCCGCCGGCGAAGGCGACGCCGGCCTCGCGGAGGAACCCTCCGGGGTGGCCCGTGAAGAGCTCGCTGATCCCGAGGAAGGCCAGATCGGCGGACATGGGGGTTCCTCCGGCTCGGACGCGTCGGACGGCGGTGGCGGGGGGCGCAGACCGGTGCTACACCGGGGCCTCCCGGTCCCTTCCCCTAACCTCGCGTGCCGCCCTCCCGGTCCGGACGTTAACTACCCGCTTCCGCCGAGCACCGGAGGAGTGACCTCCGGTCCGCCAGGAGTCCCGATGCGCCTCCTCTCCGTCCTCCTCGCCGTCGCCGCCCTGGCGGCCCCGCCCGCGCTGGCGTCCAACGTGTCGACCTTCCCCAACGAGCCCTACGACACCGCGGGTCCGATCCAGGACTTCCGCGACCTGTTCGTGGATCCCGCGACCTTCCCCCAGACGCTCATGCCCGTCGCCCCCCTCCCGGTACCCCCCTCGGGCACCCCCGCCGGGCCGCACGTGGGGCCCACCGCCGATCTCCGCATCCCCAACGAGACCCTCGGCTGGGTGACGGTCACGGTGAACGGCGTGCAGGTAGGCATGCTCAAGCCCATGATGACGGGGGTCATCTCGGGCGTGAAGCCGGGCCAGTACGACGTCACGCTCACGATGGCCAACCGGTTCGAGGAGACCCGCCGGCTCACCACGGTGGCCACCCCGCCGCCGAAGCCCGAGGTCGCCCCCCCCAAGCCCTAGGCTAGCGCTCCTCGCCCGGCCCGGAGCGGGGCGGCTTCCAGGGCTGCACGCGGCTCCGCACGGGTGCGGCGTGGGGGGCCGGAGGCTCCGTGGTGACGCCCCTGTGGGCGATCGCGATCATATCGTCGGGCTGGAGCTCGCCCTCCTCGGGATCTTCGGTGTCCTCGGGCGCGGGGAGCGACAGATCGTCGTCGGCGCCCCCTCCCGAACCGGCCTCCGCAGGGGGGCTGGCCTCGGGCAGCAGCACGTCGTCGGCCTCGGGGAGCTCGGGGGTCGGCGGCCACTCGTCGTACCCGCGCACCGTCGGCCCCTCCGTGGCCTCCTCGGCGGGTGCGGCGATCGTGGTCGCGGGTTCGGGCTGAAGGTCGGAGGGCTGGAGGTCGGTCTCCTGCTCCTCCGCCGTTGGACCTGGCTCGGGCGGCACGCCGGCCGTGTCGGCCACCGCGGGTGGCCCGGCGAGCGTCAGGACCGCCGCCACGCGCCCCGTGTCGGGGTCCACCAGGTGGACCGCGATCGGCCCGTCGGACAGGCTCCACGCACCGAGCGGGCGCCCGTCCCGGTCGAGCTTGAGGACCCATCCATCCACGGGGAGCCTCCCTCGCGTCGGGGCGACGCAACGTAACCCCTAGCCGTCGGCCAGGACGGGCAGGCGGGCGCACATGGCCTTGAGGAAGGGCAGGTGCGGCTTCAGCTCCTGGGACGTCCACGCCATGCACCGGTCGAGCGCGGCGAGGTCCGGGGCCACGTTCACCGGGCTCAGGACCCGCTCGAGCGGGAAGTAGAGGTGGGCGAAGCGCACGCTCCGGAGCACGATGGGCCGGATCGCCTGCTGCAGGGGGAAGAACAGGACGCTCCGGGCACGCGGGGCGAAGCAGTCCATGGCGAGGACGAATGCGTTCCGGCGGCCCAGGTCGCCTCGCATGACGGCCTCCCAGGCCACCCGCGCGGGCACGTTGTCCACGAGGCCCCCCTCGGTGAGGCGCACGATGTCCTGCTCGGCGAAGACCCGATCGAGCAGCGCGCGCATGCGGGGATCGTCGCGCAGGACGTCGTAGTGGATGAGACCGGGCACCGCCGAGGAGAAGCCCACGGCGTCGAGCACGTCGGCCTCCGCGGTGACGGAATCGCCGCCGAACACGACCTGCCGGAGGAGGGAGGGGTCACGCAGGAGCTCACGGACGAGCTGGACCACGTTGGCCACGTGGCGCAGGCGGCCGGTGGTGATGGCCACCCCCTGGCGGATGACCTCGTCGAAGAAGTGCTCGTAGTAGGAGAGATCGTGCTGGAGCGCGCCGAGCCGCAGCCCGGTGACGACCACCCGCATGGGGATCTCGAGGTCGCGAAACGTGTTCGGTCGGCCAGAGGCGTCCTGGAAGCAGGTGCCGAGCGACGGGTGGAGGGCCAGCTTCGCGCTCGCCGGCAGCCCGTACCGGCTGCCCCCGTCGAACACCCGGAAGAGCTGCTGCCAGGAGATGCGTCGCCCGGCGTCGATCATGGCCGCCATGTCGAACCGCCGGCGCCGTGCGCGGAAGAGGCCGACGATCGCCCCCATGCTCGTGCCCGCGATGAGGGCGGGCTGGAGGTCGTGGCGGTAGAGCAGCATCCAGGCCCCGGCGTAGCCGTAGCCGCTCCCCCCGCCGCCCCCGCAGGCCACCACGAACACGCGGCCCGTCACCTCCTCCTCGAGGCTGTCGCGGTCCAGGGGCAGGCGCTCGAGGAGGTCGGTCCGCGCCGCCCGGGTGGCGGCCACCAGCTCGGGCAGGGCCCGGACCGCGCCCCACAGCCCCTCCTCGGAGGGGTTGACGAGCGGCTCCAGGACGGTCCGGACGCGCCGGGTGTGGGACGCGAGGGCGTCGGCCACCACGACGTCGTCACCGTCGCAGTTCCGCACGACCGTGCAGCGGGCGAGGGACAGGACGTAGCGCAGGGCGTGGACGAGGGGCCGGCCGATCTCCCCTGGCCGTGCGAGATCGCGCCGGACCACCTCCGCCTCGATCGCGTCGAGGGGGGCCCGGATCTCCAGGTGGCGTTCCGCATCCACGGCCGCCTCCTATCGCACGGCGCCCGGCGCGTGGTCTTCGAAGAACCGGGCCACCTCCTCCCAGGGGCGGGCGGACCGGATCGGGGTCCACTCGGAGGGGAAGCACCGGGCGTACTCGTGCTGCAGGAACCGCTGATCCACCAGCACCACGACCCCCAGGTCCGTCTCGGTCCGGACCACGCGGCCGGCGGCCTGCACCACGCGGGTCATGCCCGGCACCAGGTAGGCCGTCCGGAAGCCGTCGCCCGTGCGGGCGTGGAACCAGGCCCGGACCAACTCCTGTTCGGGGGTCACCGCCGGAAGGGCCGGTCCCACGACCACCACCCCCAGGAGCGCGTCCCCGGGCAGGTCCACACCCTCGGCGAACACGCCGCCGAGGACGCCCAGGAGCACGCAGGGCGGGGCATCGAGGCGCCGCCTCCGGAGGGCGAGGAGGATCCGTTCGCGCACCGCGTCGTCCATGCCGCGCTCCTGTACGAGCGGCCGCCGGCCCTCGAGCCTCAAGAGGCCCGCGACCTGATCCCGGTGCTCGAAGGAGGGGAAGAGGACGGCGACGTTTCCGGGGACGGCGGCCACCACCCGGTCGAGGAGACCGGCGGTGGCCACGCGGTCCCGGCCGCGGTGCCGGTACCGGGTGGACACGCCGGGGGCCACCACCACCGCGAGACGGGCCGGGTCGAAGACGGGCGGAAGGCGCACGAGGTCCACGGCCTCGCCGTCGAGCCCCAGGAGCGCGCCGTGGACCTCCGGATCGAGCGTGGCCGACTGGCACACGGACCCGGCCAGACCCTCGAAGCAGGCACCCAGCCACGCGGAGGGGTCCCGGCACCACAGCCTGAGCACGGGCCCCTCTGGGGCGAGGAGGACCACGGTCTCGTCGCCCGCGGCCTCCAGCCGCGCCGTGAACCGGAGGAGGTCCCGGCTCACCGCGAGGTAGGGGTCCTCCCGCTCGTCGCCCTCCAGGCGGCGAGGCCGGGGCAGGCCCCGCTCGCGGCGATCCCACGCCAGGAGCGCCCACGACGGCGCCAGGGTGTCCATCCGATCGCGCAGGGCGCGGAACCGCTCGAGGTCCGGCTCCACGAGCTGGGTGCCATCCGGGAACGTGGCCCCGCCCCGGGCGTCGAGCACGGCGTCGAGCACGGCGTCGGCCAGCTCTGCGAAGGGGTCGTGATCCTCCCCCACCTCGCGCAACGCCCGGGCGGCGTCCTCGAGGCGGTTCGCGTCGAGCGAGGGCGAGAGCCAGTCCCGGGCCCGGTCGGGCAGGTTGTGGGCCTCGTCCACCACCACGATCCAGGGATCCGCGCCCTCGCCGAAGCAGCGCCGCAAGCGCACCTGGGGGTCGAACACGTAGTTGTAGTCGCCCACCACGGCGTCCGACCGCTCGAGGACGTCCATGGAGAGGGCGTGGGGGCACACCCCCGCGGAAACCGCGAGGGCCTCGAGCGCGTCCGGGTCGACGATCCCGAGGTCGAGGACGTGCTCCACGAGGCGCCCGTCTCGAACCTTGACGTGGTAATCCACCGCGAAGGGGCAGATCTCGGGATCGCACCCTCCCAGTCCGGCCGGACAGGAGCGGGCGCGCGCCCTCAAGCCGAGGGCCCGGAGCGGAAGGCCCCGGCCGGCCAGGAGCCGGAGGGTCTGCAGGGCCAGGGCCTGCTGGGTGTTGCGGGCGGTGGCGAAGAACAGGCGGCCGCCCTCGGCGAAGGCGGCGCCGAGCGCGGCCTGGAGCACCACCGCGGTCTTCCCCGCGCCGGTGGGGGCCACGAGCAGCACGCGTCGGCCCGCCTCGAGGGCGGTCCGAATCCGCTCGGCGCCCTCGGACTGGCCGGCCCGGGGGACGTCGTGGGGGAAGGGCACGGCCGAGGCGCGGCGGCGGCGGCGGTCGGCCAGGAGCGCCTCCCGCCCGACCACGAGTGCGTCCAGCCAGTCGAGAACCCGCCGGCCCACGTCCGGATCCGGAGGGACGTCGATCGCGTGGCGGGAGCCGTCGGCGAGCGAGACCAGCACGAGCCGGCCGAGGGGATCGCCCGCACCCGACGCCCCCACCAGGAACAGGTACAGGTGGAGCTGGGAGACCCAGGCGGGAACGTCGTCCCACCGGAGGCGGGCCAGGCGGGCCCCGTCGAGGACCGAGGTCTTGACCTCCTCCACCACGAGGCGATCCCCCTCCCGGCCCAGGCCGTCCACCCGGCCGGTCACCCGGCAGGTCCACCCGCGCACGGCGGCGGTCCAGGACACCCCCACCTCCCGCCGGAAGCCATCGTCCTCGCGCGAGCGCTCAGCCTGCCAGGCCTGGTGGGCCTCCCGGCCGGCCCGAGCCCGGGCGGCCAGCGTGCGGACCATCTCGGGCGCGAGATCGCGCGATCCGGAGAGCGCCTCGGCCAGGTCGCGCACCCCGAGGTCGAGTCGTCGGGCCTCGTCGTCCCAGGAGAGCAACGTGCGCCCGTGCCGCCCTAGGGGAGCGGCACGGCCTCCAGGGACAGCACGAACGACCCGGCCTCGCCCGGGGAGGTGCCGCCCCGCTCCTGGATGTTGAGGGTTCGGGACTCCAGGCGCCCGAGGTCCATGTTCCACGTGGCGGCGCCGGAGAGCACCAGGGACGGCAGCCGGGCGTCGTCGGGCCGGACGATGGCCTCCGTGGAGATGGCGGCGTCGAGGTGCCAGGGGCCCCTCAAGCCCCAGCGGTGCCGGTGGCCCTCCCAGGAGAGCGCCTCGAGCCGCTGAACGCCGTTGACGTCCACGGCGAGGCCTGCGGGCACCAGGTCCACGAAGGGGCGGCCGGCCGCGGGATCGGGCCACCGATCCCCCTCGCGCACGGGCTCCGGCGGCAGGAGGAGACCGAGGAGGCGGTGGGGCAGCCCGTCCGCCCAGGACGGGGCGTCGAGGGTCCCGATCCGCCCTTCCATGGACAGGGTGAAGGCCACCGGGTCCGCGGCCAGGCGCTCTCGCTCGGTCTCGATGGCGCCGCGCATGCGGGCCGGGTCGATGGCGTCGCCGTCTTCTTCGATGCGGGCGTCGAGCGCCACGATCCGACCCTCGAGGGTGGAGGTGCCCAGGTCGTCCACGTCGCGCACGAGGTAGGTCCAGGTCTCCTCGCGGACCACCGTCTCGCTACCCTGCTCGTGGCGGGTCGTGAGCCGGTAGGTCAGCTCCATGCCCGGTGCGAGCCGCCAACCCAGGGTGACGGCCGCCTCGGGGTAGGACGCCGGGGGCCGGTGGCAGGCGGCGAGGAGCAGGAGAGCCCACATGGCGGGCAAGGTATGCCGGACCCCGGGGCGCCGGAAGCCGCTACCGTCCGGTGCGCTCGCGGTAGGCCTGGATGAGGATGTCCGCCACCTCGGGCCGCAGGATGCGGGGATCCGGCCGTTCGCCCGAGAGCAGGATCTCGCGGACCTTGGTGCCGGAGATGAAGAATGGCTTGACGCCCGGGTGGGCGTCCATGAGATCCACCCGGCTCATGTGGTCGTAATACGCGGCGAAGCCGACCTTCACGGGCCGGATGGCCAGCTCTCCGGGGAGGTGGTCGAACACCTCCTGGGCGTCGAAGTCCCCCCAGATGGGCGTGTTGTCGAAGTAGGGGGCGTCGGCGTGCTTGCGACCGATGATGATGTGGGAGAGGCCGTGGTTCTGCCGGTAGATCCCGTGCATGACGGCCTCGGACGGCCCGCCGTAGAACATCCGGATGTCGAGGGCCACCATCTCGAAGACGTCGTTGACGTCGTAGCCGACCGACTGCCAGAGGGCGGTGTCGCTGTCGCCCACCCCGAGGAGGCGCTGCTCGAGGAGGACGCGGTAGCAGCGCATCCGCGTGGCCGCGTCCACGTCGTCGCCCTTGAGCTGGCCCACGAGCGGCATGAGCACGACGCCTGCGTGGAGGCCCTGGCGGGTGAGCTCCTGCACCCCGTGGACGAGGGCGTACTCGTGCGCGCGGTGGAGCGGGTTGCGGGTCTGGAAGGCCACCGCCGCCTCCCACTTGCGCTCGGCGATGAGCGCGCGGGTCTGGCGCGGGGAGAGCTGGAAGGCGGCGAACGCCGGGTTGCGCGGCTGGGGAAGGGTCCAGATCTCGCCGCCCGTGAGGAGGGTGCGGGGATCGTCCGTCACGATGGCCGCGCCGGGGTGGTCGGTCCGGTCGGTGAGGTAGACGGACCTCACGTACTCGTGCTTCTTCCAGGGATAGACGCCGGAGATCGTCATGCGGGCCACGGGCTGGCCGGACGAGTTCACCAGGATGGCGTGGGCGCCGGGCGGGAGCGCCGCGGCCTCCTCGGCGGTGACGGGCAGGCCGAGGGGGATGGCCCAGGCCCAGCGCTTTCCGTCGCGGACGATGCAGTGATGATCCAGGACGTGCTGGTACTCGCCCTCGTCCATGAACCCGGTGAGCGGGGATAGCGTGCCGTCGCCGATCCGGTAGACCGTGGAGAGGTCGGCGTCGTTCACGGCGATCCGCGGGAGGCGCTCCGCGTCGCGGACGAGGCCCGCACGCTCGGTGAGGGGGAGGATGCGGTCGACAGGGGCCGCGAGGCCGCCGTGGACGGGGACGAGGGACATGGCAGACTCCGGGGAGCGGACCACGGCGCGGGCCGACGGACCGATGGACCCCACGAGGTATCCGGTTTCCCGGGCCGTGCCACGACCCTGTGCGGGCCGGAACGCGCTATACTCGCCTTGCCCGCGGGGCCCCCGGCGCCCCCCGGTCCCCCCCTCCCCCCGAGCCTGCAGGCACTCCCTCCCGCCTCCCCGGCACACCGCTTGCATGACTCCCCTCCCCCGCTCCGCCCCCCCTGGAGCCCCGATGCACAAACTGGTCGTGGAAGGTAGCCATCCCCTCGAGGGGACGGTCCCTGTCAGCGGCGCCAAGAATGCCGCCCTGCCCCTGCTCGCCGCCACCCTGCTCGCCCCGGGGGAGCACCGGCTCGAGAACCTGCCGGCCCTCCAGGACGTGGAGACCATGCTTTCGCTCCTCGGGCGCCTGGGATGCCCCTCGCTCGTGGGGCGGTTCCTAAGGCTCGAGACCAGCCGGATCTTCTTTTGCGAGGCCCCGTTCGACCTGGTGCGCCGCATGCGGGCGAGCGTGCTCGTGCTGGGCCCGCTCCTCGCCCGCTGCGGCGAGGCGCACGTCAGCCTGCCCGGCGGCTGCGCCATCGGCGTCCGTCCCATCGACCAGCACCTGAAGGGCCTCGAGGCCCTGGGCTGCCGGTTCGAACTGGAGGGCGGCACGGTCCACGGCCGCGCGGACCGGCTCCGGGGTGCCGAGATCCGGCTCGACATGCCCACGGTCACCGGCACCGAGAACATCCTCATGGCGGCCGTCCTCGCCGAGGGCGACACCATCCTCCGCAACGCCGCGATGGAGCCCGAGGTCGTGGACGTCGCGCGCTTCCTCCGCACCCTCGGTGCCGTCGTCGAGGGCGAGGGCACGCCCGAGATCCGGATCCATGGCGTGACCGGTCTGGCCCCACGGCCCGAACCCTACCGGATCCTGCCCGACCGCATCGAGGCCGGGACCTACCTGGTGGCCGGGGCCGTCACGGGCGGAAGCGTGACCTGCACGGGGGTCCGTCCGGACGACCTCACCGCCCTCCTCCACGTGCTCGGCGAGGCCGGCTGCGACGTGCGCACCGACGCCTCCGCGGTCACGGTCTCCCGCGATGGCCCGGTGCGCCCGGTGGACGTGGTCACCGCGCCGCACCCCGGGTTCCCCACGGATATGCAGGCCCAGGTGATGGCCCTGCTCACGCTGGCCCGGGGCACCAGCCGCATCACCGAGACCATCTTCGAGAACCGGTTCATGCACGTCGCCGAGCTGCACCGCCTGGGCGCGTCCATCCAGGTCCACGGCAACCAGGCCGTCGTCGCGGGCGTGGAGCGCCTGAAGGGCGCGGCCGTCGTGGCCAGCGACCTCCGCGCCAGTGCGGGCCTGGTGCTCGCGGCCCTGGCGGCGGAGGGCGAGTCCGAGGTGCTGCACGTGCACCACCTGGACCGCGGCTACGAGGCCCTCGTCCCGAAGCTGCAGGGCATCGGCGCCCGGATCTGCCGCCTCGACCTCGACGCCCGGCCCGGTCCGTCCGCTCGGGACGCCGTCGCCACGGCCTGATCCCCGGAGCCGGTCACCGCCCGACCGGGCGGCGCCCCCGAGGCCGGGCTACCCATGGACGGACGGCCCGAGGAGCGGGAGGCAGTACGGCCATCACCCGCGAGACCATCGACCTGGTACGCGAGCGGACCGACATCGCCGAGGTCGTGGGGCGCCATGTCACGCTGAAGCGGAGCGGCACGTCGCTCACGGGCCTCTGTCCATTCCACCCCGAGAAGACCCCCTCTTTCAACGTGGTCCCCCACAAGGGGATCTTCCACTGCTTCGGGTGCGGCGAGGGCGGCGACGTCTTCAAGTTCGTCATGAAGGTCCAGGGCATCTCCTTCATCGAGGCGGTGAAGGAGCTGGCGGGGCCCGCCGGGGTCACGATCATCGACCGGGACCTCACCCCCGCCGAGGAGCAGCGCCTGCGGACCCGCGCCACCCTCTACGACGTCTGCGAGGAGGCCTGCCGCTTCTTCCAGTCGGTCCTGAAGGCCCGGCCCGAGGGGGGGCCCGGCCGCCTGTACCTCCAGAAACGCGGCATCCTCCCCGAGACGGTCGACCGCTTCCGCATCGGCTACGCGCCCGATACCTGGTCGGCCCTGGTGGATCACCTGCATCGCCGGGGCATCTCCCCGGACCTCGCCGTGGCGGCCGGCCTCGTCCGGCGCAGCGAGCGCAGCGGCGACGCGTACGACTTCTTCCGGCGCCGGGTCGTGTTCCCGATCCTCGACGATCGCGACCGCGTCGTGTCCTTCGGCGGACGCACCGTGGAGCTCCCGGACCTCCCGCCGCCCGACGCCGGCCAGCCCAAGTACCTCAACGGCGTCGAGACCGAGATCTACCTCAAGCAACGTGTGCTCTACGGGCTGTCGCTGGCGCGGGCCGAGATCCAGCGGGCGAACCGTTCCCTGCTGGTCGAGGGCTACTTCGACGTCGTGAGCCTCGCCCAGGCCGGATTCCGCGAGGCGGTGGCCACCTGCGGCACGGCGCTCACGGTGGAGCAGCTCGAGGCGCTGCGGCGCCTCTCGCCCCGAGTGGTCGCCCTGTTCGACGCCGACGAGGCGGGCGTCAAGGCTGCGGTCCGGGCCATGCCGCTCTTCGCCGCCGCCGGGGTGGACGCGTTCCGCCTGACCCTCCCCGATACCAAGGATCCCGACGAGGCCATCCGGGTCCACGGGCCCGACGCCTTCCGGGCCCTCCTCGAGCGCACCGAGCCCCTCACGGACACCGTGATCCGCTGGATCGCCGGCCGCGCCGGGACCACGGCGGTGGGTCGCCAGGCCGCGGTGGACGAACTGGCCCCTCTCGTGGCCCGCTTCCCCGAGGTGGCACGGGCCTCCCTCGTGCGGCGCATCGCCGACCTCATGGACCTCCCCGAGCGGGAGGTGGCGCGCCGGGTGGCCCAGGCGCGATCGCATCCCCGGGGTTCTCCCGGGATCCTGGCCCCGCGCTCCTCGGTCGCACCCGGGGCGGCCCCCCCACCCCCGGCCCCGCTCTCGCCCGAGCTGCGCGACCTCCTCTGGCTGCTCGTCCATCACGCCGAGCTGGTGGCCCCCCGGCTGCAACACGTCTCCCCCGACCTCCTCGAGGCTCGCCTCGAGGTCCTCGACTGCTTCGCCGGGCTCCTCCAGGGGGCACCGGTGGCGGCCGTGGCCGAGGCCTGCCCGGACGAATCGCTCCGCAGGGCCATCTACGAGGCCGCCTCCCGGACGGACTACATCCCGGAAGACCGTGCCTCGGCCGCGGCCGGGCAGGTCCTGGCCCGCCTCGAGGCCGACCGCGTCCTCGCCCGCCTGAGGCACATCCGACAGAGCCTCGACACCGAGGGCGCCGACCGCCTCGCGCTCGTGCGCGAGCGCTCGGCCTTGAGCCGCCGGCTCGCCGAACTCCGCCGCGTGCTCCCGGGCATCGGCAGGTAGGCCCCGCCGCCAGGGCGCTTTTCCCTTGCGCATCGGGCCCGGCCGGGGCAAGGTGATTCGCTCGTCCTGCCCGTGGGGGACGCCCGCGTCCCCGCTCGCGATGCACCTCGGCCCGCACGACGGGCGCATCTCCGTCCCCCCTGCCAGGCTCTGGAATGCTCAAGGACAAGGACCTGTCGGAGATCCAGGCACTCATCGACATGGGCAAGGCCCGGGGGTACGTCACCTACGAGGAGATGAACAGCGCCCTCCCGATGCGCCTCGTGTCGGGAGATCCGCTCGACGACCTCATGGTCCTCTTCTCGGAGATGGACATCGAGGTCGTCGCCAGCACCAAGGCCCGCGTCGGCCGCCGCACCGAGGTGGGCGAGGACGGCCGCGAGGAGCCGCGCATCCCGGTCCGCTCCCACGACCCGGTGCGCATGTACCTGCGCCGGATGGGCGAGGTCTCGCTCCTCACGCGCGACGGCGAAATCGAGATTGCCCGCCGGATCGAGGAGGGCGAGGAGGCGGTGCGGCACCAGGTCCTGACGAGCGCGCTCGGTGTCCTGCTGCTCGCCCGGCTCGTCGACGAGGACGACGAGCGGGTGCACATCGTCCAGCGGGCGGGCCGCCCGCCGCGGCCGGCCCTGGACGAGGAGGGGCGCCCGCTCCACGTCGTCCTCGAGAGCGCCCGGGCCACCCTCGTGGACATCCGCCGGGCCCGCAGGGAGCTGGAACGGGCAAAGAGTCACAAGCGTCGGTGCGAGTGGCAGGCCCGGCTCGACGAGGCCCGCGCGCGTCTCCTCACGGATCTCGACGGCGTCGACATCCCCAAGGCCACCCTCCAGCAGACGGCGCGCGAGGCCCTGGCCGCGTGGGAGCACGTGGCCCGTTGCGAGCGCATCATCGAGCACGTCGCGCGGGACGCCCGCGTCCCAGTGAAGGACCTGCGCCGCATGATCCGGAAGGTGCGCCGGATGCCCGACACGGCGGGCCGGGACGTCATCTCCACGTCGGGGCTCGAGGAAGACGCCTGGCGCGAGTTCGACAGCCGGGTCCGACGCGAGCTGCGCAAGATCCGCAAGGTCGAGGCCGCGTGGTCGATGGAGCGCGAGGAGCTGCGCGACCTGGCCCGAGAGATCCGCCGGGGCGACCACGTGGCGGAGCAGGCCAAGTGCGAGCTGGTGGAGGCCAATCTCCGGCTCGTGGTGTCCATCGCCAAGAAGTACACCAAGCGCGGCCTGCAGTTCCTCGACCTCATCCAGGAGGGGAACATCGGCCTGATGAAGGCGGTGGAGAAGTTCGAGTACCGCCGGGGCTACAAGTTCTCCACCTACGCCACCTGGTGGATCCGGCAGGCGATCACGCGCGCCATCGCCGACCAGGCCCGCACGATTCGCATCCCGGTCCACATGATCGAGACGATCAACAAGCTGGTCCGCACGAGCCGCATCCTC
This sequence comes from Deltaproteobacteria bacterium, assembly GCA_041309225.1. Classification (GTDB taxonomy): domain Bacteria; phylum Myxococcota_A; class UBA796; order UBA796; family JAFGLY01; genus JAFGLY01. The sequence goes on along the minus strand of JBFYZZ010000158.1, from coordinate 31,812 downwards.
GTGCAGGACCTCGGCCGGGAGCCCACGGCGGAGGAGATTGCGGAGAAGATGGAGCTCCCGCCCGACAAGGTCCGTCGCATCCTCAAGATCGCCAAGGAACCCATCTCGCTCGAAACCCCCATCGGCGAGGAGGAGGACAGCCACCTGGGCGAGTTCATCGAGGACCGCGCCACCCCCAACCCCTCCGAGCGGGTCTCGACCCAGGCCCTCCACGAGCAGACGCGCAAGGTGCTGGCCACGCTCACCCCGCGCGAGGAGCGCGTGCTCAGGATGCGCTTCGGCATCGGCGACTGCGCCGACCACACGCTCGAGGAGGTCGGCCAGGACTTCGAGGTCACGCGCGAGCGCATCCGGCAGATCGAGGCCAAGGCCCTGCGGAAGCTGCGCAACCCCACGCGGGCCCGCCGCCTCCGCACGTTCGTCGAGAGCTGACCCGTCCCCCGGGCCTGCCGCGTTAGGACCGCCGGGAGGGCCCATAGCTCAGGTGGTCAGAGCACCCGGCTCATAACCGGAGGGTCGCAGGTTCGAGCCCTGCTGGGCCCATGCCGTCCCCCCCGAGGTCTCGATGCACGACGACCTGCTCCCCGTCCGGCGCCTGCAGGACAACCTCCAGGCCGTGGACCGCCTCCAGCGCGAACGGGAGGCCATCCTGGCCGAGGAGGCCGCCGCCGGCATGGAGGTCACCCGGACGGTCCTCGCCCTGGCCGCGGCCCGGAAGGCTGTCGACGCGGTCGTCCAGGCCCTCCGCCAGACCGAGCGCCGCCTCGAGACCTTCCAGAAACGGGCCGAGGACACCCGGCGCCTCATCGATGCGGGGAAGGCCACCGACTTCCTGCTGGCCCGCCAGCAGCTCGAGTCCTGCCTCCAGGTGGTGGACGAGGCCGAGACGACGGCCCTCGAGCAGATGGAGGCCCGCGACGCCGCGATCGCGGCCCGTGCCGGTGCCGAGGCGGAGGAGGTGGCGGCTGCCCGCCGCCTGGAACGGGCCCGGGCCGCGCGGGAGGCCCGCCTGCCGGTGGTGGAGCAGGAGGTGGCCGCCCTCGTGGCTGCCCGTCCCCCCCTCGAGCGGGACCTCTCCGTCGACTGCCGCGACGGGGTCCGGCGGCTCAGGGCCCAGGGCCGGTCCCTCCTCGTGCCCCTGGTCGACGGCGCCTGCGTCCTGTGCGGCATGCGCGCCGCACCCCAGGTGGTGCTGGAGGTGGAGCGGGGCACGCGAGTCCACGCCTGCCGCTCGTGCGGCCGCTTCCTGGTCGCGGTCTCCGACTGAGGTTGCGGGGCCGTTGCCGCGGGCATACGGTGCGGCCGCCGGAGACCCCCAGGCGATCGCGGGCGGGCTCGTCCCACCCGAGGAAAGTCCGAGCTCCACAGGGCAGGATGCCGGGCAACACCCGGTCGGGGCGACCCGGAGGCAAGTGCAACAGAGAGCAGACCGCCAGGCGGCGCAAGCCGCTTCCGGCCCCTTGGCCCGGTCATCCCCGGATCTTCCGGGGTCGCGTCGTGCCGAGGACGGGGTGGGTTCGCCCACCGGTAAGGGTGAAAGGGTGCGGCAAGAGCGCACCGGCGGTCCCGGTGACGGGATCGGCCAGGCAAACCCCATCCGGAGCAAGGCCGAATAGAGGAGCGTTCGAGGGTGACCCGCCCGAGGCTCCCGGGTAGGCCGCTGGAGGGCGCCGGCAACGGCGTCCCGAGAGGAATGATCGCCACCCCGCCGAGGGCGACCGGAGCGGGGCACAGGACTCGGCTTACGGAGATCTCCGACCCGCCCCCTCGGCGCCCGCCGTGGGGGCGGCTTCGTCTCCGGGGCCGGGCAGGCCGGCGGCGGTCTCCGATCGAGAGAAGTGGAACACCACCGCCTCCGGCCGGGACATGAGCAGGTCCGACGCGGCCGCCCGCTCCAACTCGATGGGGCGGTCCCGCAGCCGACGGATGCGCGTGCGCAGCTGAAAGTTCTGCTCCTCCAGGGAGGTGATCTCCTCCTGGTAGCCCACCAGCTCCCGGACCCTGAGGTGACGGTGCACCAGGCCGTCCTCCCCGATCACGGTGAGGAGGGCGAGGGCGGCCATCAGAAGGGCGCACCCCAGGGTGAGGATGCGGTGGCGCAGGCGGAGGGAGGACACGGGTGGGAGCGGGAGGCAGCGGGGAGGCGACGGGAGGCGAGAGGGAGGGTCCGCAGCGTGTTCCATGGTAGCCCGGCCGATGGCGGATGCAAGACACGTCAAGAGCTGGGCTAGAACGATTCTTGATGAAGACCTGTGGAAATCGCCGTCAAACTGGTTTTCAAGCCATCTCCCCTTGTGGAGAAATCGGAAAAGCTGCCGGGTGGCCGCGGCGCGCCCGGCCCCTCTCCCGAGGCGCAGGCGCTATGTTGGCGCCATGCGCGCCCGCTCCGCCCTTACGGGCCTCCTCCCGCTCCTGCCCCTGCTCGCGGGCTGTCGCACGCTCTACGTGCTCCGGAGCGCGTGGTTCGAGGCCGAGCTCCTCTCGGCGCGGGAGCCCATCGAGCGCGTGCTGGCGGAGGCACGCGTCCAGGGCGTCCGAGCGGAACGGCTCCGGCTCGTTCCCGAGATCCGGGCGTTCGGCGCCGAGCTCGGACTCTCCGTCTCCGGATCCTACACGTCGGTGGCCCTCTCCTGGGACCGCCGGATCCTCAACCTCTCGGCCTGTGAGCCCCTGTCGTTCCAGGTTGCCACCTGGTGGTTCCCCGTGGTGGGTCGCGTGCCCTACCTGGGGTTCTTCCGGCCGCAGGACGCGGAGCGGGAGCGGGAGCGGTGGGAGGCCAGGGGGTACGACGTGTGGGTGCGACCCGCCGGGGCCTTCTCGACGCTCGGCTGGTTCCGCGATCCCGTGCTGCCCGACATGCTCGACTGGGACGAGGCCCGTCTCGCGGAGACCCTCCTCCACGAGACGGCGCACGCCACGCTCTGGGTCCCGGGCAGCGTCTCCTTCAACGAGACCTTCGCCGTGGTGGTGGGCGAGGAGGCCTCGTTGCGCTGGATGGAGCGCGCCCACGGGCCCGGCTCCCCTGAGGTGGCCCGCCTCCTGGCCGACCGCGCGGACGCGGCGACCCTGGAGGACCTCCTCCTGGAGCTGTACGACGACCTGGACAGGGTGTACAAGGATTCGGACACATCGCCGGCTGGCCGGTGGGCCGCGCGCGCCGAACTGTACGCTGGCCTCGATGCGCGCGTGGCCACGCGATCCTGGGAGGATCCGGAACGCGTGGCCGCGGCCGTCCGCAGGGATGCCTGGAACAACGCCCGGCTCTCCCAGCATCGCCTCTATCACCTCGATCGCGAGGGCTTCGACGCGCTGCGGATCCGGACCGGCGGAGACCTCGCCGCCTTCGTGGCCGCCGTCCGCAACGTGGTACGCGGGGCCGCGAATCCGTGGGAGGCCCTCGCGGCGGCCACGGGTACCCCGGTCCCCTCCGCGGGGCGCTGACCACGCCGTCGGCGGCCGAATCACAGCCCGCGCCCGGTGTCAAGGAATCTGTGCATCGGTGCGTGAAAACTTTCGGTCAGGATCGGCCTGCCGGCGCGGGCCGGATCCGGACGCCCGGAAGCTGGAGTGGCGAAAGCACCGGTTTCCCGTTCACTCCTCGACGGACATCCCCGGATGATCGGCCTTGAACCCGGGTCACGGATCGGGCCCGTGGTGCATCCATCGAGCCGGCATGGGTGCATGGCACGATTCGTGCGAAGAGTCTGGATGCCCACCCAGGCACGGCCCCGGAGGAGACATGGGGTATCCCAAGCGGGATCGCGAACGCGAAGCCGACGACGGCACCGAGCTCCTCAACAAGTACCTCAGGAACATGGGCACCGTCCCGCTGCTCACCCGTGAGGACGAGATCGAGGTCGCCCGACGCGTGGAGGCCGGAGGAACCGACGCCGAGCTGGCCCGCCAGGCCCTGGTCAACGCCAACCTCCGCCTCGTCGTCAGCATCGCCAAGCAGTACGCCTACCGCGGCATGCCGCTGCCCGACCTCATCCAGGAGGGCAACCTGGGCCTGATGAAGGCCGTGGAGAAGTTCGACTACCGGCGGGGGTTCAAGTTCTCGACCTACGCCTCCTGGTGGATCCGGCAGAGCATCATCCGGGCGATCGAGAGCCAGATCCGCACGATCCGCATCCCCATCTACAAGCTCGAGATCGTCAACAAGGTCCACCAGGTCCAGAAAGAGGTCTTCCAGGAGACCGGGCGGGAGCCCTCCATCGCCGAGGTGTCGGTGGCGCTCGAGCTGGATCCCGAGAAGGTCGAGGCGCTCATGCACCTCACCCGGGAGCCCATGAGCCTCGACGCTCCCGTCACCGAGGAGAGCGACTCCACGGTGGGCGACTTCGTCGAGAGCGAGGAGAACCAGAAGGCCGGCGAAACCCACGAGGACGCCGTCCTGCGCGATCACATCGAGGATGTCCTCGCGAGCCTCACCCCGCGCGAGGAGAAGGTCGTCCGGATGCGCTACGGCATCGCGGAGCCGTGCTGCTACTCGCTCGAGGAGATCGGCGTCCGGTTCCACCTCACCCGCGAGCGGATTCGCCAGATCGAGATCAAGGCCCTTCGCAAGCTGAGGCACGTCAGGCGGCGCAAGGCGCTCGACTCTCTGATGGCCTGACCTGCCGGGTTTCGAAGGCGCCGGGGCCGGGGGGCGGATCGAGTTCGTGGTCAGCCCCCGAAGCCGTACCTGAGCTCCGGGTTCTTGGCGGCCAGCACCTCGTCGAGCCGTCGCCGGAAGGGCCGGCGGGGCGCGGCGTGCAGGGCGTCCGGGTCCTCGACCGCCAGGCGGGCTACGGCCTCCATGGCCGCCACGAACGCGTCCATCTCGTCCAGCGACTCGGTCTCGGTCGGCTCCACCATCATGGCGTGCGGGACCACCAGCGGGAAGTAGACGGTGGGCGGGTGGAAACCGTGGTCCATGAGGCCCTTGGCGATGTCCATGGTCTCGACGCCGTGCTCCCGCTGCCGGCGGTCGGTGAGGACGACCTCGTGCATGCAGGGACGGTCGAAGGCCACGTCGTAGGAGGCTCCCAGGCGCACGCGCAGGTAGTTCGCGTTGAGCACGGCCAGGCGGGAGGCCCAGGCGAGCCCGGGGCCGCCCATCCGGCGGGCGTAGGCCCACGCGCGGACGAGCACACCGAAGTTGCCGTAGAAAGAGCGCACCTTTCCGACCGAGAGGGGGCGGTCCCAGTCGAGGGACAGGGTGTCGCCCCGCCGGATCACGGGCCGGGGCAGGAAGGAGGCCAGCTCGGCCCGGACGGCCACCGGGCCCGCCCCCGGGCCGCCACCGCCGTGGGGGGTGGCGAACGTCTTGTGCAGGTTGACGTGCATGACGTCGATGCCGATGTCGCCGGGCCGGGCCACGCCCATGAGGGCGTTCAGGTTGGCACCGTCCCCGTACACGAGGCCGCCGCCGTCGTGCACCACGCGGCAGATCTCGCGGAGGTGGGTCTCGTAGAGGCCCACCGTGTTGGGGTGGGTGACCATCAGGCCGGCCACGTCGGGGGCCATGCGGCTGGCGACCGCCTCGGGGAGCATCACGCCGTCGGGGCCGGCCGGGACCTGCACGGTCTCGAACCCGCAGAGCGTGGCCGAGGCCGGGTTGGTCCCGTGGGCGCTCTCGGGGATCAGGATCCGGCGCCGGACCTCGCCCCGTGCCTCCCCGGCGGCGCGGATCACGAGGAGACCCGTGAACTCGCCGTGGGCCCCGGCCGCGGGCTGGAGCGTGACCGCAGGGAGGCCGGTGATCTCACCGAGCACGTCCTCGAGCTCCACCATGAGACACAGGGCACCCTGTACGGTGGCCTCGGGCTGGTGCGGGTGCAGGCCGGCGAACCCGGCGAGCCCCGCGAGGTCCTCGTCGACCCTGGGGTTGTACTTCATCGTGCAGGAGCCGAGCGGGTAGAAGCCGGCGTCGATGCTGTAGTTGCGCTGGGACAGCCGGGTGTGGTGCCGCACCAGGTCCGGTTCCGAGATCTCGGGCAGCCGGGGGGGCGCGGCGCGCAGGAGCGCGGGATCGAGGTCGTCGGCCGGGGGGACGTCGAGAGGGCGGGCCCACGTGGCCCGGCGGCCGGGGACCGACCGCTCGAAGAGGACGGGCTCCTCCTGGAGCAGGCCGCTCGCGCCGGTGGTGACGAGGGGGCGCGTCATCGGGCACCTCCGTGGGCCGCGAGGGCGGCGACCAGGCGATCCATCTCGGCGCGGGTGTTGGCCTCGGTCGCGCACACGAGCAGCTCGTGGGTGCGGGTGGGGTAGCGGCCCGAGAGGGGCACGCCGGCGTAGATCCCCCGAACGGCGAGCGCGTCGACGAGCGCGGCGGCCGGGATCGGCGTCTCGACCAGGAACTCGTGGAAGAAGGGACCGTCGTGGGGAACTCGGTACCCGGGCAGCGCTGCGACGGCGCGTTTCAGGTACAGCGCCTTGGCGTGGCTCTGCTCCGCCACCTCGCGTACGCCCGCCGGGCCCTGGAGCGCGAGGTACATGGCCACCTGCAGCGCACAGAGACCCTCGTTGGAGCAGATGTTGCTGGTGGCCTTCTCGCGGCGGATGTGCTGCTCCCGGGTGGACAGCGTGAGGACGAAGCCCGGACGCCCCTCCACGTCGCGCGTGCGGCCCACGAGGCGGCCCGGCATCTGCCGGACGAACGCGGTGCGGGTGGCGAACAGGCCCACGTAGGGACCGCCGAAGGCGAGCGGGAGCCCGAGCGGCTGGCCCTCGCCCACCACGATGTCGGCGCCACAGGGGCCGGGCGCTTCGAAGAGGGCGCAGGCGTGCGGATCCATGACGACCACCACGAGCAGCGCGCCCGCACCGTGGGCGATGGCGGCAATCTCGCGGAGGTCCTCGACCAGCCCGACGAAGTTGGGGCTCTGCACCGCCACGCAGGCCGTGGCGGGGCCCACCTCGCAACGGAGCGCATCCAGATCCACCCGCCCGTCGGCGGCCGGGGGCAGGGCGTCGAAGCGCACGATGCCCGAGCGGCCGTAGGTACAGCAGGCCTCCATGGCGTCGGGGTGGATCGCGCCTGCGAGGAGCACCCGGGTGCGCTGACCCCGGCCCACGCGGCAGGCCATGAGCGCGGCCTCGGCCAGCGCGCTCGCACCGTCGTACATGGAGGCGTTGGCGACCTCCATGCCGAACAGCTCGCACACGAGCGTCTGGAACTCCCAGATGGCCTGGAGGGTGCCCTGGGAGATCTCGGGCTGGTAGGGCGTGTAGGCCGTGAGGTACTCACCGCGCGAGGCCAGGTGCCGGATCACCGCCGGAATGTGGTGGCGATAGGCGCCGGCCCCCAGGAAGGACGCCGCGGCGGTGGCCGGCTCGTTGCGCCTGGCCAGCGCCTCGCCCGCCTCCAGGAGTTCGGGCTCGGTGAGGCCGCGGGGCAGGTCGAGGGGCCGCGCGAGCCGGTCGGCGGCGGGGACGATGGCGTCGAGGAGGGCGTCCACGGTGGGGAAACCGAGGACGTCCAGCATGCGCCGGACCTCCTCGGGCGTGGCCGGGACGTACGGGGTGCCGTCCATGGGTCGCTCCCTGTGCGGGGATGGGGCGCCTCGGGGACCTCGAGCGGCCCCGGGGAGGTTCACGGTGGGAGGGGTCGTCTAGTGGCCGGACTCGGCGACATGGGCCTCGTAGGCCGCCACGTCGAGGAGGGCCTCCAGCTCGGTGGGTGTGGCCAGTTCGATGCGGAAGAGCCAGCCGTCGCCGTAGGGATCGCGGTTGACGGCGTCCTCGGCGCCGTCGAGGCCGGTGTTGACCTCGACGACCCGGCCCGAGGCGGGCGTGTAGACGTCGCTCACCGCCTTGACGCTCTCCACCTCGGCGGCCCGGTCGCCGGCCTTCAGCACGGCGCCCACCTCTGGCAGCTCGACGTGTACGACGTCGCCCAGCGAGTCCTGGGCGAAGTCGCTGACGCCGCACGTACCGATGCCGCCCTCGACGCGGATCCACTCGTGCTGGCGGGTGTACTTGAGGTCCTTGGGGAAGTGCATGGATCCTCCGGGCGCGTGTCGCGCCTAGTAGGGGCGGGTGTAGAAGGGTGGCTTGACGATCTCGGCCTCGGCGATGCGTCCGCGGACGTCCACCTGGAGGCGGGTCCCGATCCTGGAGAGCGGGGAGGGTACGTAGGCGAGCGCGATGTTCTTCTGGAGGGACGGCGACCGGGTGCCGCTGGTGACCTCGCCGACAGGCGCGCCGCCCGAGAGGACCGGGTGGTGCTGCCGGGCGATCTGGTCCTGCACCACGAGACAGACGAGGCGGCGGGGCACACCCGCCTCCTTCTGCGCCTTCAAGGGACCGATCCCGATGAACGGAATGGCCTTCTCCATCTTGACCACCCAGCCGAGGCCGGCCTCGAGGGGGGTGGTGTCGTCGGTGATGTCGTTGCCGTAGAGGCAGTACTTCGCCTCGAGGCGCAGCGTATCGCGGGCGCCCAGGCCCACCGGGACCATCCCGGCCGGGCCGCCCGTGGCCATCACGCCCTGCCACACGGCTGCCGCGCCGGACGGCGGGAGGAAGACCTCGAAGCCGTCTTCGCCGGTGTAGCCGGTGCGGGCGATCACGCAGCCCTTCACCCCCGCCACGGTGGCGGGCGCGAAGTGGAAGGCGGAGAGCCCGTGGAGGTCGAGGTCCGTGAGGCGCTGGAGGGTGGCGGGCGCCACGCGACCCTGGATCGCCACCTGGCCCCACGCGTCGGACTCGTTCACCGCGCTGGCGCCATCTTCCATGTGGCCGGCGATCCAGGCGAAGTCCTTCTCCCGGTTGGCGGCGTTCACGCAGATGAAGATCTCCCTCGGGGAGATCCGGTAGACGATGAGGTCGTCGACGATGCCGCCGTGATCGTTGCACATCACGGTGTACATCGCCTGGCCGTCGGCGATGGCGTCGAGGTCGTTGGTGACGATGCGCTGTACGGCTTCGAGGGCGCGCGGGCCCGTGACCCGGACCTCGCCCATGTGGCTGACGTCGAAGAGCCCGCCCACCGTACGGCAGGCCAGGTGCTCCTGGATGAGGCCCGTGTACTGGACGGGCATCTCCCAGCCGCCGAAGTCGATGAGCCGGGCACCCGCGGCCTTGTGGAACTCGAAGAACGGGGTGTGCCTGAGAGCCATTCCAGCCTCCACGTCGGGGCGGTGGCCCATAACCGTTGGCCCGGGTCAGGCCAGCCGCCGCTCCGCGCTCTCCACGGTGCTCGTCATGAGCATGGCGATCGTCATGGGGCCCACGCCCCCGGGCACGGGTGCCACCCAGCCGGCGACCTCGAGGGCCGGGTCCGGCGCGATGTCGCCGACCAGGCGGCCGTCGGGCAGGCGGTTGGTGCCCGCGTCGATCACGGCGGCGCCCGGCCGCACCCATGCCCCTGGAATCGCGCCCGGCCGCCCGACGGCGGCCACGAGGATCTCCGCTCGCCGGACCTCGGCCTCGAGGTCCAAGGTGCGGGTGTGGCAGACCGTGACGGTGGCGTTCCGCCGGTCGAGGAGGTCGGCCACGGGCCGGCCGACGATGGGTGACCGCCCCACCACGACGGCGCGGCGCCCGGCGATCGAGACCTCGTGGTGGTCGAGGAGCGCGAGGATGCCGCGTGGGGTGCAGGGCACGAACCGGGGTCGGCCCTGGACGAGGCGGCCGGTGTTCTCGGGGTGGAAGCCGTCGACGTCCTTGGTGGGATCCACCCGGTCGAGGACGGGGTCGCGGCGCACCTGCCGGGGCAGCGGCAGCTGGACCAGGATGCCGTCGATCGCGGGATCGGCGTCGAGCGCGTCCACGGCGGCGAGGACCTCGACTTCGGAGGCGGTCGCCGGCAGGTCCACCTGGCGATGGAGGAATCCGAGCCCCTCGGCGGCCTTCGCCTTGAGCCGGACGTAGACCACGCTCGCGGGATCGGCGCCCACGAGCACCACGGCGAGCCCGGGCGGCCGGGGCAGCGCGGCCACCCGCGGCCGCAGGTCCTCGAGGATCCGCCGCGAGAGGGTGCGCCCGTCGAGGAGGACGGCCACGCGCCCGGCCTACTTGGCCGCGGCCTTCGTCTCGGCCGGCTTCGCGGGCGCGGACGACGGCTCGGAGGGCGTGGCGGCGGGCTTGAGTCCGTAGTGGTCGCGGTACCAGCCGGAGCCCTTGAGCACGAAGGAGGTGACGCTCACGAGGCGGTGGACTGAGGAGGCGCCACACTCCGGGCAGGCGTCGGGCGGCGGGGCCCCGACGGGCTGGAGCAGCTCGAACCGGGTGTCGCAGGCTTCGCAGGCATACTCGTAGATCGGCATGGCGACCTCCGCGCGGCCGCCAAGGTAGTCACTTCCCGCGGATCGGCAACCACGCCGGCATCGCGCCGAACCTCGGGAGGAACCGGGGCACGCCACGACCCACCCGGATAGGTGCGGACCCCGATGCCCCCGTCCGCATCCACGACGCTGGACGCCCTCCTCGCCCGACGCCTCGTCGTGGTGACGGGCAAGGGCGGCGCGGGCAAGACCACCGTCTCCATCGTGCTCGGGCTGACCGCCGCCCGGAGGGGCCTGCGGGTCCTCGTGGTGGAGGTGGGCGGCGTCATGCGCGTGGGACCGGCGCTCGGCCGCGCTCCCCTCCCCTACACCGTGCGCGAGGTGGCCCCGGGCCTCGAGGCGCTGTCCGTGGGCTCCGAAGCCGCGCTCGAGGAGTTCGTGGTGCGGCAGGTCCGATTCCGCGCGCTCTACCACGCGGTGGCCCGGAGCCGGGTCTTCGGGCCCTTCATGGACGCCGTGCCCGGCCTGCACGACATCATCCAGGTGGGCAAGGTGTGGGACCTCCACACGGAGGCCGCCGGCGGCCGCCCCCGGTGGGACCTCCTCGTGCTCGACGCCCCGGCCACCGGCCACGGGCTCACGATGCTCGCGGCCCCGCTCCACATGATGGAGATGACGACGGCGGGGCCCCTCCACGCCAACGCCCGCCGGGTCCACGAGTTCCTCGCCGATCCCGCCCGGACCGCGCTGCTCCTGGTCTCTCTCCCCGAGGCCCTGCCCGTGAACGAGACCCTCGAGCTGTACGCCGGGCTGGGCCCCTTCCAGCCGCAGGTCGTGGCTTGCGTCCTGGACCAGGTGCACGAGCCGCCCTTCTCGGGCTGCGACACCTGGCCCGGGATCCTCGCCCTGCTGGCGGACACCCCGGGCTGGGGGGAGGCGGCCCGCCTCGCGGATCGCCGGATGCGGCGATCCTGCGCCGAGCTCGCCGCCCGGGCCCGCCTGGAGGACGCCCTCCCGGTCCCGGTGATCCCCCTGCCGCACGTGCCGCACGCGCCGCTCCGGCCCCGGGACCACCACACGCTCGCCGAGGTCTTCGAGGCGGCTGGAGGCCGGGCGTGAGCCCCCGCATCCTCGTCTGCTGTGGCGCCGGAGGCGTGGGCAAGACCACGCTCTCGGCCGCGCTGGGGGTCCGGCTCGCCCTCGACGGCGCCCGGACCGCCGTCCTCACCGTGGACCCCGCCCGGCGCCTCGCCGACAGCCTCGGCGTGGACACCCTCGACGGCCGACCCCGCCGCGTCCCGGACCTGCCCGGGCCCGGGAGCCTCGACGCGCTCGTGCTCGACCCCAAGGCCACCTTCGACACGCTCGTCGCCCGGCTCTCCCCGGATCCGGCCCGGACCCGCCGCATCCTGGCCAACCGGTACTACGGGTACGTGTCCACCCGCCTGGGCGGGACCTGGGAGTACATGGCCATGGAGCGGGTGCTGGAACTGGCCGAGGATAGGACCTGGGACGCGCTCGTGCTGGACACGCCCCCCGCACGGCACGCCATCGAGTTCCTGACCGCCCCCGAGCGCGTGCTGCGGGTCCTCGATCACCGGGTCCTCCGGATGCTGGCGCTGCCGGCCACCCGGCACGGGTTCTCGCGCCTCCGCGAGCGCAGCCGGATGGCCACCGGGGTCCTGGGGCGGCTGCTCGGGCTGGCGACCCTCCGGGAGATCGCGGCCTTCGTGAGCGCGTTCGAGGGGCTCACCGACGCCTTCGCCGAGCGCGCGCGCCTCGGGCGGGACCTCCTCAGGGCGCCCGACACCGCCTTCCTCCTGGTCACCACGCCGGCCCAGGAGCGGGTGGACGACGCCGTGGCCTTCCGCGCGGCCCTGGCCGACCTGGGCCTGCCGCTCCGGGGCTACCTCGCCAACCGGTGTACGCCCGTCCCTGCCCGGGTGGACCTGCCCGTCGAGGATCCGGCGCCGCCGCCGGGCATCCCGGCCCGACCCTGGGCCGAGCTGCTCGAGGGGGTCCGGGCCTCCCCCCGGTGGTTCGACGAGGTGGCCCGCGGCGAGGACACCATCCTGTCCGGCCTGGGATCGGACGTCTCCACCTGGCGGATCCCGGACATGGACGAGGACGTCACCGACGTCCGCACCCTGCTCCGGCTGGCCCCCGCGCTGCCGGGGTGAGCTAGCCGCCGGCGATCTCGTAGCGGACGTGGATCACGGCGCCGCGCTCGGGCACCGACTCCCCATGGAACGTGAGGTAGTTGTTCTCCCAGTCGAAGGTCCAGCCGGCCTGCTCGCTCTCGGCGATCTGGGTCCACTCCTCCTCCGCCGTGTCCTCCTCGGATTCCGCCACGTAGACCTCGATGGTGTGCCGTACGGGCGTGTACGTGAGCTGGAACGACGCGCGCACGCCCGACACCGCCAGCCCGAGCTCCTCCATGATGCCCGCGTAGTTCTCCTCGCAGATGTTGCCCTTCACCCCGCCGAGGCCGTCGGCGAAGGCCAGGTACCGGGTGCCGGCCACCGTCTGGCAGGTGTCGTCCTCGCGAGACCCGACGATGGCCGATCCCACGACGTCGGTGGGATCGTCCCGCATCGCGCGGAAGGAGGCCACGTACTGGCTGACGGGCACGAGGTCGTCGGCGTGCTCGTAGCAGTCGATGTTGTCGGCGTCCGGGGGCAGCGCTCCCCGATCGGAGCAGTCGTTCTCGTCGGATACGACGATGATCGACAGGACCGCGCCGGCGCGGAGGAAGCCGGCGTTGCGGTCGGAGATCATGGGCTCGGTCACGGCCTGGTAGGCGGCCTCGAGGCCCTTCTCCATGTCGGACCCGGACAACCCCACCTGGACCCGCTGCACGAAGAGGTCGCGGTAGTTGGCGACCGCGGGGGTGAGCACCGGCGGCGTCCCGAGCAGCGCGGCGCGATCGGGATTCTCAGGGTCCATGTCGGTGGTGACGACCCCGATGTGGAAGTCGATGTTGGTCTCCTCGAACGAGTAGATGAAGTTCTCGAAGCGGTTCGCGACCTCCTCCTGCTCCTGCTGCATGGAGGGGGAGTTGTCCACGACCCAGAGGATGTCCACGTTCGCCGGGGGCTCCTGGAAGAACGTGTCGGTGTAGGCGAGACGGCTCGGATCGTAGTCCTGGCCGCAGGCGGCGAGGAATGCGAGGAGGGGCAGGAAGGGGCGCATGACGGGACTCCTCGGACGGACGATCTCGGCCTCAGGATACCGGATCGCTCTCTCCGCCCGCAAGATGCAGCTGTGGGTCCCGATGTGCCCCGCGGTCACGGGGACAGCCAGGCTTCGGACACGCAGAGCACGTTGTAGTCGGGGTCCTTCGCCTTGGTACCCTGCTTCACGGTGTCGAACCGGATGCGGATGCTCGAGGTGGTCCGGGTGGCGAAGGGGATGGTCTGCTCGAGCATCACGTCCCTCAGGGTGACCTTCTCGGTGGATCCGTCCGAGAAGACCAGGGTGGCCTGGGCGCCCCGGTTGGTCTCCATCCAGAAGGAGAGCGCGTACCCGTTGCCGTTGATGAGTTGGAGCTTCCCGCTCGTGACGGGCGAGGGGTACTTCAGCTCGAGCCAGGAGCCGGTGCCATCGCCGGACCGCTGGTTCTCGCACCACATGGTGTCGCTCATGCCGTCGAAGACGTTGGCCACCTCGTAGGAGCCGTCGGCGTCCTCGGGCAGGTGGCCGGAGTCGGCGGTGGCCGAGGGCACGGGCCGGGGCTCGGGGGCGTCGTCGAGGACCTGGATCTCGGAGACGACCGTGTCGTTGAACGTGTTGCCCCGGTGGACACCCAGAATCTTGAGCCGGACGAAACTGGTGGTGACGGGCTTGGGGAACTCGATGGTCTCGGGCACCTTCTTGTCCTGGAGCGTGACCTTCTGGACCGTGCCGTCGGAGAACTCGATCTCCATCTCCCGCACGCGGTTGTGGCGCTGCCAGAAGTCCCAGGAGTACCAGTTCCCGTTCCAGAGGCGGAGCCGATGGATGGTGCGCTCCTGGCCCAACTCGAGCCGGACCCAGGCGCCCAGGCCCGATCCCTCCTCGTACTCCACCCACACCGAGGAGACCTTGCCGTCGGCGGCGTTCCTCGGGCGGTAGAGCGTGTCGTCGTCGGGGTTGTTGGGATCGTCGTAGTAGGACGAGGCCGTCACGTCGGTGGGCTTGATCCGCGCCGCGTGGGCGACGGGTGCGACCAGCGTGGCCAACGCGGCGACGGCGAGGAGGCGGGAGGGGAAGCGCATCGACGTGGCTCCGGGGGGTGCCGGTTTCGCGCGGCAAGGTAACGACACCCGGGGACGCCGGCAGCGTCCGGGCGCGGCCCGACGTCAGGATTCGCGCGGGGGGCCGGTGGGCGGGACCATCAGAACGATCCCTCGACGGCAGCCCGGAGGCCCTTGAAGGCCTCGACCGTGCGGCACTGCCCCCCCGCGCAACGAATGCCTCCGGAGTACGCCCCGGCGAAGAGCGAGGCGGTGAGCGCGGACGTGGGCTGCCACTGCACCTCCGTGGCGCCGTAGGTGTTGGATCCCAGGTTGCCGGTGGCGGGGAGGATGGGGTTGTCGTTGTGATCGAGGTACACGAGGAACGACCAGTGCTCGCCGCGGTGGAGGGCCAGCGAGTTGCGGACGTCCCAGTAGTCGGCCTGCTGGAAGGCGTTGTCGCCCCACTCGAACCGGATCACGTCGCTGCCCAGTTCCAGGTGGCCGAGGGCCCCTGCCGGGAACACCACGTCCAGGTCGCCGTGCCAGGTGACGTCGGCCCCGGTGTCGTCGTCGCGGACGTCGGTCCGGACGCCGGCATCGGCAATCACGTGGGTGTCGCCGGCGAACCAGGAAACGCCGGCCACGGGGTGGAGGATCGTCTCGGATGCCTCGTTGAAGTGGTCTTGCAGGTCGGCATCGCGGAACGCACCCACAGAGAGGGAGGGGACGAGGAGGCCGGCCTGCGCGGCGTACTGGACCTTGACGCGGCCGCCGGCGATGTCGTTGGAGTTGACCGCGGAGGCGGAGTCCTCGGTGATGGCGCGCTCGTACTCGAGCGTAGGGGGGACCACGACCTCGTACCCGTCCAGGCCGGGCGCGGTGAACCCGTTCATGCGCTCGGCATCGCGGTAGTGCTTGGCCTCGAACAGCACCGTGAACCGGCCGGGATAGGCGGCGGCGCTGGCGTAGACGGTATGTCCGACCTCGGCCCCGCCGCCGAGATCCTTCGATCGGTATCCGAACGCGTCGCCCTCGAGGTAGAGGTCCACGCCCGCGAGGCCGCTGGCCTCGACGTTCCCGCCCGCCACCAGGACATCGGGCTCCTGGCCGTACCGGGCGATGGCGGATCCCGCGTCGCCGGGTCGCGCGAACTTCCACGCCACGCCGTGGATCCCGGCGGAGGCCCTTCCGAAGCGCTCGATCCGGACGGCGGCGACCTCGTTGAGGTCGTCGGGATCCAGCGAGACGTTGGGCAGCTCCATGCGGACCTGCTGCGGGTTGGTGAACCCCGTGACCGCGGTCAGGTCCCACGGGCCCAGGTGCACCACCCCGCGGGCTCCACGGATGGAGGTGTCGATGTCGATCTCGCTGTTCCGCACCAGGGCGAGCGCCATCCCGCGCCCGAAGGAGACGTAGGTGTCGCCGAGACGGACCTCGCCGCGCGCTCCCTGGGCCTGGGCGAACACCTTCTCCACGCTGACGAAGGTCGCGTTCCAGGGATGGTCGAAGGCGGGAGCGAGGAGGTCCCGCTCCCAGGTCTCGACCTCGTCGAGGTAGTAGCGGTTGGCGAAGAGCGTGACCTCGTCCGCCTGGAGGGAGAGGGTGAGCCACCCCTTCGTGGCGGTGAGGGTGAGGCGGTCCACCTGCTCGCCGTAGTCGAGCACGCGCAGGTCCTTGAAATCCTGGAGCGTGGCGGGGACGCGGTACCAGCGGACGAGGAGGCGGTTGTTCACCTGGAGGATCGTGCCCTCGAGCGGGCCGTCCCCACCGATCGGGATGGCGGCGCCGGCGGAGCCGGAGAGCAGCGCCGCGGCGAGCAGGCCCGCGATCACGGCGTGACGACCTGCGGGACCGGTGTCAGGAGCGCCTGGACCGCCTGCTCGACCTGGACCTCGTCGCCGGGGGTGTACCCGGAGAAGACCTTGGCGATGGCGCCCTGCCGATCGATGAGCACGGAGAAGGGGAGGGTCTTGGAGGGGTTGTAGAGGCCCACGACCGTGGTCTCCCGGTCGAGGAGGACCGGAAAGGTGAGCTGCCTGGCCTTGACGATGGGCTTGACCTGCGAGGTGAAGCGGGGCTCGTCGGTGTTCACGGACAGGACGGTGAATCCCTGCGGCCCGTACTGCTCGTGGAACCGCTGGAGGTGCGGCATCTCGGCCTGGCAGGGCGCGCACCAGGTGGCCCAGAACGAGATGAGCACGACCTGGCCTGAAAACTGCGCGAGGGTCACGGTGCGGCCGTCGAGATCGCGCAGGGTGAACCCCGGAGCCCGGTCGGCGGCCGACACCGGCGTGGCGAGCAGGAGGGCGAGGAGCGGGATCGAGGCGAGCAGACGGCGCAAGGGCAGCTCCGGGGTCAGGGGACCATGCCGACGACCCGTGGTGGTCACGCGACCTTCCCCGGTGCCGGGCCGGAGCATGGTAGCACCGACCGGCTCCACCGACCAAGCCCCGCTCGTCCGAAGGCCGGCGTGATAGGGGTCGCTCCCCCTCGCCGGGCACCGTGCCCGCCGCTCCACCATGCCCCCCTCCCGGATCCTGATCGCCGACGACGAGCCCTCGATCCGCAAGGTCCTGTCGGCCATGCTCCGGCGCGACGGCCACGAGGTGGAGGCGGTCGAGGACGGCGCCCGGGCCATCGCCCGCCTGGAGGAGGGCCGGTTCCACCTCCTCGTGACCGACCTCCGCATGCCGCGGACGGACGGCATGGCGCTCCTGGCCTGGTGCAACGAGCACGCCCCGGGCCTCCCCGTGATCATCCTGACCGCCTTCGGCACGGTGGACTCGGCCGTGGAGGCCCTCAAGCTCGGCGCCCACGACTACGTCACCAAGCCGTTCGACCAGGACGATCTGAAGCGGGTGGTGGCCAAGGCCCTGGCCACGGAGCGCCGGAGCCGGAGGGAGCCTCAGGTGGACGCGCGCGGCCGGACCGCGATCGTGGGCCGGGGCGGCGGGCTGCGCCACGTCGTGGCACTCGTCGAGAAGGCGGCGCCGACCGTGGCCTCGATCCTCGTCCTGGGCGAGCGGGGCACGGGCAAGGCCCTCCTGGCCCGCGCGATCCACGAGCTGTCCGACCGGCGCGAACGCCCGTTCATCCACGTCGACTGCGGTGCCATCCCCGAACACCTCTTCGAGAGCGAGCTCTTCGGCCACGAGCGCGGGGCCCTCCCGGGCGCCGGGGGGAGCAAGCCCGGCCGCGTCGAACTCGCGGACGGAGGCACCCTGTTCCTCGACGAGGTCGAGGCGCTCCCGAGGGACGCGCAAGCCCGGTTGCTGCGGGTCCTCCAGGAGCGGGCCTTCGAGCGCGTGGGCGCCATGCGCACGCTCACGGCCGACGTCCGCGTGGTGGCTGCCTCCTCGGCCGATCTCGCCGCGGCCGTCGCGGAGGGCCGGTTCCGGGAGGATCTCTACTACCGCCTGGCCGTGGTGCCGGTGCGGATCCCGCCCCTGCGGGAACGGGTCGAGGACATACCGTCCCTGGTGGAGCACTTCGTGAGGAAGCACCAGGAGCGCCGAGGAGGGCGGGTCCGGGGCGTCGATCCGGAGGCCCTGGCCGCGCTCCAGGCATGGAGCTGGCCCGGCAACGTCCGGGAGCTGGAGAACGTCGTGGAGCGCGCGGTCCTGCTCGCCGAGGGCGAGCTCGTGCGCCTCGCCGACCTCGAGGGCATCCCTCCCGCGGGCACGCCCGCCATGGACGCGGAGGACCTGGGCCTGCGCGCGTTCCTGCGCATCCACCTGGCCCGCCTGGAGCGCGATCGCATCCGCCAGGCCCTGGAGGCCGAGGCCGGGAACGTCACGCGCACCGCCCGCCGGCTGGGCATCTCGCGCAAGGGGCTCCAGCTCAAGATGAAGGAGTACGGGCTGCGCGAATCCTCGACGGGCTCGGGCGATCCTTGACGCTGGGGCCGGCGGGAACGTAGGCTCCCCGGGAAAGAGGTGTCATCGATGCCTGCTGGGACGCTGCCGCTGCTCCTCGTCCTCGTCGCTCCCAGGGCCGGCGCGGCGGAGATCACCGACCTGCCGCCATGGCTCAAGGCCGACGCGGGGGTGTCCTACCGGTTCGACCGCCTCGCCGGGAGCCTCGTCGAGGGCGACGTGGAGGTGGGCAGCCGCGAGGTCGAGGCCCACCGGATCGTGTTCCGGGGCGTCTTCACGGCCGCGCCCGGCACGGCCGTGTTCGTGGAGGGCGAGCAGATCGCCCGGGAGCGCGTCACCTTCCCCACCGCCAACCAGATGGCCTACGACCCCACCCGGGTGCACGCCGGCACCATGGCCGGCACGAATCCGCTCGAGGCCGTGGCAGCCCGGAGCGGCTCGGGCTTCCAGGGGGTCTGGATCGGCCTCCGGGCCACCCCGTTCTCCGAGGCGTTCGCCCGCCGCCCGAGCCTGGTCACCTGGATGGTCGAGGCCGCCTTCCGGAGCGCCAACGACTCGCCCTTCTGGACCGTCGAGGGCAGCCAGCGCGGCGCGGGCGAGGGTGGGAGCGCCTGGCGGGTGGCCACGGCGTTCTCCAAGCACCTCGGCACCGGCCAGCCCTACGTGGGTGTGTCCTGGCTCCATACGGGAGACTTCGTGGCCGACCTCCAGGACGCCGCCGGGGTGGTGACGGCCGAGGCCGTCACGCTCACGGGGCCCGACGAGCTCGACGTCCGCGTGGGCCTCGAGTTCGTGACGCGCGACCGGCCGAGCGGGGCCCGGTTCGGCGTGGACCTCCGCACCGCCTTCAGCTACCGCTCCTGGGAGACCATGCCCTCGGGCGTCCTGCTCCCCGAGGCCCTCGAGCTCACCCGGTCCATCCCGGTCACGGGGTCCGAGTCCGGGAGCGTGCGGGGTGGGATCGGCCTCGACTGGCGGCCCTTCCGCAACCTGCAGGTCCACCTCGCCGGCGACGTCGGTTGGCTGCTGCCCCACGAGATCGAGTACCTGTACCCGGTCCTCACGGGGCCCGACACGCTGGACCTCCGGATCGAGGGCGGGCTCAAGGCCCGGATCCGGTAGCCGGGCACTCGACCTCACGCGTCGAAGGCGTCGTCCACCCACGCCACCGTCCAGCCCTCCACGGTGGGCTCGACGAGCGCCACCAGGAAGGCGGCCTCCCGCCAGGGCGCTTTCCGGAGGGCGAGGTAGGTCTCGGCGGCCCGGGCGAGGCGTCGCTGCTTGTCGCGATCCACCGCCTCGAGGCCCGCAGGATCCCCGGGCGTGCGCTCCTTCACCTCCACGAACCGCAGCGCGCCGTCGCGTTCGATCACGAGGTCGATCTCGCCGGCGTCGCACCGCCAGTTGCGCTCGCACACCTGCCACCCGCCGGCCTCGAGCCGGTGGGCCACCCAGGCCTCGGCCTCGGCACCCCGGGCCACGGCCCGGCGGCGGTCGTCGGGCGACCGCTCCACGGAGGCGCCCTAGCGAACGGTCTTGAGCCGGGCGGAGCGACCGCGCAGGCCGCGCATGTAGTAGAGCTTGGCCCGCCGGACGCGGTGGCGGGCGACGATCTCGACCTGCTCCACGTTGGGGCTCTGCACGGGGAACACGCGCTCGACGCCCACGCCGTAGGAGATCTTGCGGACCGTGAAGGTGGACCGGTGGCCGGCCCGCCGGATGGCGATGACGGTGCCCTCGAAGACCTGGGTGCGGACCTTGGTCTTGTCGGCGATGCGCTCGGCCGTGCGCCCGGCCTTTCCGCCGGTGATGATCTCGACGATGCGGACGTGGACGCGCACCTTGTCGCCGGGGCGGAGGTCGGTGGGCTTCGTCGGGGCGAAGTCGGCCGCTTCGATCTGGGGCATGGACAGCATGGGAGCCTCGATGGGGCTGGCGCCCGTCGGGGTGGGACCACGGGGGTCCGCTCCTCCCGATCGTTGGGCGGCCGCCAAGGTAGCGGCGGGCCCGCTCCCTGTCAAGGCGGGCTTCCGGGGCCCCGGGGCTTCCTCCGGCCACGGGCCGGGGCGGGGGTCTCCACGGGCTCCGGGGGGAGGAGGTCCGGCCGCACCCGGCGGGTCCGCTCACGGGCGCGTTCGAGGCGCCAGGCCTCGATCCGGGCGTGGTGCCCGGACAGGAGCACCTCCGGCACGGCGTGGCCCTGCCAGACGCGCGGCCGGGTGTACTGGGGGTACTCGAGGAGCCCTCGGGCGAACGACTCCTCGGCCAGGCTCTCCGCGCTGCCGAGCACGCCCGGGACGAGGCGGGCCACGGCGTCCACCACCACCAGCGCCGCCAGCTCGCCGCCCGTGAGCACGTAGTCGCCCACGGACAGCGTCTCGTCCACGAGGGTGTCGCGCACCCGCGCGTCCACGCCCTCGTAGTGGCCGCAGAGCAGGACGATGTGCGGCAGGGCGGCCAGGCGCGCCGCCACGGCCTGGGTGAAGGGGGCTCCGGAGGCCTCCATCAGGATCACGTGGCTGTCGGGCCGGCGCACCGCTTCGAGGGCCCGGTCCACGACGTCGACCCTGAGGACCATGCCGCTCCCGCCTCCGTAGGGGGCGTCGTCGGCCTGGCGGTGGCGGCCCAGGCCGAACGGGCGCATGTCGTGGATCCCCACCTCCAGGAGGCCGGCGGCGCGGGCGCGGCCGAGGATGGAGTGGTCGAGGGGCCCGCGGCAGAGGTCCGGGAAGAGGGTCAGGAGGTCGAAGCGCATGGAGGCCCCCTCGCGCGGCCGGCCGTCAGCCGGTCACGAGGCCCTCGTCCGAGACGACGAGGCCGTCGTCGTCGACGGCCAGGACCCGGCCGGAGAGGAGCGGGAGCCAGGTCGTGCCCGCGAGGCCGGTCATCTCCCAGACGTCCACGGTCCCGCCCTGGTGCACGGCCGCGAGCCGGCCCAGGTCGCGGCCCGAGGCGGTGCGGACGGCGCAGCCGAGGACGTCGTGGAGGTACCAGGCCTCGGGCCCGGGCTGCGGCAGGGCGGCGCGGGGCACGGTGATCTCCCAGCCCACGAGCGTCCCCGCAGCCTCCGGCGTGTCCACGCCCTCGATCCGGCCCAGCACGCGGCGCCCCGCCCCCGGGCGGGTCGAGAGGCGGGCCTGTCGGGCCTTGCCCGCCGGGGACCGGAGGTGGACGTCGAGGGGGGCGTCGAACAGGTCGGACCCGGGATTGTGGAGGAAGAGACGGACCTCGCCCTCCAACCCGAAGACGCCCGCGATCCTCCCGAGGACCACGTCGTCGGCGGCCGGGCTATTCCTCTTCGTCCCGTGCGGCATGGGTGTTCACGATCTCGAGCACGGCCTTCTTGCGGCCGCTCGCGGCGCTCAGCACCTGGCGCATGGCCCGGATGCAGCGGCCCCCCGGCCCGTTGACGCGAGGGACGTCGTCGTCGTGGACCTGAAGCTCGACGATGAGCACCGTCTCCCCCACCACCACGTTGGCGTGGACGTCGTCGGGGTGGGCGACCAGCCCCCGCGCGAGGAACGTCACGAGGCCTTCCACCTAGCCCTCCACCGGCGCGGACTTGCGGGCCCGGGCCACCAGACTGGCCACCGTCTCGGAGGCGGTGGCGCCGGTGCCCAGCCAGTAATCGACCCGCGCGAGGTCGATCTGCACGGCGGGTGGATCCACCTTCGGATCGTACCAGCCGAGGTTCTCGATGAACCGGCCGTCGCGGGGGGAACGGGAGTCGGCGGCCACGATTCGATAGGATGGCTGCTTCTTCTTGCCGGTTCGGGTCAGTCGGAGGTGGACGGCCATGGGTCCCTCTGGCGGGAAGGGGCGGGGCGAAGCCCGGGGCCCGGCATGTAGTCGGCGCCCAGACCACCGTCAAGATCCGCCCGCGATGGCGCATTGCGGCTCCGGCGGGGAGCAGGTACCATCGGGGGAGGCCCCACACCTTCGGAGACGCCGATGGTACGCATCCCTGCGCTCGTCCTCCTGCCCCTCGTCCTGCTCGCCGCCGCTTGCGACGACGACACCGGGCCCGACCCGGACGACACGGGCCCGGGGCCGGACGACACCGAGGGTGGGGAGGAGACCGGACACGACACGGGTGAGCCCGAGGAGGGCTGCATCACGGTCGACGGCGAGGGCGGGTACGCCCGGCTCACCGACGCGATCCGCCTCGCCTCCGAGGGCTCCCTCATCGAGATCTGCGCTGGCGCCTTCGTGGAGGCGGTCACGGTGGACAAGTCCGTGACCATCATGGGCGCGGGCTACAGCCAGACCACCTGGCGGGCCCCGGCCGACGAGGTGCCGTTCCGCATTGCCGACGTCTCGGAGGTCACCCTGCAGGGCATCGGCGTGTCCTCGGACGGCCACGCCATCGAGGTGGAGGACGCCACCGACATCGTCCTCGCGAGCCTCTCGGGATCCGAATTCGGCACCCATGCCATCTGGGCCCGGGACGTCGAGGGCCTCGTGGTGCGGGACAGCACCTTCTACGCCGCCCCCGAGGGTGCCATCCTCGTGAGCGGCGGCACCGCCGAGATCACGGGCTGCAACCTCGTGAACAACGTCGCCTACGCGGTGGCGGGCACCGGCGACGTCGACCTCGTGCTCCGCGACAACACCATCCGGGGCACCGTCTACAGCGAGAAGAGCGCGGAGGGGTACGCCGACGGGTTCGGGGTCATCGGGGACAACGCGGGCACCCTCGTGCTCGAGAACAACCGGTTCACGGACAACACCCCGTGGGCGATCTACGCCCAGCGGACCGACGCCGTGTCCCTCTCCGGCGACACCGTCTCGGGCGGCCTCTTCGGGGTCTACCAGATCAGCGGGGATCTCGCGCTAGACGGCGTCACCGTCACCAATCCCGTCGAACTCGGCATCGTTTGGGTGGGCGGCCGCACCGACGCGCTCTCGATCACCGGCTCCACGGTCCACGGCGACCCCTCCGTCGTCGCGGACTACGACCTCGACGACGGCGTGCTCGGCGGCATCGGGCTGTACGCCGAGGGCAACGACGTCACGGTGTCCGACAGCACGTTCTACGGGTGGAACGACGCTGGCGCCTGGATCGCGGCCTACGACTACACCTACGCCGGCGGCACGGCGGCGATCTCGGACACCACCTTCGAGAACAACGGGCGGCGCGGGCTCCTGGTGCTGTACCTCGATGGCACGGCCACCGGCGTCACGGTCCGCGACCTCCGCCAGGTGGAGGAGATCGACACGAGCAAGTCCTACTACGTGGACTTCCCCGCCGCCGTCGCAGTGGAGAACGGCTCGATGGCGTGGACCGGCGGCGAGATCGCCGACAACGAGGGATGGGGCATCTCCAACGTCCTGTCCACCGTCTCCGTCTCGGGAGTCACGTTCACCGGCAACGACTGGTCGGCCTTCATCGACTACCAGGGCGTCTCCGAGATCCGGGGCAACACGTTCACCGCGAGCGAGGCCGCCAGCAATCGCCTGCCGTGCATCTGGGTCTACGAGAACACGTCCACCGTGATCGAGGGCAACCTGTTCACGGCCAACGCCGCGGGCTTCTCCTGGCAGGAGTCGACCGGCTTCGAGTACGCCATCCACGACTACGGCGTGGAGGTCCGCGGGTACCTGGCCGACGTCCAGCTCCTCGGCAACACCTTCGAGGACGGCTGCTCGGGCTTCGACGCCATGTCGTCGCGGATCGCGGCCGAGGGCAACACCTGGACCGACTACTGGGGCACCATCGCCACCGTGGACTCGGCCACGGGCGTCGTCACGCTCACCGACGAGGTGGTCCGCGACTCGGCGGCCAGCATCGTGTACTGCGAGGGGGGCCAGGTCACGGTGGACGGGCTCACGGCCACGGACCAGGTCACCGGCAGCTTCACGTACGACGTCTACATCGGCGGCGACTACGAGGCGACCGAGACCCAGGAGTTCGTCAACAGCCCCATCAGCCTCCTGGCGGGGTGCAATCTCGTGCTCTCCGGGTCGGCGATCTCGGGCACGGTCGCGAGCGCGATCGAGGCGTCGGACTCCAGCCTCCGGCTGGACACGGTGACCATCGACCAGGCCGCCGAGGCGGGGGTCTCGCTCTCGGGGATGAGCAGCGCCGTCCTGGAGGGGGTCGAGGTCACCGGCGCCACCACCTACGGGCTCTACGCCTCAAAGTCCTCGCTCGAGGTGAGCGGCGGGGCGTACGGCTCGAACGGGAGCGACGGTGCCCGGCTCGCATCGTGCACGGCCGACGTCCGGAGCGCCACCTTCTCCGGCAACGCCGCGAGCGGGCTCGTCGCCGAGACGACCACGCTCGCCGCGATGGGCAACGTGATCACCGGCAACGGGGAGTACGGCATCTCCTGCCAGTCCTCCTCCACCATCACCGAGTGCGGCAACGACATCAGCGGCAACGCGGCCGGCGACAACGACGGCTGTGACGCCTCCTGCGACACCACGCCCTGATCAGCCGCCCGTGGCGGGGAGGCCGGCCCGGACCACGGTGTCGAGCACCGTCTCGGGGCCCCGCCGGACCCTCACCCGGGCGTGCGTCGCCCCGGGGACCCAGGGCCAGGCGCGGGCCGTGGTTCGGACCTGGTCCTCGTCACGCACCTCCAGGACCAGCGGCGACCCCGCGATCGCGTCCGGGTCCACCTCCACCCGGTCGGAGGGCGCGTGCACCACGAGCAGGCGTCCCAGCCAGCTCCCCGCGGAGGGTACGGCCCGGCCGGCCAGGACCTCCGCCGGGCACCAGAACCCGCTGCCCACGGCCCTGTCGAGCGGCGCCACCGCGGGCACGCCGGGCGGAGCGACGACCTGCCACCGCACGGCGGGCAGGTCGACCGAACGGCCGGGCGCCCCCTCCCCGGCCACCCCCAGGCGCCAGGGGCCCAGGGTCCCCTCCCCCGCCGTCCCCGCGCGCAGGGTGAAGGCGAGCGTGCGGTGGCGGCCTCCGTCGGCGACCTCGTCCACGATGCGCCGCACCTCGAAGCCCGGCTGGTCCGGTCCGGTCCAGGTCAGGTCCAGCCGCATGGCCGGCGGGCCCGCCACCTCGAGCACGAGGTCGTAGGGTTCACCGACCAGGACGGCGCCCTCCTCGCCGGTCATGCGCGCGAGGACCGGGGGCGGGCCCACCACCGCGTCGAAGCCCGGGACGGCGGCGAGGGGTGCGAGGTCCGGGTCGGTCCGGGCGGCCTCCAGGAGCGCGGGGTCCTCCCGGACGGCCCGTTGCAGGCTGTCGAGCGCCTCGGCGGCCCGGCCGAGGCGGGCCAGGTAGCAGGCCCGGTTGTAGCGCATCAGCGGGGTGATGGTGCCCGAGGGAGCCCGCTCCGAGAGGACCCGCGCGGCACCCTCGAGGTCGCCCGCCTCGGCGAGCGCGTGGGCATGCCAGGCCACCAGCGAGGTGGAGGTGGGATCGAGGCGGATCGCGGCGGCGAAGGCCTCGGCGGCCTGCGCGGGCTCCCCGCGCTCGAGGTGGGCCCGCCCGTCGCGGTACCGCTCGAGGGCCTCGTCCATGGGGGTGAACTCGCCGCGACAGGCGGCCAGGGCCACGAGGAGGAGGGTGGCCCTCATGGCCGGAGGGCCACCAGGGCGGCCTGCCGGCCGGCCGCCCCTCCGTCGCGACGCCAGGAGTGGAAGCGCGGATCGCAGGCGGTGCAGGCCAGCACCGCGACGTGCCTCGTCACGCCCAGGGTGGCGAGCACGTGGAGGGCCGCGGCCCTCAAGTCCACGCCTGTCCGGTCCGAACCGCGCACGAGGAAGGCCTCGGGCGGCGCCACCCGCGCCACGCCCTCCACCACCTCCGGGCCCACGGTGTAGCAGCAGGGACCCACGGCCGGGCCCACGGCGGCACCGAAGGTCCGTGGCGGGTCGCCCGTGGCCTCGGCGAGCGCCTCGATCGCCGCCCGGACCACACCCGCGGCCGTGCCGCGCCACCCGGCGTGGATGGCGGCCACGCCCCGGGGCCCGGCCACCAGGACCGGGACGCAGTCGGCCGTCCGCACCACGAGCACCAGGCCTGGGACCGTGGTGACCAGGGCGTCGCCCTCGCCCACAGGCCATGCGGGCCCATGCACCCTGAAGACCCGTGCGCCATGAACCTGGTGGCAGGCCGCGGCCGGCGCGCCGGGCAGGCCCAGCGCCGCGAGCGCCGGGCCGAGATCCTCGACGCGACCGCCCTCGGCGGGGCTCGCCGGGACCGGCAGGTCCCGGTCCGTGAAACCGGCTGCCACGGGGAACGCCCGTTCGAGGTCCGAGGCCCGGTGGAACATCCCGTCTCCGTCGGGCGACCGGGATCGACGCCCGTGACAGCGTCTATCCGGGCCCCGCCTCCTTGACGCCCGGGGGTGTCCCCCGTAGGCTGGGCGACCGGAGTGCTCGATGTCGCGTGTCCTCCCGCCGGCGCTGCTCCTCCTCCCCGCGTGCGGCGGCCCGGCCTCCTTCTCCCTGCGCCTGGAGCCGGTCACCGCCCCGGACCAGGCGGATGCCTTCGAGGACGTGGTCTCGCTCTGGCTCGAGGTCCGCTCCCCGGGCGCACGAGCCGAGCGGTACGATCTCGGGACCCCCGATCGCGGCGCCACGTCCGAGGTGGGCGATCTGCCCGCGATCGAACCCGACTCGGTCGTGGCGGTGGAGGGGTACGACCTGGCCGGCGACGTGCCCTCGCGCCTCGTGCTCTACGGCGTCACCGGTCCGCTCGACCTGGAGCCGGACGCGACGGTCGTCGTCCCCGTGTACACCGCTGCCACCGAGCGCATGGCCGTCTTCGACGAGCGGCCCGAGGGGACCTGGGGCGCCGCCGGTGCGTCCGACGGTGCCGGCAACTTCTACCTCTTCGGGGGCTCCTCGCGGGGGCCGGGCCGCGGCGGCGCGCTCGACGCGGTGCGCCGGCTGGCGCTGGCACCCGTCGCGCGCGGTTTCCCCCTGGAGGCCGTCGCCACGCTCCCCGCCACCGCCGACGACTGGGGTGAGGAGGGCGTCTCCTCCATCACCGCCCGCTCCTGCGCCAGCGCCACCCGCCTCGGCGGCTCCGGCCACGGCGACGTGGGGCGGATCCTGTTGGCCGGGGGTTGGGCCGACTTCCTCAACGGCTGGAGCATCACGGCCCAGGCCCTCCTCTTCGATCCGGCCACCGGCACGCTGGAGCCGACAGGGCCACTCGGCACGCCCCGGGCCGGGCACATGGCCGTGGCCCTGGAGACGGGCGAGGTGGTCGTCTTCGGGGGGTTCACGCACACCGGCGACGAGGACAGCGCCGCGTTCACGTCCACGGTAGAGGTCTACCGACCGGCCGACCGCGCGTTCACGGCCGGGTCCGATCCGCTCGACATCGACGTGGTGTGGGGGTCGGCCGCCTCGCTGGGCGACGCGGCCCTCTGGTGTGGAGGGCTCGACTGGGGGCCCAGCACCTACGGTGCATGGGACGCCTGCTACCGGGTGGATCGCGCCGGTGCGGTGACCGAGGTGTCCGGTCCGGACCTCGGCGCCGACACCGGCCTCCTCCGGCCCGCCATGGCCGCCCTCGGTAGCGGTCGCGTTCTGCTCGCTGGGGGCACCCCCATCTCCGGCCGGGTCGCCCTGGAGGTGGAGCAGCCGGCCACCGACCGGGCCTGGGTCTACGACGCCACCACCGACTCCTGGACCGAGGTCGCGTCCATGCACCGGGCCCGGGTGTTCCACGCGGCGGCCCCCCTTCCCGGGAACCGGGTGCTGGTGGTGGGTGGGGCGGACGCCTCGTCGAGCGCCGGGATGACGCCGGGCGATCCCGTCCCCTGCGCCGAGTTGTACCAGCCCGATCTCGACAGTTGGACCTACGTGGGGGCCTGCGTGTCCGACGGCTCCACCGGCGTGCTGCCCTCGGGCCTCGCCGACACCACGTGGATCGTGGACCCGGAGTACGGGGTGCTCGCCCTGGGCGGCCTCGACGGCCCGCGGACCGCGTCCCCCCACGTCGTGCTCTTCACACCCAACCCGCGCACCGGCGAGTAGCCGGTCACGCCCGGCCGTCGGCGAGAGCCACCAGGTCCGCCAGACCGGTCGCGAGGTCCGGGAGGAGCAGGTCGGGCTCGCAGGCGCGGAGGTCGTCCTCCGAGTTCCAACCCGTGCAGACCGCGACCGCCGCGGCCCCGGCCCGCCGGGCGCTCTCCACGTCCGCGGGCGTGTCGCCCACCACGGCCACACGGCGCGCGTCGAGGCCCCGGGTCTCGGCCCGACGTCGCGCCACCCGGACCAGGTCGGCACGCTCGGCGCCGTCCTCGCCGAAACCGCCCACGGAGAACCGGTCCCACAGCCCGAAGGCGCCCAGCTTGCGCCGCGCACCCTCCCGCCAGTTCCCCGTGGCCAGGCCGAGCGCGTGGTCGGCCGAGAGGTGGTCGAGCGCCGCCTCCACGCCCGGACAGAGGTGCTGCTCGGGCCGCCGGTCGGGGTCGAGCGACGTCTCGAGCGCCTCGAGGTAGGCCTGCAGGAACCGGGCGTCCTCCGTGGTGCTCTCGGGGATCCCGTGGGCCCGCCGTGCCGCGGCCAGGATGCGGGGATCCAGCGAGCCGCGGAAGTCCACGCCCGCGAATGCGTCGGGGACGCCGTAGAGACGCTCGAAGGCCATCTCCATGGACCTGCGGCCGGCGCCGGCCAGGCGTACCAGCGTGCCGTCGATGTCGAAGAGGATCAGCACGGTGCCTCAGGGCGTGAGGGCCAGCAGGCGCGCCACGCCCGCGGTGACCAGGCCCTCCACCGGCTCCCCCGCGGCGAGGCGCCGCCGGATCTCGGTGGAGGAGACGTCCGGGAAGGTGGGAGAATCCGGCACGGGCGGCCATCCGGCCCGGCCCGCGACGATGGGGGGGAAGCGCGCGAGGATCTCGTCCCAGGCGTGCCAGTGGCCGACCTGGTCGAGCACGTCGGCGCCGACCACGAGGCGCAGGCGGGCGTCGGGTCGTCGGGCCGCGAGGATCTCGAGCGTGCTGAGGGTGTAGGACGGGGCGGGGAGCACGGCTTCCACCGTCTCCACGCGGATCCGGGCCGGGTCCACGTCGGCGGCCAGGGCCCGACAGAGCGCGACGCGGCGGTCGAACGGCGAGAGCGGTTTGTCGAACGCGTGGGCGAAGGCCGGGACCAGCCAGACCTCGTCGGCCAGACGCGTCCAGAGGAGCCACCCGGCCACCAGGGCGTGACCCACGTGGGGGGGATCGAAGGAACCGCCGTAGACGCCGACCTGCACGCCACCTCCTCGGGGGCAGGGAGGGTATCACGCCGGGGGACGGGGCGGGCCCCGCGGGATACGATGCCCGCCCCCGGGAGGGTCCGCGCCGACGGCCCATGATCCGGCTCTACCAGGTGTCCAAGCGCTACGGTGACCTCCACGCCCTCCAGGACGTGAGCCTGCAGGTGCCGAAGGGGGAGTTCTGCTACGTCACGGGCCCGAGCGGGGCCGGCAAGACCACCCTCCTCCGCATGCTCTACGTGGCGGAGCCCCCCTCCGACGGCCGGATCCTGGTGGGCGGCGTGGACGTGACCTCGCTCGCCCGCCACCGGCGCCACCTGCTCCGGCGCCACATCGGGGTGGTCTTCCAGGACTTCAAGCTCATCCCCACACGGAGCGTCGGGGAGAACGTGGGGCTGGCCCTGGAGGTGCTGGGCACGCCCCGGGAGACCGTCCGCCGGCGGGTGCACGCCGTGCTCGCCACCGTGGGCCTGGCCGGCCGCGAGGACGAGTCGCCCCGGGTCCTGTCGGGGGGCGAGCAGCAGCGGGTGGCCGTGGCCCGGGCCCTGGTCAACGACCCCGCCATCGTCCTGGCGGACGAGCCGACCGGGAACCTCGACGGCGCCATGGCCATCGAGGTCATCGAGATCTTCCAGGCCGTGAACCTCCGGGGCACCACGGTGGTCGTGGCCACCCACGACACGGGCCTCATGGAGCGGTTCCCCTACCGGCGCGTGCGGTTCGAACGGGGCCGGGTGGTGGGGGAGGTCCCGTGTCGCCTGTGACCGGCCACCTGGTGCGTCGCTCGTTCCGCAGCCTGCGGGAGAACCTCTACCTGAACCTGGTGGCCGCCGGGGTGGTGGCCGCGGCCACGTTGCTCCTCGGCGTCTTCCTCGTCATCGTCCACAACATCCAGGCCGTCACGGGGGGATGGGAGCGCGACGTCCACATCTCCGCGTGGTTCCTGCCCGACATCCCCGTGGAGCGCCGGTTCGAGCTCCTGGAGCAGGTGGGGGCCATGGCGGAGGTCTCCGCCGTCCGGTACGTCTCCGAGGAGGAGGCGCGCACCTGGCTCGTGGAGCGGGTGCCCGAGGTCCAGGCGGTCCTGGAGGCGCTCGGACCGGGCGTGCTGCCCGCGTCCCTGGAGATCACGCTCGTCGCCGGCCACGACGACCCCGAGGGCATCCGCCGGGTCGTGGCGGCCCTCGCGCTCCCCGAGTTCGACGGGCTCGACTACGGCCAGCAGTGGGTCGAGCGGTTCAACGCCTTCCTGTCCATGCTGCGGATCCTGGCGCTCGTGCTCGCGGGGATGGTGGCGCTCGCCGCCGTCTTCCTGGTGGCCAACACCATCCACCTCGTGGTCTTCAGCCGGAGGGAGGAACTCGAGACCATGCGGCTCGTCGGCGCGAGCGACCGCTTCGTGCGGGTGCCCTTCCTCCTCGAGGCGCTGGTGCAGGGCCTCGTGGGATCGGGCCTGGGCGTCGGGGCACTCCTCCTCCTCCACCGGGGCTTCCTGGTCCGCCTCCGAGGCGCGGTGGACCTCGGCGTCGCAGGGGAGCCGCTGCGCTTCCTCCCCTGGCCGATGGCCGCCGGCCTGGTCCTGCTCGGCGTCGCCCTCGCGGTCGTCGGGGCCTGGGCGGCGGTGTCCCGGTTCCTCGCGAAGATCTCGTGAGCCGGCCGGCCGTCCTCCTGCTCGCGGCCCTGCTGGGTGCCGGAGTCGCCGTGGCCCAGAGCGAGGACCCGGCCGTGACCGCCGCCGCTGCCCGCGTCGAGGAGCAGAGCGTGCTGGGCGAGATCGAGCGCGCGGACCGCCAGCTCCAGGCCCTCGCCGAGGAGATCGCGGGGCTCCAGGTCCAGGCCGACGCCGTGGAGTCCCAGCGCCTCAGCGCCGAGGACGATCTGGCCACCAGCCAGGCGGCGTTCGATCGCGAGGCCGCCGAGGTGAAGACGCGCTGTCGGGCCCTGTACCGCCTGGTCCGCCAGGGCCTCGCCCGGGCGCTCTTCGACGCCGAGTCGCCCGCGGATCTGAGGCGACGGGCCCACTACCTGCTCGCCATCCTCCGGCACGACCGGGCCCGGCTCGCCGCGTTCTCCACCCAGGTGGAGCGCCGGCGCACCACCCTCGCCTCGGTGGACCGCGATCGCGCCACCGTGGCCGCCCTCCAGGCGGAGCTCAGGGTCAAGGAGGCCGCCGTGCGCGACGAGCGGGCCCGCAAGGTGGCGCTCCTCGACGAGGTCCGGACGCGGCGCGCCGTGGCCCGCGCCGTGCTCGAGGAGCGCGCCCGGGTGGAGGCCGGGCTCGTGAGCGCCCTGGCGGCGGACGTCCCCCCCCCGACGGCCGCTCC
>JBFYZZ010000157.1:0-38188 GCA_041309225.1 Deltaproteobacteria bacterium | reverse complement strand
CCGTGCCCGTCCGGGCCTGGCGCCTCGTGCCCGGACCCAGGGCGGGCGACCTCGTGCGCCTCACGTGGGGTGGCGAGATCCATCACCCCGTGGTCACGTCCGAGACCGACTACGCCCGTGGCTTCGCCGAGACCCCGGGCCTCGTGTCCGAGGAGGGTGTCTTCCTCACCGGGAGCACGCGCTGGGTCCCCACCTTTGGGGACGCCCTGGTCTCGTACGACCTCGCCGTCCGCCTGCCGGCCGGTTGGGACGTCGTCTCGCAGGGCCGGCGCGCCGAGGAGCCCGGCCGCCACGGCGGTCCCGTGGTCCGCTGGACCGACGCGGGGCCGGCCGAGGAGGTCGTGCTGGTGGCCGGCCCGTGGACCGCCACCTGGAGCGAGGCGGGTGACACCCGGATCGGGACGCTCCTGCGCAGCGACGACCCGGCCCTCTCCTGGCGGTACCTCGACGCGACCCGGCGCTATCTCGCCATGTACGAGGCGATTCTGCCGCCCTACCCCTTCCCTTCCTTCGTCACGGCCGAGAACTCCTGGGAGACGGGGTACGGCTTCCCCGGCTTCACCCTCCTGGGGCCCAAGGTCATCCGCTTCCCGTGGGTCCTCGCCACCTCCTTCCCTCACGAGATCCTGCACGACTGGTGGGGCAACGGCGTCTTCGTGGCGACCGAGGGCGGCAACTGGTGTGAGGGGCTCACCGCCTACATGGCCGACCACCTCCTGGCCGAGCAGCGGGGCGAGGCCGTGGCGTACCGCCGCACCACCCTCCAGAGGTACGCCGACTTCGTCGCCCGGGCCGGTCGCGATCTCCCGCTCTCGGCGTTCACCGGCCGGACCAGCGCCGCCACCGAGGCGGTGGGCTACGGCAAGTCGCTCATGCTCTTCCACATGCTGCGCCGGGGCCTGGGCGACGAGGCGTTCCTGGGCACGCTCGGCTCCTTCTTCGAGGCCCGGCGCTTCCGACGCGCCTCCTTCGCCGATCTGGGCGAGGCCTTCGCGGCCCGGGATCCCAACTGGGCGAGCTTCGTCGGCGCCTGGACCACCCGGCCGGGTGCCCCTCGCCTCGAACTGGGCGGGGTGGAGGTATGGCAGCCCCCCCGCCACGCCGAGCACGGGGCATGGCACGTGCTCGTCGAGGTCCGCCAGGTCCAGCCCGACGATCCGTTCCCGCTCGCGGTCCCGGTGGCCGTCACCGTCGAGGGGCGGCCCGAGGCGGCCCTGGCCACCTGTGCCTTCCGGGGCCGCACGTGTCGCGTCAACGTCCACTGCGCCGGCCGGCCGGTCCGAGTGGACGTGGATCCCGCGTTCGACGTCATGCGGGTGCCGGATCCGCTGGAGGTGCCGCCGGCCCTCTCCACGGTCCAGGGCGATGCCCAGCCGCTGTTCGTGCTCCCGACCGCGGCCTCCGAGGCCGAGCGGGAGGCGTGGCGTGCCCTAGCCGTCGCCTGGGCAAGGCCGGGAGAACCCAGGTTCGTCCTCGACGACGAGATCCTGGACCTCCCCGCGGCAGGCTGGGTCCTGGGCGCGTCCAACCGCCTCGGCCCCGCGCTGGCGGCCCGCCTCGCCCAGGAGGGCGTCACCACGGAGGGCAGCGTCCTCACGGTGGCCGGCGAGACCTTCCCGCGGGCCGACCACGCCTGGGTGCTCGTGGCCCGCGGGCCCACGGATCCAGCCCGGGCCGTGGCCTGGATATCGGTGGACGATCCGGTGGCCATCTCGGGCCTCTCCGCCAGGCTGCCCCACTACGGTCGGTACGGATGGCTCGCGTTCCGGGGGCCGGCCCCCGACAACGCTGGCAAGGGGACGTGGTCCTCGGCCACCTCCCCACTCTCGCGTACGCTCGTCGCCGAGGCCGTCGCGACGGCTCCCCTCCCCCTCCGGCGCGCGCTCGTCGAGCTCCCGCCTCCCCTCGATGCCTCCCGCATCGCCGAGGCCGTGGCCTGGCTGGCGGATCCCGCCCGCGAGGGCCGATCGCTCGGCAGTGCGGGGCTCGCCGAGGCCACCGGGTGGGTCGAGCGGCGCCTCGGGGCCATCGGTCTCGAGCCCGTGGGGGAGAGCGGGTTCCGCCAGACGTGGTCCGCGCCCGTGGGGGACGGTCCACCGGTGACGCTCGTCAACCTCCTCGGCAGGCTGCCCGGCACCGATCCGGCGCTCGCCCCCGTCCTGCTCCTGGCCCACCTCGACCACCTCGGTCGCGCCCCGGCCGGGTCGGACGGCGCGCCGGGCGCCCTCCTGCCGGGCGCGGACGACAACGCTTCCGGCGTGGCCGCGATGCTCGAGATCGCCTCGGCCCTGGCGGCCGAACCGGCACGCCCCAGGCCGGTGTGGTTCGCGGTCACCACCGCCGAGGAGGTGGGCGCGCTGGGGGCGCGCCACCTCGTGGCGTCCCTGGAGCCAGCGCATCCCGTCGCCTGCGTGAACCTGGACACGGTCGGCCGCCCCAGGGACGGGCGCCTCCTCGCCCTCGACGGCCACTCGGCGCGGGAGTGGCGCTACGCGCTGATGGGTGCCGCGTACACCACGGGCGTCGAGACCACGCTCGCCCCCACCCCCCTCGGCGCAGCCGACCACGCCGCCTGCCTCGACGCGGGCATCCCGGCCATTCAGTTCACGACCGGCCCGCACGGCGACTACCACGGGCCCGGCGACACCGCCGATCGGGTGGACGCCACCGGCGAGGCCCGCGTGCTGGGGGTACCCCTGGAGATCGTGCGCTGGCTTGCCGAGCGCATCGAGCCGCTCGCATTCGTCCCGGCGGGGGCGCCCCCCCCGTCGGGGGCCACCGGGCCTCCGCCTGGCCGGACCGTGGGTGTCGGCGCGATGCCGGACTTCGCCTTCCCCGGTCCAGGCGTGCGGATCCAGGAGGTCCGTCCCGGGTCCTCGGGTGAGGCCGCGGGCCTGCGGCCGGGCGACACGATCCTCGCCGTGGACGGGTCCCCCGTCGCCGACCTGCGCGCGCTCGCGGCCGCTTGGCGGGCGCACCGCGCGGGCGATACCGTGGCGGTGCGGATCGACCGCGGAGGACAGATTCTCGAGGTGCGCGTCGTGCTCGAATCCCGCGACGGGGGCGCCCACCCGTGACCCGCTCCCGCCACGCCTCTCGATGGATCTCCGCCCTGCTGTGGCTCCTCGCCTTCGCGCTCATGGTCGGGGTGGCGGCGTACCAGCGCCGGACGGGCCCGACGCACCCGATGAGCGGCACCGCCCGGGTCCCCGGCGAGGCCGAGTTCGCCTGGTCGTTCCTGCGCAGCGAGACCACCGGGATCGGCGCACCCGTGCGCATCCCCGATCCTGGCCCCGACGTGGAGGCCACGCTCGTCTGGCGCCGGTACCCTACCGAGGATCCCTTCAGCCGCGTTGAGATGGCACCGGTCGAGGGCGAGCGCGTGGCCCGCCTGCCCACGCAACCGCCGGCCGGCAAGGTCGAGTATCACGTGGAGCTCGCCTCCCCCGGAATCCCCCCGGTCCGGCTCCCCCCCGGCGAGGACGTGGTGTTGAGGTACAAGGGTGCCGTCCCCGCGGCGATCCTGGTCCCCCACGTCCTCGCCATGTTCCTGGCCCTCGTGGTCGGGATGCGGACGATCCTCCAGGCGCTGCGCAGCGGTCGGGGCCTCTCGAGCCTGGCCTGGGCCACCGTCGTCCTCCTGGCCCTGGGCGGGCTCCTCCTCGGGCCCCTCGTCCAGTGGTACGCCTTCGGGACGTTCTGGACGGGCTGGCCGCTCGGCGGCGACCTCACTGACACCAAGACCCTGCTGATGTTCGGAGGCTGGCTCGTGGCGGCCTTCGCCCTCGGGCGAACCCTGGAGGCCGGCTGGGGCCGCCGCGCACTCGTGCTGGCTGCCGGCGGAGTGACGCTCGCCGTCTACCTCATCCCGCACAGCCTGCGCGGCAGTACGCTCGACTACACCCGCACCGACGCGGGCGAGGCGCCGGCCGCCGCGATCACGACGGGCCGGTAGTCACATCCCCTCCCACCTCGGCCCACCGCCCCCCTCGGGGGGGTGCCAGCGCAGGTTGTCGTAGGGGCACTTGTCCTGGCAGGTCTTGCAGTGGACGCAGTTGGTGGGATTGGCTGGCCTCATCGTGCCCTGGATGACCTCGTACACCCCGGCCGGGCAGAACGCGACGCAGGGCCGCCCGAACGTGTCCGGGCACCGCCCGGCACAGAGGGTCGGATCGAGGATCTCGCAGTGCACGGGCTGGCCCTCACGGTGCTCCACGCGGCCGGCGGCCACGAAGGCGTCCTTGTCGAAGGGCCGGTCCGGCTTGAGGGCGTAGGTGTCGCGGGTCATCGCGCGGTGGTCGGGCTCCACCGCGATGCGTGGCAGGACACCCGTGACCGCGGAGAGGGGCAGTCCCACGAGACTCCCCAGCCGGGCCACCGTCTGCCGCACGTTCCGGGCCCCACGCATTGCCGCCATCGGTCCCTCCTCCTCGAGCAGGCGGGTGTAGGCCGGTGCCACCTCCCCGGGGGCGTCGATCGACGCGGCCGCCGCCCGTCCGGCGGCGAGGCCCGAGGCGATGGCATTGTGGAGCCCCTTGATCCGGTTCACGTCCACGAAGCCGGCGGCATCCCCGACGATCACGACGTTGCCGCGTCCGACGGCGCCGGTGGCGGGATCCCGCGGCAATGCGTGGAAGCCGCCCTCGGGGATCATCTTGGCGCCGGCCTCCACCACGGTCCCCCCCTCGAGGAAGTGGCGGACGAAGGTGTGTTCCTTGAAACGCGCATAGGCGTCCTGCGGCACGAAGTCCCGGTACCGCCAGTCCGCCCCGACGATGAGGCCGGCCGCGATGCGGCGCTCGCCCATCGAGTAGAGGATGCCTCCTCCGAACATGTCGGGTCCGAGGACCGGGATCCACAGCGGCCAGCCGAGGGCGTGCACCACCCGGCCGTCCCCGAAGGCGGCATACCGGTCCTCGGGAACCTCGACGATCTCCTTGATCCCGACGCTGAACATCGGCGGGTTCTCGCGAGCAAGGCCGGCCCGCCGTACGAAGTCCTCGGTGGCGAACCCGAGCGGCCCCTCGGCAAGCACCACCACCCGGGCACCGAGGGTCTCCCCCGCCTGGTGGTTGGGCTGAGGCCTGCGCTCCACGTCCAGCCCCTGATCGATGATGCGGACCCCGCGGGCGAGGCCGTCCTCGCCCAGAATGACGTCACGGACGGGGAACCCGTGGAGGACCTCGACCCCGATCCGCGTGGCCAGCGCCGAGAGCCACGCGGTGAGGCGGCTGATCGACACGATGACGTCGCCATCGTGCAGCAGTCCTCCGAATCCCAGCCCGAGCGCCCGGGCGGCGGCGAGGGCGGGACGCACGGAGATCGCGTGGGTCGCATCCGGCAGGTACAGGACATCGTCCTGCTCCACCCGGCGGCCGAGCACCTGGGTGGCCGCCTCCGTGTCCCGCCACCCGGGGTCGGCGAGGCCGAGGAGCGCGTGGAGCGGCCCGGTCTCCAGCACGGCACCGGAAAGGTTGTGGTGGCCCGGGCCGGCAGCCTTGTCGAGCACCACCACGTCGGCATCGGGCCGGGCCCGGCGGAAGGCGATGGCCGCCGCGAGCCCCGCGGGACCCGCCCCGACCACCAGGAGGGAGGCGTGGGAGAGATCGGGTTCGGGACTCACGGATTCCCTCCGTTCAGCGTGCGGACGAGCTCGGGTACGAGCTGCTCCACCGGACCGACGAGGTAGTAGTCGCACTGCTTGAGGATGGGGGCGTGGGGGTCGCGGTTGACGGCCACGATGGTGCCGCTGTTGGCCACCCCGATCATGTGCTGGATGGCCCCGGAGATGCCGAGCGCGAGGTAGATCCTGGGGCCGACGGCCGTTCCGGTCTGACCCACCTGTCGGCTCCGATCGCTGAAACCCTCCTCCACCGCCGCGCGGGAGGCGCCCCGCTCCACGGTGACGTCGAAGCGCCGGGCGAGGGCCGTCGCCAGGTCCTCCACGAGCCGGTCCCAGGCCTCGCGGCTGCCCAGGCCGCGTCCTCCTGCGACGATCATGTCGGCGTCGAAGTTCACGTGGGACGTCCCCACCTCCGAGGAGACGATCTC
The DNA here is from genome assembly GCA_041309225.1 of Deltaproteobacteria bacterium. Classification (GTDB taxonomy): domain Bacteria; phylum Myxococcota_A; class UBA796; order UBA796; family JAFGLY01; genus JAFGLY01. The sequence continues at coordinate 32,137 of JBFYZZ010000157.1, read as the reverse complement.
GAGGTGGCGATCCTCCTCGGCGAAATCCACCGGCTCGGCGATCACCTCGCCAACCCGGGCCGGATCCGGCGCGCGTCGCTTCATCACCCCGGGTCGGGCCGTGGCCATCTGGGCGCGCGACTCGCGCGTGCAGATGGTGGCCATGACGTTCCCCCCCAACGCTGGGCGGGTCTGGTGGAGGATGGCGATCTCGCCCTTCCGGCTGCTGTCGAGAATGTCGAGGCCCGTGCAGTCGGCCGTGAGTCCGCACCCGCAGCGGTAGGACACCATCGGGGCGAGCACGCGTCCCTGGGGGGTGGCGGCGAAGAGCACGATCTGGGGCCAGTAGCGAGTGATCGCCGCGGAGACGACCTTGCGGTGGAAGCCCGGGTCGAACGGGACGAGTCGCGGATCGTCGAGCAGGTGCACCCTGTCGGCACCGGCCTCGACGAGCGGTCGGGCGTGTCCGGCGATGCCGGCCCCGGCCAGGACCGTGCCCACGCGCACCCCCAGGGAATCGGCCAGGTCGCGGGCCTTGCCGATGAGTTCGAACGTGGCGGGATGGATCTCCCCGGCCTGCTCCTCGGCCACCACCCAGACGTCGCCCCGGTAGGACGGCTCCCTCGCGGCGAGCCCCTGGATCATGCCGTCGAGCGGCGTCCGTCCGAGCGAGGCGTCGAGCTCCTCGTGGAGCTGCTGCCTCACCTCGGGGGAGATGTCGGCCGGCTCGGCGATGCCCCTGGCCAGCAGTGCGCGGCCGAGGTCCGTGAACGCCTGCACCTGCTTCTCGAGCCCCTCGAAGGTGCGGTCGAAGGGATCGGGGCGAGCGGTCGGGAGGACGTACCCGCGTTCGGTCCGGGTGTCGGTCCCGCTCGCCCCGCTCCGATGGGCCGCCTCGAGGGCTCGGGCCAACCCGGCGGCGTCGTGGGCGTCCTCGCACCGCCGGTTGGTCTTCGGCGGAGGGAACACGCGGATCACCCAGGTCTTGGAGCCCCGAGTGCCGATGGCGGTGGCCTGCACGTCCCCGGCGCCCCAACGGATCACCGGTGCCCGTCGGGCCCTCCGCGTCCCGGCGACCGTGGGGTAGAGGGCATACGCGTAGGAGGCGACGGTGATCACCGCGGGCAGCCGCCGGGGCATCACCACCTGCCTGCCGCCGGCCACGATGCGCGTGAACCGGAAACGGTCCCCCACCCGGTCCACGCCGGTCGCGTAGGCCACGCACGGGACGCCGAGCTCCTCGGCCACCTGGGCGGGGACCTGGGCGGTGTCGCCGTCCACGGACTGCATTCCAGCCACGACGTAGAGGTCGTCGCTCCCCCCCAGGATCTCGTGTCGGATACGGCGGATGGCGTGAGCCAGTGGATTGGCGGTGGCGTATGTGTCGGCTCCTCCCAGGAGGCGATCGGTCAGCAGCACGGCCTCGTCCGCTCCCCGCGCCAGGCAGTACCTGAGCACCTCCTCGGCCATGGGTGGCCCCATCGTGAGCACCACGAGACGGCCGCCTCCCTCGCCCTGGAGCTCGCGCATCCGGGCGGCGAAGGCCAGGGCCTCGGCGTCGAGTTCGTTGATCACGCTGGGAAGCCGGGCCCGCATGAGGTTGCCGGTCTCGGGATCGAACGCGTTGTCGGTGATCCGCGAGACGTCCGGGACCTGCTTGACGAGGACGACGAAGTGACTCATGCGTTCACGTCCTGAATGGGAGGTCCATACGTATAGTGGCCCGATACGCAGGCGGCCACACCGGACCACGCCCTCCGGGCCCGGCACAGGGTCGACTGCCCGAGGTGCGGTGCCGGAGCGTCCGGACCGCTACCGGGGATGGCGCGCCCGATCCTGGACCAGCCCGCGGGCGTACGTGACCACCCACGCCTCCTGCCCCACTCCCTCGGGCCCGCACCTCCGAGCCGCCTGGAAGGCCCGGATCGCCTCGGCCGGCGTCAGGCCCGCCCGGACCAGCACGCAGGAGGCGAAGGTGCCGGTGCGGCCGCACCCGGCCACGCAGTGGACGAACGCGGGTTCCCCGGCGAGGAGGCCGCGGTCCACCTCGGCCACGGCGGCCTCGAACCGCGAACCGGTGGCGGGCGTGTCGCCGTCCGCCACGGGGACGTGCAGGAAGCCGTGACCGAACCGGTCGCGGGCCGCCGGAAGGTAGCCGGGGAGTGCCCAGATCTCGTCCAGCTCCGCGCTCGGCACGAGGCAGACCACCCGCCGGACGCCCGAGGCGAGAAGTCCGTCCAGCTCGGCGTCGAGGGTGTCGGGGTCGTCCCGGCCGGGCAGACGCCCCACCCGGAGTGGGACCGGCCGTCCCGGCACCGCGAGCAGGGTGACGGCCCGGTCCACCTAGGCCCTGGCCTGCGAGTTGGCCTGCAGGGCGGCGAGGATGTGGCAGATCCAGCCCAGCGTGCCCCCCGATCCCAGCCACAGCCCCGGGGTGATGACGAGCCAGATGATCCCCCAGACCCAGTGGCCGGTGTAGAACTGGCCCACACCGGGCACCAGGAGGCTCAGGACGGCGGCGAGGGCGGGATCCTTGGCGGCGGGACTCATGGGGGGCTCCGGGTACGGGTCACGTGCAGGTACGGCGGGTACGCTCCGCCTATTGCCTCGACGACGGACGTGCCGCCCGCCATGCCGGGCGAACCCGACGACGATAGGCAGGTCGGGATGTTCCTCCTGGGCCTCTCCGCCTTCTACCACGACAGCGCCGCCGCCCTCCTGCACGACGGCACCTGGGTCGCCGCGGCGAACGAGGAGCGGTTCACCCGCGTCAAGCACGATGCGGGCCTCCCCGTCCAGGCCATCCGCTACGTCCTCGCCGAGGCGGGGATCCGCCCGTCGGACCTCTCGGCGGTGGTCTTCTACGACAAGCCCATGCGCAAGTTCGAGCGCATGATCGTGTCGCAGGCCCACCACTTCCCGCGCGGTTCGGCGCCCTTCCTCCACGCCATCCCCAACTGGGTCACCACCAAGCTCCGGCTGCCCGCCCTGCTCGCCAGGGAGTTCGGGTACCGGGGGTCGATCCTGTACGCCGACCACCACCTCTCCCACGCCGCCAGCGCCTTCTACTGCTCGGGCTGGGACGAGGCCGCCATCCTCACGGTGGACGGCGTGGGCGAGTGGTCCACCGCCACCTGGGGGATGGGCCGGGGCCTCGACATCGACCTGAAGGCCGAGATCCGGTTCCCGCACTCCCTGGGGCTCCTGTACTCGGCCTTCACCGGGTACCTCGGCTTCAAGGTCAACAGCGCCGAGTACAAGGTGATGGGTCTCGCGCCCTACGGCGAGCCCCGGTACGTGGACGCGATCCGGGAGATGATCCAGGTGGCGCCGGACGGCTCGTTCCGGCTCGACATGCGGTTCTTCGCGTGGGACCGCTCCATGGTCATGCTGAGCCCCCGGATCGAGGCCCTGCTCGGGCAGCCGCCGCGCGAGCCCGAGACCGGACGCCTCGAGACCTTCCACAAGGACGTGGCCCGTTCCCTCCAGGAGGTCGTGGACGACGTGATGGTCCGCCTCGCCACCCATGTGGTCGAGCAGACCGGCTCGTCGCGCCTCTGCCTCGCGGGCGGCGTGGCCCTCAACTGCGTCGCCAACGGCCACATCGTGCGCCGCGCTCCGGTCCGCGACCTGTACGTGCAGCCCGCCGCCGGCGACGCGGGCGGCGCGATGGGCGCCGCCCTCTGGGCCTGGCACGCCCTCCTGCGCCGGCCCCGCCTGCCCCGCCTGCCCACGGTCTACCTGGGCCCCGGCTACACCGACGACGAGATCCGCACCGCCCTCGACCACCACGGGGCGGTCTACCGTCGCTGCGAGCGCCAGGAACTCCTCGACGCGGTCGCGGACCGCATCGATCGCAGGCGCGTGGTGGGCTGGTTCCAGGGTCGCATGGAGTGGGGGCCCCGGGCGCTCGGCCACCGCAGCATCCTGGCCGATCCACGCGATCCCGCGATGCGTGACACGCTCAACTGGAAGATCAAGAAACGGGAGGGGTTCCGCCCGTTCGCCCCCACCGTGCAGGAGGAGCGCGTCGCCGAGGTCTTCGATCTCGACCGCCCCTCCCCCTACATGCTCCTGGTCGCTCCGGTACGGGAGGGTGTGGATCTCCCCGCGATCACCCACGCCGACCGATCGGCCCGCATCCAGACCATCCGTCGCGACGACGAACCTCTGTTCTACGACCTCGTCGAGGCCTTCCGGCGCCGCACCGGCTGTCCCGTGATCGTGAACACGAGCATGAACGTGCGCGGGGAGCCCATCGTGTGCACCCCGGAGGAGGCCTTCCTCTGCTTCATGCGCACCGACATGGACGATCTCGCCATCGGGCCCTTCCTCCTCGGCAAGGAGGACCAGCCTCCCCTCCCCCTGCCTGGCGCTGCGGCGGTGTTCGGATTGGACTGACGGCAGGGGTGCCATCACCAGCCGGAGGCCGGTTAAGGGGCGGTCAGGCCTCGGATCCCGCCTTCCAACCGGCGTGGATGGCGGCGTAGGCGTTGGAGACCCGGGCGGCGTCGCCCACCGTCCGGAACGGGATGGCCAGGGCCTCCAGATCGGCCGCGAGCCCCGCGACGGACGTCGCGCCGACCGCCATCACCACCGTGTCGGCCGGCAGCACCTCGGCCCCCATCGACCCCTCGACCACGAGGCCCCGCGGGTCCAGGGCGACGGCCTTCAGCGCGGTTCTCAGGCGGACCTCCGCCCGCTCGGCGTCCTGGATCATGGTCCAGCGGGTGGTGGGCCCGAAGTCCTGTCCGGCCCTATCGGCCCGCTCCACGACCGTGACCTCGCGCGGACCGCGCGCCGTGAGGCGGACGAGGTCCTCGGTCCCCCCCGCCCCGTGCAGCAGGAGGAAGCGGAGCGCCTCGGCCGGAAGGGATCCCTCCTCGGCGAGGTAGAGGGCGGTCTCCACGCCCACCGCGTTGCCGCCCACCACCACGGCCCGGCGTCCCACCCGGGCCCGGCCCCGGAGCACGTCCCAGGCCTGGACGACGGCGGGCCCCTCCCCGGGCAGGCCCGGATCCGCGGGTCGGGCACCCGTGGCCAGGATGACGAAGCGGGGCGCCTCGACCTCGAGGAGCGCCCGGTCCACCCGTGAACCCGTGACGAGGCGCGCTCCCGCCCGCTCGGCGGCGGCCGCGAGGTCGTCGGCGAGTCGGTCGAAGGTGTGCCGGCCCGGAGCCGCCCCGGCGAGTCGCAGTTGGCCACCGAGCCAGCCGATCTGCTCCCGGAGCGTGACGTCGTGGCCGCGCTCGGCCGCGGCCCGGGCGGCGGCCAGGCCCGCCGGTCCCCCTCCCACCACGAGGATCCGGCGTCGATCGGCGGTGCGGCGGAGGACACGGCGGGCCTCGTGCCCGGCGACCGGGTTGGCGAGGCACTCCACACCCTGGAGGCGGAAGATGTTGTCGAGGCATCCCTGACCGCAGGCCGTGCAATGGAGGATCTCGGCCTCGCGTCCCTCCTGGGCTTTCCGGGGGAGCTCCGGATCGGCGATGAGGGCCCGGCCCATGGCCACCATGTCGCAGGAACCCTCCCGGATCAGGCGACGGGCCACGCGGGGATCGTCGATGCGGTGGCCCGCGATCACGGGCAGCCCGGTGGCCTCGCGGATCGCACGAGCCAGCCAGGCGAAGGCCCCCGCCGGGACCTCGGGGACCACCTGGGGCACGCGCGCCTCGTGCCAGCCGACGTTGACGGAGAGGGCGTCGACGCCCGCGTCCGCGAGGAGGCGAGCCCAGGCCACGAGATCCTCCCGCGAAGGTCCGTCGGGCGTGAACGAGTCACCGTTGGTGCGCGCCAGTACGGGCATGTCGGGGCCCACGGCCGCACGCACCGCCCGGATGACCTCGAGCCCGAAGCGCGCACGGGCCTCGAGAGAACCACCCCACCGATCGGTGCGCCGGTTGGTCCCCGTGCCGAGGAACTGGCTCACCAGGTACCCGGTGCCGGTGAGCACCTCGACGGCGTCGAAGCCGGACTCCCGGACGCGGCGGGCAGCCTGGCCGAAGCGCTCGACGACGGCGGCGATCTCGGTCTCGGTGAGGGCCCTGGGGGTCTCCCGGGTGAGCCGGCTGGGTACGGCAGAGGGGGCCACCGGCGGGCGGCCACCGAGCAGGAAGGCGGAGTTGTAGCGCCCGGCGTGGTTGAGTTGGAGCGCCGCTCGGGCCCCGCCCTCATGGAGCGTGGCGACCAGCCGTGCGAGCCCCGGGAGGAAGCGATCGTCGTGGGCGCCGATGTTGCCTGGGTTTCCGGAGTCCTCGTCCACCGTGGCGTAGCCCGCCACCACGAGCCCCGCTCCACCCGCCGCGCGGACGGCGTAGAAGTCGAGGAGCGGGGGGGTGACGGCGAAGTCCTGGGCCAGCGCGAGGTGCATGGCCGGCATGCAGATGCGGTTCTTGACCTCGAGGGCTCCGATCCGGATGGGCTCGAAGAGGGGATCCGACATGTCCGTCTCCGGAGGAGGTCCGGCCACAGGGCGCGGCGGCCGGAACGGACCTATCCCGGCTCGGCGGGGCGAGGGGCCGGACCGGAAGCACGCCGCCGATCCGGGGGTCGGTCGCCGCGCACTACTTCAGGAGGTGGGCCGTGCCGCTGGCTTCGATCTGGACCGAGAAGGTGAACGCGAGACGGGGTGCGTCGGCCGCTGCGAACACATCCTGGTAGGCGGTCTCCCAGTCCATGATCAGGTCGGCCGTCCCCGAGGTGCTGACCATCTCGGACTCCTGGTAGGCCCGATCGAGTCGCTCGACCTGGTCGGCCGCGAGAGCGATCTCGGTGGCCGCCGCCAACAGCGTGTCGGTGTCGGCGCCGCTGAACGACGCGAACGGAGCGTCGTAGAGGCTGAGCTCCGCAGACCACTCGTCGAGGGTGGGAATCGGGAGGTCGGTCCCGGCCGCGTCCAGGAGGGCGATGTTCTTGAACCGGACGGTCACCGCGTCGATCTGGACGGTGACCTTCTCGGGATTCTGTCCTTCTTCCTCGATTTCCTTTCGAACGGCCTCGCGGACCTCGGCCATGTCGAGGAACAGCATCTCCCCGTCGGCGTGGATGTGGCACAGGGACCCTTCGAGTGTCGTGGAATACTCGGTCCAGCCGTCCTCGGTGTCGATGTGCGTCACGGGATCGTCGCATTCTGTGCTTAAGTCGCCGAGTTCGAACTCCACCGGGTACTCGGGGCTGAACTTGAGGTCAACGTCGAAGTCGACCGAGAAGATGTCGCAGGCGCACAGAACGGAGAGGGGCGTCGTCAGGAGGAGGATTCTGGGGGACACGGCCGGACTCCTTGGGTGTGGGGGAGGAGGGCCCGCCCGACGGGCCGCTCGCCCCGTCATGGTACGCAGGGAGGCGATCGCCGATCAAGCCGTGGGATCTCCCGAGACGGTACGCGCATGCCGTGCTGGCCGGTGGTCTCCCCCACCTGTATCCCTCGGTTGTACGATGCGCTCCGGTCCTGTGTTCGGGGTGCGCCGCTCCGATCACCCGTCCGCCACCAGGGCGCCGATCAGCCGGGAGAGGTCGTGGACCGAGGCCGCCACCGCCCGGGTGAGTGCGTCGTGGTCCAGCGGCACCGGGGAGAGGCCGGCGGCGAGGTTGGCCACGATCCCGAAGGCGACGATCGGGATGCCGGCGTGGGCGGCGGCCAGCACCTCGGGCACGAGGCTCATGCCCACCACGTCCGCCCCCAGGAGTGCGAGCATGCGGACCTCGGCGGGGGTCTCGAAGGCCGGGCCGGGCATGGCGGCGTACACGCCCTCGCGGAGCACGAGCCCGAGGTCCCCGGCCCGTACCGCGGCCCGTGCCCGGAGGTCGGGGTCGTACGCGGACGAGAGGTCCGGGAAGCGAGGCCCGAGCGCCTCGATGTTCGCCCCCTGCAACGGGTTCTGGCCGAGGAAGCTCAGGTGGTCGCGGATGAGCACCAGGCCCCCCGGGCCCAGATCCGGCCGCGTGCTCCCCACGGACGCGGTGAGCGCCACCCGCCGTACGCCCCAGCGCACGAGGGCGCGCAGCCCGAGCACCACACGGTCGGCCGGGTGGCCCTCGTAGAGGTGGACCCGCCCCGACAGGCAGGCCACGGGCCGGCCGGTGACCCGCCCCACCACGAGCTCGCCCGCGTGGCCGCCCACGAGGGGCTCGGGGATTCCGAGCGCGCGATACGGGACCGATCGACGATCCTCGAGCCCCTCCTCGAACGAACCGAACCCACTCCCCAGCACCACGGCCCAGGCGGGCGCCTCGGGACCGAACGCCCGTGCGACGGCGTCTCGCACGGCGTCCACGGCGGTCAGGCGATCGGACACGGCGCCCTCCGTGCTCGGGACGCCGCGGGGATATCGAGGAGAGGCCGGGGAGTCAACTCCGCGCGAGTTTCCTGCCGGTAGGCTGGTTTTGGGGCGAGTGTGCGAGATCCCCGCCGCCCAGGTGGGCGAAGACGTCTCGGGCGGCGGTCCGCGAGGCCTCGATGACCTCCGTGTCGAGGGCCTCACGGTCCAGGACCGCGAGGAGGCGGACGACGCGCTCCCCCTCGGATCGGACGGCGTTCCGGAAGCGGTCCAGCACCGGGGCGAAGGCCGACGGGGGCGGCGGACCGTCGAAGCGGCCGCCCCAGCGCAGGTAGGTCAGGACGGCCCCCCGAACGATCGCACCGGCCGGACCGGCGAGCCAGGGCACCACCGCGTCCCCGTCGGCGGATCGGAGGTCCGGGGCCGACGGTGCCAGGCGAACGCGGTTCTCGAGATCGAGGGCGAGGTTCCAGGCTCGCGTGGTGTCGTTCGTCCAGTCCAGGCAGAGGTCCGGACGGTCGCTCTTCAGGCGCCGGAGTTGCCGGTACCAGGCCGAGTCGACGGCGATGTGGCTCGCGTAGCCCGCGAGAAAGGCCGCTGCTCGGGGTGCCTCGGTGGGATCCACTCCGAGGGCGGGAAGGAGGTCCGCCGCGCGGATCGGGCGGGGGATGTCGTGGACGTGGGTCACCGCGCGCGGGACGGGCCACACCTTGTCGGCGTCGGGGGCCAGCGCTCCCCAGACGAACCGGGCCTGATCGAGGCCGGCCGCGGGGAGCGTGGCCAGCGCATAGTGGAGATGCGTGAACCACATGGCCACGGCGGCACCCCGTGGACCTGTCTACTCCTCGAACGGGGGCAGGTCACCCTGCTCCTCGAACGGCGGGAACTCCTCGGGGTACGGTGGCGGGTACCGCCCCTCCTCCGGGGGCAGGTCCTCGTCGTCGGGTGGCAGGTCCTCGTCGTCGGGTGGGTAGTCCTCGCGCTCCCGCCGGTCGTCGGGCTCGTCCTCCATCCGGTCGAGCGGCCGTCGCGTCCGGGGTCCCTCGTCTCCGTCCTGGGGCACGCCCTCGGTGCGCCGGCTGGTCTCGCGCCGCTCCTTGAGGCGCTCGCGCCGCTCCTTGAGGCGTTCCTCGCGCTCCTGCCGCCGCTGGTCGTCGTCCATGGGCCCGTTCTCGAACTCCATCCCAGGCTGGAAACCCGGGCCGCTGCCTTCGTCGAAGCCGGAGCGCCCCATCGGGATCCGGCGTGTCGGCGACACCTTCCGGTTGTAGTTGCCCCGGATGCGCGGGGACGACAGCGTGCCGCTCACCACGAAGTGGTAGGTGCCCTCCTCGTCCCGGGCATCCCGCGCGGTGGGGAGGATCCGTACGAGCGCGTCGAGCGACTCCTGCAGCGTGAGGGTGAGCTCGAGGCGGAGCCGGGAGCGGGTGAACCGCTTGTTGAGAGTGATGTCGCCGTCGAGGGTCGCATCGAAGAGCGAGGACGCGAACGTCCCCTCGGTGACGGCCCCCTTGCCGTCCTTGATCTCGATCGCCAGGATCGCCTTCGTGAAGATGGTGTCCGAGGGAAGCGTGACGCCCGCTACGTTCCCCGATCTCAGGACGAGGTCGTCCATCACCAGTCGGAACGTCCCGGTGGACCCCCGGGTCTCCTCGGCGTCGATGTCGAACTCCGCCCGGGCACGGACCTCGCCCTCGGCCTCCACCTTCCAGGTCTTGCCTCCGATGGGGACGCGGCTCAGGTCCACGCCGTCCAGGTCGAACGCGAGCACGGTGCGGTCGTCGGCCACCCGGGCGTGACCGGTCACGTCCCCTCCGTAGAGGTCGGCCGCGAAGCCGATGTCCGGGGTCGCATGGAGGATGGATCCGAGCCGGAGGCGGCCGGCGAGCCGGTCGAAGGTGAGGACCGGGGTCGCGGTGGCCCCGGGAGGGTCCACGGGCGGCTCTGCGGCGTCGTCCTTCTGGATCCGACTGCGGCGGACGGGTCGCTTCTTCTCGACGGACAGGAGGCGGGCGTCGCTGAGCGCTAGACCGGTCACCCGCCATGGCGAGGCGCTGGCGGCCTCGAGGGTCCAGTCGCCGCCCGAGCGCTGGCCGACCTCCCACCGAATCCGCTGCAAGGCGGCGTCCGAGGGGAAGAAGAGGTGGAACCCGACGACGAAGACCACGGCGAACCACGCCACCGCGGCCAGGATCTGCAGGAGGGTGCGCATCATGGCTCATCTCCCCCAGGAGCGGTCTGGAGGATCTTGAAGGCGGATATCTCCAGCGTGATGTCCAGGAGGGACTGGCCTGAGACCACCACGGTCTTGATCTTCGCGGACAGGACCCGCAACGGGTACCCGGCCGTCTCCACCTCGTAGAGAAAGGCGACCAACTGGTCGAGCGAGACCCGGGTGATCGTCACGGCGTACTGCCGCTCCTCCAGGTCGCCCGAGGTGGTGGTGGACAGCTCCTTGACCTGTTTGAGGTTGTCGCGGATCGCCACCCGATCGGCGCACTTCTCGAGGAAGGCGGAGAAGCTCGTGGCCGCGTGAGCGCTCACCTTCTCCTCGAGGAGCTTCAGGGTGCCGTGCCCGTCGGCCCAGGCGGCCTGCATCTCCCGGACCATGGCGAACTGGCGGTCCCGTGAGTCGATCTCGCCCTGGAGGCCGTTCAGGTTGCTGCGCAGGCCCAGCCCGCCGAAGACGACCAGGACGGTGGTGCCGGCGATGACGAGGACGTAGAGCAGCATCCGATCGCGCGGCGTCAGCCCCTCGAGGAGGGTGCGGACCCGAGCCTGGATGGGCGAGGCGACCCGGACGACCGGGGCGCCGAGGGTGCGGAAGCGGTCCTTCCAGGAGGCCATCTCAGCCCTCCTTCCGGCTCGGGGAGGGCAACTCCTGGTCCTCGCCCAGCGGCACGGTCACGGTGAACACGAGGTGGTCGCCCATCTTCTTCTCGTCACCCTTGGTCGCGCCCTGGAAGCGGGCGGACTTCTGGAGGCTGGCCTCGATCCGGGCGGCCGTGTCGTAGCCGTCGGTCTCGGCCTTGATGCTCATTGCGTTCTGCGAGATGGTCAGCTCCTTGACGTCGATCCGGGCCTCCTCGGGGGGCGGCATCGCGTTCGAGAGGTCCCTGAGCAGCGTGAGCGTGGGGGGCGCTCCGAGCACCGCGGCCCGGAGCGCATCGACGCGACTGGTGGTGGCGAGGGCCCGCTCCTGCATGACCGCGACCGCCATGGATGGGTCCTCGAGGCGGGACGGTTCCACATCGGGGAACGTCCCGGCGACCACCTCGGTGATCTGGGCCTCGATCGCGTGGAGCCTGGTGGCGAGGCGATGGTGCTGGACCACGAAGACCACCGTGCCCGCCAGCAGGAAGAACCCCGCCGCCACGAGGCCGTACGCCGCCACGGTGCCGAGCAGCTCCACGGTGCCGCCCCGGGCGAAGGCGCCCCGGCGCAGCTCGAAGGGCCGCCCGCGCTGGAGGTCGGCCGCACGCATGCCGGCCGCCACGCACAGGCCGTAGCGCTGGGGCGCGTCGAGCCCCGCCACGGCCGGGGGAAGCACCACGGGTCGGACGGCTACGCCGAGTTCGCGGGCGAACGCCTCGTGGAGGCCCGGGATCCCCGAGAGGCCTCCAGTGAGGAGGACCTCCCCCACCTCGAGCTGCAGGCGATCCTCGAACACGAGGAGCGAGGCCCGCACCTCGGACAGCAGGGCCTCGAACCACAGGCGGGTCATGCGGTCGAGCGCCCTCCGGGTCTCCTCCGCATCCCGAGGCACGTCGGTCGGGGTGCCTGGCTCGGACGCCCCCTCCTGTGCCGCCTCCTCCGGGGCGGGCAGGGTCACGCGGGCTGCCTCGATCCAGGCATCGTCCGAGCCCTCCTCCACGTTCCACGCGCGCTGCACGCGCCGGACGAGGTCCCGCCCGCACACCTCGACGGCCCGTCCGCTACAGGCAATGCCGTCGGAGACGAGCGACACGAGGGTGCGGCTCCACCCGATGTCCACCACCGCCTGCACGCCCCGCGGATCGGCCAGGGCGGCGAGGAGATCGCCGTCCGGCACGACGTGTCGGGGATCCAGGTCCATGCCCTTCATCCCCTGGAGCAGGGGCGCCACGGCCTCCCGGTTCACGAGGCAGGTCAGCACGCGCGCGCCCGTCCCCGTGCGGGCCACGAGCCGGTGCTCCAGGATCATGTCGTCCATCTCGAAGGGGACGTGATTCTCCATCTCGAAGGGGAGCGTCTTCTCGATCTTGGCGCGGTCCGAGAAGGGGAGGTCGAGTACCCGCATGCTCGCACGCTCCCCGGGCCAGGCGACGGCCACGGTGCCCGCCCCGTCGAGCCCCTCCTGGAGCACCAGGTCACGCAGCACCGCGAGGCGGGCCTGGAGGTCGGGTTCACCCTCCGAGCGGGGAACGGGAAGGTCCATCACCAGCTTCAAGGCGTATCGCCCGAGGGATCCCTCGAACACGGCCACCTTGACCGCGCGGGCTCCGAGGTCGATGCCGAGTGCTCTGGCCATGCGGGCTCCTAGTCCACCCGCCAGTACTTCGTGATGCCCGTCGCCGAGGAGGAGTAGTCGAGCACCGCGGTGATGGTCACCGTGGTGTCCCCGACCACACCCATGCTCGTGACGGTGAACACGGAACTGGAGGTGGTGATCACGTTCTTGAGGCCGTCCGACACCTGGATGCCCTGGGCCTCCAGGTAGGACGTGAAGTCGCTCGCGCTCTGGAACGAGGTCACCATGGCGTACTCGTCCATGAGGTCCACGAGGGTGTTGGCAAGGTCGTCCGAGGTGCTGGCGTAGGCCCTGAGGAGGCCCACGATCACCTCACGATCGGCGGTATTGACGTTGATCTTACCGGATCCCCACACCGTGATGCGATCCGCGTAGCGATCGAACACCTCGCCCTCCCACCCGGCCACGAGGCGGATCTCCTCCTTGGTGTCGAAGGCCGCGTTCTTGGAGAGGTAGGGATCGTCGAGGCGGTTGTACAGGTCGTCCTCGTAGCCGCCCTCGAGGCCGCACCGGGTGGTGTCGGTGTCCACCCAGTCCGCGAGGTTGGAGATGATCTCCCAGCGGTCGATGTTGCGGTCGTAGAACCACTGGTCGTTCTCGATCCCGCTCATGAGCCCGTAGAGGGCCTGGGCGGTGGCGTCCTCCTGGAGGGCTGTGGCCGTGCTCCGCGTGGCGAACGCGTTCACGTTGATCTTGCGCTCCTCGTCGACGATCTCGGCGGAAAAGTCACCCTCGAAGTCGAGGAAGCTCCGGTCGGAGAAGCGGCTCTGCTCGCGGGAGGCCTTGGCGATCTCGTCGCTCACCGTCCCGGTGGTCTTGAGCTGCTCGACCTCCCCCTCCGCCATGTCCGCGGTCGTGCCGCCCGACACGAACACCATCCGCATGAGGCCCGAGGAGAGGAACGGGACCGCCTGCCAGAGGGCGTCCCCCATGTTGATGCCAGTGGCCGCTCCGAGAGACTTCATCGTGGAGGACTGCTTGAGCTGGTAGTTGCCCGTGAGGATGAGGCGGTAGATGTTGACGCCCGTACGGGCCAGCCAGTAGGCCTGGGTCTCCTGGGCTTCGTGGCTGGACAGCAGGAACCGGACCCGAGCGCTGAACGTCATCTCGGCGATGACGGTGGTCATCACGACGATCGAGGCGATGACCACGATGAGCGCCACCCCCGTCTCGGAGGCGCGCGACCGCCTCGGGGTCGACCCTGGCCCCCGGGCACGCCGGGCCGCGGCGTGGAACGGGTGGGTCCCGATGCCCCGGGACCGGACCAGGCTCCGCCAGATCCGTGGCAGGAGGCGGCTCAAGAGTTGGACCCCTGGTTCTCGTTGCCCTGGCCGTCCTGGCTGAAGAGGCTGCGCGTCATGGGCGCGGCGTACTCGAGCAGCACGGTGGTGACCCAGGAGCTCTCCTCGAGGACGTCCTCGTCCTCGGGATCGGGCGTGGCCAGCACCAGCACGATCTTGACCGCCCGGGGCAGGCGATTCGGGGTCTCGGTCCCGGTGGAGGACCACTCCTCCAGCCACTCGTTGGTCCGGCTGTCCAGGAACCGGAGGTCGAAGCGCCGGACCCCGTGGGCCAGCGGCAGGATGGTGCCGCCCTTGTCGGGCTCCTCGTCGATGCGCAGCGACTCGCGGTGCAGCAGGACGAGGGAGCCCGACGCCTCGGGGTCGTCCTCGGCCCAGAGGGTCACCTCGGACTGATCGCACTCGTGCGTGTTCGCGTAGAGGCGCCGGTGCGCCAGCGTCGTGAACCAGAGGGTGTCGGCCGGATCCTCGTTCCGGGACACGAACACCGTGCGGTAGGTGTTCACGGCGGTGGTGTGCGGGGTGAGGTAGGCGAGCTGGAGTTCCCTCGTCATCCGGGAGAGGGCCGCCCGCGCGAACTGGTTGGCGAGGTCGCCCGAGGCGAGCAGGTCGCGGGCCTTCAAGGTGTTGCGCACGGTGGTCATGACCACGGTACCGATGACCACGAGGATGGTCACGGCGACCATGATCTCGAGGAGGGTGAAGCCCCTCGGGGAGCCCGGCCGGCGGGGGAGGATCACGGGCGCGCCCCCTGGAGGCCCGGGCCGGAGCCGGGGGCACCGCCCGAACGGCCACCGGACTTCGTGGTCGAGGAGCCGCCCGTTCGACTGCCGGTCTTCATGTTCGTGGAGCCGCCGGAGCGTCCGCTCTTGCCCCCGCTCCCCGAGGACTTCGCATCGCCGGCGGAGGCGCCGCCCTCGGAGGTGGCGGCCCCCCCGATCCCGCCGACCACGACGCCGGAGGGATTGATGACGTGGGTGACGAGCTCGACCTGGTCGGCACCCTCTTCGTCGTCGCCCCACCAGACCACCACCCGTACCTCCCGGATGTAGTTCCCCAGCATCTCGCCGATCATGTCCGCACCCACCCCGATGTCCGAGAGATCGCGCTGCTGGTCCTGCTGGCTGCTGGCCTTGTCGCCGAGCACCTCCCTGCGCTCCTCGTCGGAGGCCTGGTCGCCCCAGTACCCATCGCCCGCGAGGGTGTCGGCCATGGCGCCCAGGTCCCCGTCCCCTCCCAAGGAGAGGTCGATCTCCCGGATCGTCCAGGCCCACCGGTAGGCCGCGAACTCGTCGCCGAAGTCGAGGTCCAGGTCGAGGTCCTGCAGGTCGGAGGCGGCCCCGAAGTCGGCGAAGTCACCCTCCTCCTCGAAATCGGTGTCTCCGAACCCGTCGAGCTCCACCTGGACCAGGACCTCGTCCATCTTCTCCCGGGCGAGCATCGTGGCCGTGAGCATCCTCCCCGCTTCCCGCGTGGAGAGCAGGGCCTGGGCCTGGGAGTCCACGAGCACGTAGAGGGCGCCCACGAGGATGGCGAGCGCCACCATCACCTCGACGAGGGTGAAGCCGCGGGCTTGGCGGAAGGGTGGCGTCACCTGGGCATCTCCGGCGGCTCGAGCGGCAGCCAGGCGAAGAGCGCCTCGGGTTCGACCTCGTCGGCTTCCATCCGGATCCGGCCGGTGAGCGGCTCCACCACGAGCGTGTACCCCTCGCCGGGGTCGTCCTCCGATACGATCCGGACCACGGCGGCCTCGAGCTGGCCGTCGGGGAACACGTGCAGGTAGACGATGCGGTCGTCGGCGGGATCCTCGGGGGGCACGGGGGACGGTGTGACCGGCTCCTCCCACTGGGAGGTCCAGATCCAGCCGAAGCGGGTCCCGCCCGGCAGCTCCTGGACGGCGTCCAGCGCCACGTCGGGGATGTCCTCGAAGCGGCCCGTCTGGTCGAGGATGTCGTCGGCCGCGCCCTCCTCGATCTCCCGCCGGGTGAAGCGGGTGAGGCGATCCTGGATGTCCCGCTCCCAGAGTTCCCGCTCCTCGGGCGTGGCGAAGATGGTGGCGTCCGGGGCTCCCGCCTGGACCTTCCAGGAGCGGGCGTCGAGATCGAAGGCCACGCGGAAGGTCACGCCGCGCAGGGTGGCCTCGTCACGCAGGTAGGCGATGGTCGTGGCCAGCTCCCGGGCCACCGCATGCTGCTCGAGGGCGAGGACGTTGTAGAGGGTGGGGACGCTGATGGACATGATCCCGATGATGATGGCGAGCGCGACGAGGATCTCCATGAGCGTCATCCCGCGACGCCCGGCGTGCACCGGGATCTCCGCCCATCCTGGTGGGCGGTGCGTCGGGGGTGCGGGGCGACGCGGAGCCACGCCTACTCCTCCTCCTCGTCGAGGTTCCAGGAGTGGATGTCGGCGTCGGCGTCCTCGCCGCCCTCCTTGCCGTCCCGGCCGAGCGAGATGATCTCGTACTCGTTTTCGCCGTGAGTCCCCGGGGAGAAGTACTGGAAATCGTTGCCCCAGGCGTCCTTGGGCACCTCGCCCGTCTTGGGCATGTACTTGGCGGCGGCCTCCAGCCCGTCGCTGGTGGTGGGGAACCGGCCCTTGTGCCGCATGGCATACATCTGGAGCCCCTGCTCGACCTGCCGGATCTGGATCTTCGTCTGATCCCGCTGGGCGTCGGCGAGGCGGGAGAGGACGGTCACGGACAGCACCGCCATGAGGCTGACGATGATGGTGATGACGACCATGATCTCGACGAGCGTCATGCCGCGACGATCGCGGGAGGCTCGGACGAAGGGGTGGGTTCGCATGGGACCTCCTGGGAGGGTGGGGCCTACCGGCCTGCGAGGTTGGACATCTGGAGCATGGGGAGGAGGAGGGCGAGCGCCGTGGTGCCGAGCACACCCCCCATCATCACGATGAGGAGGGGCTCGAGGAGGCTGGCGAAGGCCTGGAGCGATCGCTCGACCGTGCGGTCGTAGGAGTCGGCCACCTTCTCGAGCATGGGCTCGAGCTCGCCCGTGCGCTCCCCGATGGCGATCATGTGGGTGACGAGCGCGGGGAACTCCTTGCTGGCCCTGAGCGGCGCGGCGATGGACTGGCCCTCGGTGATGTTCCTGGCCGCCTCGTCCACTGCTTGCGCGAGGACGTCATTGCCCACCACACGACGCACGATCTGCAGCGCCGTGACGATGGGCACGCCCGACATGAGGAGCGTGGCCAGCGTGCGGGAAAACCGGCTCACGGCGATGGTGCGGAAGATGTTCCCGAACAGGGGAAGTTTCAGGAGGATCCGGTGGTACTGCATCCGGCCCTCGGGCTTCTTCACCCACCGCCGGAAGAGGAGCGCCCCGGCGACGACGAGGAGCAGGATCACCCACCAGCCGCTTGCCACGAGCTCGCTGGCGCCCAGGAACGCGCGCGTGAGGAGGGGTAGGGTTTCCCCGAAGGAGTCGAACAGGCGCCGCACCCTCGGCACGACCACGACGAAGATGCCCACGAGCAGGCCGGAGCCGATGAGGGCCATGATGGCGGGGTAGATGAGGGCCGTGACGAGCTTGCCCCGGAGTGTCTGCATGGCCTCGGTGTGGTCGGCGAGGCGCTTCAGCACGAGGTCGAGGGCACCCGACTGCTCGCCCGCGGCCACCATGTTCACGTAGAGGTCGTCGAAGATCCGGGGGTGCGCGCGCAGCGCGTTGGCGAGAGAGGAGCCCTCGTTGACCTTTTCCTTCACGTCGGCCAGCACCACCTTGAGGGCGGGTTTCTCGACCTGCTCGAGGAGCGCGTTCAGGGCCTCCACGACGGGGATCGCAGCGCCCACGAGCGTGGCGAGCTGGGAGGTGGCGGCGGCCACGTCGGCGGCGGTGACCACCTGGAGGATCCGGGAGAGGTCCACCTTCGTGGCGAGACCCTTGCCGGGGCGCTTCCCAGCCCCCTTGGCTCGGGCCTCCTGCTCCTCCACCACGGTGGGGAACACGCCCTGCTTCCTCAGGCGCGCCCGTGCCGTGCGCGGATTCTCCGCGTCCACGATGCCGCTGACCTCGCGGCCGCGGGCGTCGATTCCCTTGTACTCGTAGACGGGCACGGTGGGGGATCTCCTGTCCCGCCGCCCTCGCGGCGGGGGCTACTCGAGTTCCAGGACCTCCTCCTGGGTGACGCGGACGACCTCGTCGAGGGAGGTGGTCCCGTCGAGGACCTTGCGGATTCCGTCGTCGCGCAGCGTGGCCATGCCGTTCGCGACCGCCGCCTGCCGGATCTGGCCGGCGTTGGCCCGCGAGGTGACGAGGGAGCGGATCTCGTCGCTGACGACGAGCAGCTCGTAGATGCCCGAGCGCCCCTGGTAGCCGGTGCCCAGGCACGCGGGGCAGCCCTTCGCCCGGTAGAGGGCGCGCCCCCCCTGCACGGCTCGCATGAGGGCGTCGGTGCTGGCCTGCCCGAGGCCCAGGCCGTGCAGCTCGTCGACCGTGGGGCCATAGGCCTCCCGGCACTCGCGGCACAGCCGGCGGACGAGACGCTGGGCCAGCACGGCGATGAGGGAGGACGAGACGAGGAACGGCTCCACCCCCATGTCCACCAGGCGGGAGAACGCCGTGGGGGCGTCGTTGGTGTGGAGCGTGGAGAACACGAGGTGGCCG
This sequence comes from Deltaproteobacteria bacterium, assembly GCA_041309225.1. Lineage (GTDB taxonomy): Bacteria > Myxococcota_A > UBA796 > UBA796 > JAFGLY01 > JAFGLY01. Next base: position 13,440 of record JBFYZZ010000157.1, on the reverse strand, counting down.
GTGAGCGAAGCCTGGACGGCGTTGTCGGCGGTCTCGCGATCGCGGATCTCGCCCACGAGGATGATGTCGGGATCCTGGCGCAGGTGGGCGCGCAGGGTGCTCGCGAACGTGAGGTCGATCTTGGGGTTGACCTGGGTCTGGCCGATGCCACGCAGCTCGTACTCGATGGGATCCTCGATGGTGAGGATGTTCTTGTCGGGATCGTTGATCTCGGAGAGCGCCGAGTAGAGCGTGGTCGTCTTGCCGGAGCCGGTGGGTCCGGTCACCAGCAGGATGCCGTGGGGGAGCCGGATCATCCGGCGGAAGGCCTGGAGCGTGTCGGGTCCCATGCCGACCTGCTCCAGGTTGAACACCGTGCCCTTCTCGAGGATGCGCATCACGACCCGTTCGCCGTGTCGCACGGGGAGGGTGCTCACGCGCAGGTCGATCTCGCGCCCGGCCATGCGCGTGCGGATGCGGCCGTCCTGCGGGATGCGCTTCTCGGCGATGTTCAGGCCCGCCATGATCTTGACGCGGCTGACGATGGAGGCCTGGAGTCGGGGCGGCGGCTTCACGATCTCGTAGAGGACGCCGTCGATCCGGAACCGGACGACCAGCTCCTTCTCGAACGGCTCGAGGTGGATGTCGCTGGCCCGGTCCTTGATGGCCTGCGTCAGCAGGGAGTTCACGAACCGGATGATGGGGGCCTGGTTGGGGTCGTCGAGCAGGTCGGCGTCGAGGGTGAGGTCGTCGTCGGCCTGGGGCGCCGTCTCCTCCCGGATCTCCTCCATCACCGCCGAGGCCGTGCGGCTCGCACGGTCCCAGGCGTTGTTGGTGGCGGCCTGGAGCACGTTGCGCGGGACGAGCACCGGCCGGCACCGGCGTCCCAACTGCACTCGAAGGTCGTCGAGCGTGGTGACGGCCGAGAGGTCGGCCATGGCCACGACGACGAGGCCTTCCTCGTCCGTCCAGAGGGGGAGGACGCCCTTCTCGCGGGCGAGCGCGAGCGGAATCCGCCGGATGAGGTCCGGATCGACGCGATCCTGCTCGATGGCCGAGAGCAGCGGGATGCCCGACAGGGTGGAGAGCGTCCGGGCGAGCGCCTCGGGGGCCACCTTCTCCGACTCCGCCAGCACCTCGACGAGGGCCACGCCCTCGCGCTCGGCCAGGATCCGCGCCTCCGCGAGGACGGCGGGATCCACCCCGTGCCGGGCGAGATCCTCGTCGATGGGGATGCGGCGGATACCCATCTCACCGCTCCTCGCCGGCCGGGGTGGGGGTCGCCTCCGCGGGGGCCTCCTCCGCCGCCTCCACGGGTGCGGGCGCCCCCTCGACGGCCTCGTCCGGCAGGGGCGCCTCCTCGTCGTCCTCTGGCCCGACGAGGAGCGGGTCCGCGGTCGGTTCACGGCCGGTGGACGCATCGATCGTGGCGAACGTCTCGGTCGCCAGCTTGGTGCGGTAGAGGCTCGGCTCGTCGACCAGGTTCATGGAGTACTGGAGGATGTCGGCCAGCTCCTCTTCCTGCTCCTGCCGGCTCTTCCCGTAGAAGCGACGGACGAACTCGTTGCGCTGCGCCACCTTGATCCGGTAGACCTCCTCGAGATCCTCGGGCTCCCCGATCACATGAGGCGTCAGGAAGATGAGCAGGTTGGTCTTGCGACTCTCGGTGCGCTTGCCCCGGAAGAGGGCGCCGAGGAGCGGCAGGTCGCCCAGGACCGGGAGCTTGGTCTCGACGTCGGTCTCGGTGGTGCCGATGAGGCCGCCGATGACCACGGTCTGGTTGTCCTGCACGACAACGGTGGTCTCGGCGGACCGCTTGGACGTGATGAAGCCCGCCGAGGTCACGTCGAGGCCCTGCGAGTCCTCCTCGACCTCCTGCACCTCCTGGAACACCTCGAGCGTGACGTAGTTGGACTCGTTGATCTGGGGCGTGACCTTGAGCGTGTTGGCCACGTCCTCACGCTGGTAGGAGATGATCGGGTTGTTGTTGGAATCGCGGCCGGTGGACACCGGGAACGGGATGTTCCGGCCCACGACGAACTTGGCCTCCTCGTTGTCCGTGGTGAGCACGTTGGGCGTGGCCACGATGTTGACCGCTGAGTTGGACTGGAGGGCGTTGAGCGCAACCCCGAAGGCGGGCACCGACAGCGTGGTGGGGACGCCGCTCGAGTCGGCGACCGACACCTCGATGGACTTGCCGAAAACGCCCATGGCGAGGCCCGAGAGGAGGTCGGACTGGGAGAGCCCGAGGGAGAACCCGTTGAGCTGGGAGGAGAGGGCGCCGTAGGAGCCGTCGTCGTTGACCCGGCCCGCGTGGTAGCCGATCCCGAAGTCGAACGAGTCGTCGCTGGCCATCTCCAGGAGGACCACCTCCACAAAGACCTGCTTGCGCCGGATGTCGAGCTTGTCGATGACCTGCTTGATGATGCGGAACTCCTCCGGCCCGGCGATGATCACGAGCGAGTTCGTGTTCTCGTCGCTGGCGACCTTCATCCCGGACTCGAACGCGGCGACAGCGCCTCCTTCGCGGGCGGCGTCCCCGGGCATGTCCATCGGCGCGCCGGGCATGCCCGGCTGCACCCGGCCCTGTCGCTGGCCCTGTGCCGTCCGAGATGTCTGGGTGCGGCCGCTCGTCCGGGACGCCGAGGAGGTGCCGGCCAGGTTGGAGAGGACCTGTGCGACGTCCTCGGCCTTGGCGTGCTCGAGGTAGACGACGTGGATCTGGGCGCGGCTGGAGGGATCCACGTCCACGTCCAGCCGGGTGATCAGGTCGGCGATGGAGGCCATCGCCTCCTCGTTGGCCTGCACGATGATCGCGTTCGTCCGTTCATCGGGGATGATCTTGGAGATGTAGGTCCCCTCCCCCACGTTGGTGGCGCCGGATGCATCGTCCGCCGCGTCGTCGCCGGTGCGGCGCGTGGTGCGGGTACGACGCCGGCGGGCCGCCGCGTCGGTGGTGGATTCCGCGGAGGAGGAGGAGATCCCCTCGACGCCGTAGACCTCCTTCACGAGGTCGGCGAGCTCGCTGGCCGTGGCGTAGCGCAGCGGGAAGATCCGGAGGGTGGACTTGGGCACCGCGACGTCCAGCACGGTGAGGATGTGCTGGATGCGGCGGAGGTTGGTGGCCGAGTCGGTGAGGATGAGGGTGTTGGTGGGCGAGTAGGCGATCACGCGGGCGGCCGAGGACGCGAGCTCCTTGACCACCGAGGAGACGTCCTTGACGGCGACGTTCTCGAGCTGGAGGATCTGGGTGACGAAGTTGTCGGTGTACGGGATCTCGCCGTCGTAGACGCGAAGCGGCACCTTCGCGGCCTCGCCCGACTTGACGACCTTGGTGCCCTTCCCGATGGTGACGGTGGTGTACCCGGTGACCTCGAGGGCGGACAGGAAGGCCTCGTAGGCTTCGGCCACGGTCACGGGCTTGTGGCTGATGATGGTGATCTTGCCGGACAGCTTCTCCCCGAGGATGAAGTTGCGCCCCGTGATCTCGGCCATGTACCGGATCACGTCCATGATCTCGGCGTCCACGAAGTCGATCGTGACCCTGGCGTTGGGGTCCAGGATCGGGGGTTTCTGGCGCTCCCCGCCGAGACCGATCCCGGACACGGGCTCGCGCGGTCCCTCGTCACCGCCCGCCTCGGGCGGACCGCCGGACTGCGGCTCCCCTTGCGGCCCGGGCTGGCCGGGTTCGCCCGGCCGGTCTCCCGGCCCCTCGGGTGACGCCGCGGGGAAGCGGCCACCGGCGGGGCCCTGCATGCCGGGGCGCATCGGGACGCCGGGCCCGCCCGGTCCCAGAGGGCGCAGCCGGGGGCCTCTCGGGTCGGGCCCCTGCTGCCCACCATCCGCCTCGTCGTCCGGAAAGGGCTGGTTGTCCTGCTCGTCCTGGGCCCGCACGTCTGCGGTCCAGCCGGTCCCCGCGAGGGTGAGGCCAGCCAGGAGTCCCAGGGTCAGCTTCCGTGTCCAGGTGCCGTTCATGCGATGCTGCTCCGGCGGGTCTGCCCGCTCAACGAACCTCGTAGTCGAAGGTCTGCTTCTGGTTGCGGCGCGTGATGTCGAACTTGAAGGAACGCTCGCTCTGGAGCGACTGGAATGCGCCCATCGCCATGCCGGGATCGGCCAGGGACATGCCGTTGACCGAGTGGACGACATCGCCGTTCTTGATGCCGAGCTTCTGCAGGAGGCTGCCTCGCCGGATGGCCGAGAGGCGGTAGCCGTCGATCTGGCCGTCGGGCCCCATGTGGGGCGTGGCCCGGACCTGCGTCATGAGCTGCTCCAGGTTGCCCAGGGCGCCCTCGAGGACGCTGGAGTCCACCGTGAAGGAGTTGTCGCTGTTCTTGGTGATGCCCTCGGCGCTGGCCGGGTCGTCGGAGCGGGCCCGCCCGACGGAAGACCGTCCGGCGTCGCCGTCCATGTCGAGGTACTCGAGGGAACCGTCCTCGCGCCGGAGGTAGACCCGCTTCCGTGTGATCCGGACGATGGTGGCGTCGGCGGCGACAGCGTCCCCGATGCCGTACCCGGTGGCGTGGGTGTCCGTGCCCTCGGAGGCCATGATGAGGGCCGTGCCGTACTCGCTGCTCACCCGCTCGATGGCTTCCCGGCATACGTCGGTCTGGAGGGCGTCGTCGGACAGGACCGGGCAACCGGCGGGCCAGGCCGCGACGGTGGCGATGAGGTTGATCCCGAGATCGGTGCGACGCTCGCCGCCCTCGGCGTCCTGCTCGGACTCAGCGGCCTTGCCGACCGCGGCGGAGTCGAAGATGTTCCGCCGGAGGATGGGATCGGCGTAGGATCGCTTGGGCTGCGCCGCGGACTCGAGCTGCCGGGTCGAGTCCTCCCGGTCCGGGGAGGTCGGCGTGGCGCTCACCAGGGCGGGCTGCTCGGGCTCCCGGATGGTGGTCTCGGTGATCGTCGCTCCCTCGGGGAGCCTGAGGACGCGTGCGAGCACCCTCGAGGCCCCGAAGGAGGCGCCACCGGCACCCACCGCCACGAGCACGGCGACGAGCGCGAACCTCCTGGGGTTCCGGATGAGCGTGCGCCTGGGGGTTTCCTGTGCTTCCACGTCGGGGCTCCCCTGGGTTCCTACGGAATCTAAGCAAGTAGCATGCCAGTGGAACGGGCGCATGGATGCCCCCGGGATCGGCGTCCACGACGGTCCTGGCAATCCCTCCCCCGACACGTTGTCATGGTCCCGGGAACGGCGCGCGTCCGCCCTGACAACCTGTCATCGCCCCGGCGAGCCTGGGTCCCCGAACCGCTTTACGGGTCCGGGCCCGCACACTATGTTGGCGCCCTCCACGGCCCTCCGCGGGCCCCGCCCATCCACGCCCTGGATCCGCCTCGTGCCCACCGCCACTCGTACGGTCGTCTTCACGGACCTGGCGAACTACACCGCCTCGGTCTCGCGTGCGAACCGGGAGGCCCTGCGAGACCTGGTCCACGCCCACGAGGTGCTGGTCATCCCGACCATCCGCCGGCACCAGGGGCGCGTCGTCAAGAACCTCGGCGACTCCTTCATGGCCTCCTTCGACGCCGCCACCGACGCGGTCCGGGCAGGCCTCGACCTCCTGGAGCGAGGGCGCGACGGCGGGCTCTCCATCCGCGTCGGGATGGCCACGGGCGACGTCGAAGAGATCGACGGCGACGCCTTCGGCGACGCTGCGAACCTCGCGAGTCGCATCATCGGCCGCACCCCCCCCGACGAGGTCTGGTTCCCCGAGAGCACGTTCCTCTGCATGAACCAGGCCGAGATCCCCTGGGATCGTGCGGGTCTCCACACCCTGAAGGGCATCCCGGGCGAGGTGTCCCTGTTCCGGGCCGTGCCCCCGCACCGGGCCTGGCTGCCCGAGCCGGTCTCCGCCGCCGCCCGCCAGGGCAACCTGGCCCTGGTCGAGAAGGGCGCCCCGCCCCCGGTCCTCCCCCCCGCTCCGATCGTCCTGCTGGTCGGCTTCACGGCCGGGAGCGACACCCTGGCCCAGGCCATTGCCTCCCTCCCCGTCCTCGATCCCACCGCCATCTGGCTCGTGACGTACCACGTGGCCCCGGACGACCGCCACGCATGGCAGGTCGAAGCCGGTCACGGCCTCGTGATCGGCACCCCTCGAGCGGTGGAGGAGGCCCTCGCCGAGGAACGGCGCCAGTTCACGCGGGATCCCGGTTCCGACACGATCATCATCGACACGGGCACAGCGGCCGCAGCGACGCTGGCCATCGTGGGTCTGGCCCTCCCGCGTGTGCCCATCGCCGACGTGGTGGCCGGCTACACCTACGACCTCCTCGAGGACGGCCGCTGGGTCACCCATGCCGATCGCGCGCTGCTGCGCATCGACGTGACCCCGGGAGCGGTCTCGCTCACCGCGCTCTCCCCCCGTGTCGTCGCCGACGACCACCCGGTCACCGCGGGCGAACACGTCGTCCTCCAGGACGGCATCGTGGTGCAGGCCGGCGACGTCCGCTTCGAGTTCCACTCCGCTTTCGACGGCCCCTACGTCGGCTTCCTCGTCACCCGTCCCTCGCTCCAGCTGCCCGTCTCGGAAGGCCAGCAGGTCGAACTCGGTCGCGAGCCAGGTCATCCTGGCCTCCCCCTCCCCGATCGGCGCGGCCAGGAGAACGTCCGGTGGTGCGCCGGTCCCCGGGCTGCCCGGGCCCGGGAGAGCGGCTTCACGCTCGATCGCGCCCTGGCGGGCCGCCGGCAATCCGCCGTCGGCGTGCAGGGAGGCTGCTGCGAGGTCGAGGCGCTGCACGAGCGCTGTCCCACCTGGCTCTGGCACGGCGACGGTCCGCTCGAGCGGGTCCTCGGCCGTCGGCCGGCCTCGTTCGGGGACCACGTCGTCGCCGGGACCACCGTCATCGCCATCCAGCCCCCTCGCACCTGATCCTGCCCGACCGGGAGCAACGGTGCCACCAAGCGCTCGATCCCCGGTCCCCGCCGTCCGCGTGAACGGGCACGCCACCGAGTGGCTCTCGCGGGGTTTCCCCTGGGTGTACCCCTCCGAGGTGTCCGGCCGCCCCTCCCCGATCGAGCGGGGTGCCGCCGTCCGGATCGAGGGCCCCGACGGACGCATCCTGGGGATGGGCCTCTGGGACGACGGCTGGATCGCGGTCCGCCGCTTCCGCGGCGACGCCGGCCCCCTGGATGCCGCCTGGCTCCGGGGCGTGCTCGAGGCTGCCCTCAGCCGCCGTGGCGGTCTGCCGGGCGCCCCCGGATCCCTGCTGCCTGCGGGGACCACCGCGTGGCGCCTGTGCCACGCCGAGAACGACGGCCTCCCGGGGGTCCGCGTGGACGTGTGGGGCCCCGAGGCGACGGTGCGCCTCGACTCGCCCGGACTCGCTCCCCTCCTTCACGATCTGACCTCGGTCCTCGCCGATCTCCTCCACCCGCGGGCCCTCTGGCTCGACTGGCGGCCCGACCCGCGCGATCGGGCGCGGGCCATCCCCGCCATTCCCCCGCTCCTCGCGGGGGCAGACGACGGGCCCGACGTCGAGGTGACGGAGCGCGGGGCCCGCTTCCTCGTGCGCCCCCGCGCGGGCGCGGATGCCGGCCTCTACGCCGACATGCGCGACAACCGCGCCTGGCTCGATCCGGTGTGGGCCGGCCGCCGGGTGCTCAACCTGTTCGCCTACACGGGGGCCTTCTCGGTCTTCGCGTCCCTTTGGGGCGCCACCGAGGTCGTCTCCGTGGATTGCTCGGAACCGGTGTTGGCCCGCGCCGAGGCCAACTTCCGGGTCAACGGCCTCGGGGGCGGCACTTTCGAGGTAGACGACGCCTTCCGCGTCCTGGATCGTCACCGCCGGGCGCAGCGCGCCTTCGACCTGGTCGTGGCGGATCCCCCCTCCTTCGCCACCGGCCCCTCCGGTCCCTTCTCGGTGGAGCGGGACCTCGCTCACCTCGTGGCCTCCTGTCTCCGCGTCCTTGCGACCGGCGGCCTGCTCGCCCTCTCCTCCAACCAGGGTTCGCTCACACCCCGTGCCTTCCAGGAGGCGGTGATCCGGGGTGCCCGCAAGGCCGGACGCGACCTCCGCCTCGTCCACCAGGGTACCCAGGCGCCCGACTTCCCTGCGGACGTGGCCTTCCCCGAGGGCCGTTACCTCAAGGCGATGGTGTACCAGGCATGACCCGCCTCGCCCATTCCCGCCTGGACGTGCCGGGCACCGCCGTCCGCCTGCCCGTGGCCACCGTGGACACCGGTCGCCCCGGCCCCCGGGCGGTGGTGACCGCCGGCATCCACGGCGATGAGCTCGGGGGCGTGGCCGCCGTCCAGGCGCTCGTGCCCGTGCTCCGTCACGAGCTCTCCATGGGTGCGGTTCGCCTCTTCCCGACCTTGAGCCCGGATGCCCTCCTGGCCCGGGTCCGCACCACCCCGGGCGAACCCGTGGATCTCAACCGCGTGTTTCCCGGCGATCCGCGCGGCGGCCCCCACGAACGGATCGCCCGGGCCGTGTGGGAGGATCTCCTCGCCTTCCGGCCCGACCTGCTGGTCGACGTCCACGCCGACTCCACGCTCTCCATCCCCTACGCGCTCCTCGACCGGCCCCTCGGGCGCCGGCGCGATCGCGTCCGAGCCCTCCTCGGGCTCGCGGCGGCCACGGGTCTCACGGTGCTGTGGGACTACCCAGAGGATCGCTACCGGGCCTGGCACTTCGACCGCTCCCTGACGGGCGCGCTCGTGAACCGGGCCGACCTGCTGGCCCTCACGGTGGAGGCGGGGCCCCGGCAGGTGGTGTCGACCGCCTCGGTGGGCACGGTGATGGCTGCGGTACTGGGTGTCCTGACCCAGGCGGGCCTCGTGGATCGGCCCGCCCCCGTGCATCCCAGCCGGGTGCAGGGCGGCCCGTGGCGACGGGAGTCCGGCCCGGCCACCGCCCACCGCGGCCTCCTCGTCCCCCTCGTGGAGGCCGGGTGCCCGGTCGACCACGGCACGTGCCTCGCCGAGGTCCGGGATCCCGCCGGCACGCGCCTCGAGGTCCTCCCGGCGCCCTGTGCCTGCTTCGTGCTGGCCTGGGCGGACCGCGGGATCCTGGACGCGGGCGATCCGGTCTGCACTCTCGGCATCCCGGACCGGTGACGCGCGGCCCAACCCCCGGAGGTCCCCCGATGCCCCGACGCATTCCCTATGCCCTCGCCGTGCACGGCCAGGAGGAGTTCGACGCGGTGGCCGAGGTCCTGCGCACCCACCGGACCATCATGGGGGAGAACGTCCGGCGCTTCGAGGCGCGGATCGCCGCCCAGTCCGGCCACGCCCACGGCGTCATGGTCAACTCCGGCTCCTCGGCGAACCTCCTGGCCGTCCAGATCCTGGACCTCCCCCCGGGCGCCGAGGCGATCACGCCCGTGATGACCTTCTCCACCACGGTCGCCCCGCTCCTCCAGCGGGGGATCGTGCCCGTGTACACCGACTGCGTGGAGGGCACCTACCTGCTCGACATCGACCAGGTGGAGGCGTCCGTCACCGAGCGGACCCGCCTCCTCATGGTCCCGTCCCTGCTCGGCAACGTGCCCGACTACCGCCGCTTGCGGGCGATCGCCGACCGCCGGGGCCTGCTCCTGCTGGAGGACTCCTGCGACACCCTCGGCGCCACCCTCGATGGGGTGCCCACCGGCACGTACGCGGACGTCTCCACCACGAGCTTCTACGGCTCCCACATCATCACCGCGGCCGGCGGCGGGGGCATGCTGTGCTTCCACCGCGACGACTGGCTGCGCCCGGCGCGCGTCCTGCGTGGCTGGGGCCGCTCGTCGGCCGCCGACGAGCGGGAGGACGTCGACGCCCGCTTCGGCTTCCTGCTTGAGGGCGAGCCCTACGACGCCAAGTTCATCTTCGAACGGATCGCCTACAACTTCCTGCCCAGCGAGATCGGCGCCGCGTTCGGCCTCGCCCAGCTCGACCGCCTGCCGGCCTTCGCCGCGTCCCGCCGGCGCAACTTCGCCGCCTTCCTGGAGTTCTTCCGCCGGTACGAGGACCTGTTCGTCCTGCCACGGCAGGGATCCGGCGTGGAGACCGCCTGGCTCGCCTTCCCGCTCACGATCCGCGACGGCGCGCCGTTCACCCGGTTCGAACTCATGGCCTTCCTCGAGCGCAACGAGGTCCAGACCCGTCCCGTCTTCGCGGGCAACCTCCTGCGTCACCCGGGATTCCGCGACGCCCCGGGCCGGGCCCGCCCCGAGGGCTTCCCGGTCGCGGACCGCATCATGCGCAGCGCCTTCCTGATCGGCTGCCACCAGGGGATGGAGCCCGAGGACGTGAGCCGGGTCCAGGCGCTCGTCACCGCGTTCCTGGAGGCCCGCCTCGGCGGCGTGTCGTCCGGAGTGCCGTCGCCGGGCTGAGCCTCACCTCGACTGGGACGCGATCACGAGCAGGATGGCCCGCGCGAGCACGGACGGAGGCGGGGCGCCGGCGCCTGCGGGTACGGGCCCCAGGTCCACCACGGCCACCGGCCGCCGGCCCGAGGGTGGGATCGGTGGCTCGGCGATGCGCTGGAGCGCCCAGGGCACCCGTCCGTCGCCGGGGGGCGTGGCGGTCGGAGTGAGCCGCTGCACGAGGAACCAGGGCACGCTCCGCCGGAGCTCGGTGTCGAACGCCTCCTGCGACAGGTGCGCGGTGGCCCAGGCGGCGCGATCCTCCACCGAGAGACCAGGGGGAGGTTCCTCGGGCACGCCGCCGAGCGGGCACCCGTCGAGGACCACGGCGGCCGTGTGATCGCGGAGGACCGGGTCGGTGCGGAGGGCGTCCAGCACGACCGGCCCGGCGTCGCCCAGGGCGATCGTGACGACGCGATCGGACGCATCGTGGAGGAGGCCGCGGGCCAGGGCCCCGAGGTCGCCTGGGCCGGTCGCCGGGAGGACGTGCACGCGCGCCGGGTCGCCCACCGCCTCGCTGAGGGCCTCGGCGAACGCCCCGGCCGCGTCCGTCCCCCCGTCCACCAGCACGAACCTCAGGTGGCCGAGCCGGAGGTCGAGGGCCGAGCGGACCGGGGGAGACCAGGTCGCCACGGCGTCCCAGTCGCACCCCGGACCCAGCCACCCCGCCGGGTCCCAGGCGGGTCCGAGGGTGGCGGGATCGTCGAGGAGGGCGACCCTCGAGACGGGATCGCCTCCGAACAGGCGCCCGAACCTCGGAAGCCCCGGACCCAGCCGGGAGAGGTCCTCGAGGAGCGCCCGTTCTCCCGGGAGGGCCGGGACGGGTGGGACCCAGGATGTTGGTTCCTCGAGCTTGGCCCAACCTTCTCGACCTGCCGGGTGGTAGAGGACCGACGCGAGGACCCGTTCGGTCCAGGCCTCCGCGCGCCCCCCCTCCCGGGCCACCTCGTTCCTCAGGAGCGAGGCCTGCACGGTCTTGAAGAGGCGCTCGGGGTCCAACGCGGGCGGCCGGGGGCGATCCGCCCGCACCGCCAGCACCGCCATGAGGACGGCCAGGCCGAAGAGCGTGAGGTCCAGGATCATGCGTGCCGGCGCGTGGCCGGACCTCCTGGGGCAGCCCGGTGCCTACCGCTCCGTCGGCACCGGCTCGACGATGATCACGAGACCGGGTTCGGGCTTCCCTACGGTGAAGGTCGCCCCTCGTGGGTCCACCGAGCGCTGGAAGGTGTTCACCTTGGTGTCGGGGGACACCGGGAGGCCGGGCCAGAGGTTGATCACGAGGTCGATCGGTCGATCCGGATCCTCGGAGGGCTTGAGGATGAACTCCCATGCGGTGTTGGCCCAGGCGAAGATCTGCTGGCAGTTCTTCCGGGCGGACACCTCGCATGGAACGGAGGCGAGTTGGGTCCCGTCCGGTGCGGCGAGCGTGAGGGTCCATGGGTCGGCGAAGGCCGCCGGGATGGCGAGGAGCAGGGCGACGAGCATGGTGGGACCTCCGGGGCGACCGTGTAACGGAACGTCGCCTCCTGTCCAACACGATATCGCTCCCCCATCGTCCCGGCTACGATGCCGACACGAGGATTCCATGTCCGATCGTTTCGACGTCGCCGTGATCGGAGCCGGGATCGCCGGTGCCTCGGCCGCCTGGGCCTGTGCCGGACACGGCAGGGTGATCCTGCTGGAACGGGAGGACCAACCAGGCTTCCACTCCACCGGTCGCTCAGCGTCGAGTTTCTCCCTGGCGTCCTTCGCGGAGCTGGTCCGCCGCCTGTCCGCAGTGAGCCTCCCCTTCCTGGAGGCTGCGCCCCCGGGCTTCGCCTGGGCCCCCCTCCTGGCTCCAAGGCCGATCCTCTACGTGGCGGACCCGACCGAGGCCGCCCGCCTCGAGGACCACCGGGCCGACCTGGGACGGCACGTGCCCGACCTGGAGGTGCTCACGCCGGCCGCAGCGCTCGACCGCTATCCCGTGCTCGCGCCCGAGGCCGTGGCGGGCGCCCTCTTGGAGCCCTCGGGCCGGGAGATCGACGTCCACGGCCTCCTGCACGGTTACCTCGTGGGGCTCCGCGCCCGGGGTGGGGAGATTCGCCTCGACGCCGAGGTCCAGTCCCTGTACCGCCGGGACGGAACCTGGTGGATCCGCGCCGGCGAGGCGGAGATCCGATCGGAGATCGTGGTGGACGCGGCGGGGGCCTGGGGAGACCGCGTGGCGGTCATGGCCGGGTGCCGGACCCTGGACCTCGCGGTACTCAGGCGCACGGCGGTCCTCGTCGATGCGGGCGAGGGCGTCCGGACCTGGCCCATGGTGAAGGTACTGGGCGACGTGCTCTACTGGAAGCCCGACGGAGGGCGCCTCATGGTCTCGCCCATGGACGAGGTCCCCGACGCCCCCGGAGACGCGCGGGCGGACCCCCTGGGCGTGGCCATCGCGATGGATCGCCTGGTCCGCTACTCCACACTCCGGCCGGCGGCCGTGGCCCACCGGTGGGCCGGTCACCGTTGCTTCGTGCCGGACCGTTGCCCCGTGGCGGGTTTCGATCCCGACCGGCCCGGCTTCTTCTGGCTCGTGGGGCAAGGCGGTGTCGGCATCCGGACCGCGCCCGCGCTCGCCCGGCTCACCGCCGCCCTCGTGGCGGGTCTCCCCTACCCCCCGGACCTCGCGGACGGCGGGATCACGGCTGACGCCCTCTCCCCGCGACGCTTCCGTTGAAGCGGCGTCCCCCGGCCGCGTCGAGGAACCTCCATGCCCGACTACATCACCCCGGAGGGCTACCGCCGCCTCGCCGAGGAGTACGACACCCTGCTCAAAGTCGAGCGCCCCCGGATCACCGCCGAGGTCGCCTACGCCGCCTCGCTCGGCGACCGATCCGAGAACGCCGAGTACATCTACGGAAAGAAGCGACTGAGGGAGATCGATCGCCGGCTGCGCCACCTCATGAAGCGGCTCGAGTCCGTCGAGGTCGTGGACCCCCACGACGTCCGCGGCGACCGGGTGCGGTTCGGCGCCACCGTCGAGGTCGAGGACAAGGACGGCGCAGTGCGCACCTACCACATCGTGGGGGAGGACGAGACCGATCCCCGCCAGGGGTGGGTCTCCTACAAGAGCCCCA
>JBFYZZ010000156.1:0-7184 GCA_041309225.1 Deltaproteobacteria bacterium | reverse complement strand
CAGGGCGTCGAGCGCCTCGCGCTGGGTGCGGTAGGAGGCCCACTGGCGCTGCCCGAAGACGTCGTACCAGGACACGCGCCAGCGCTTGCCGTGCTTGATGGGCTTGGCGACCTTGGGCATCTTGAGGGCTCCGTGATGGTGCCAGGATGGTGCCAAACTGGCACCATAGGCTCAAGGTACTTCGCCAAAGTCGGCTTGTCAAGCGGGCGCCCCCGCCAGGACTCGAACCTGGGACCCACAGCTTAGAAGGCTGTTGCTCTATCCACCTGAGCTACGGGAGCGCGGAAGCCCTGTAGCCCGCCTCCCCAGGGCCTTCCACGGAGGGCGGCCGCCCCTTCGCACCCGGGGTTACGGGGACGCCTCCCCGCCCCCGAGGGCCCCTTGGACCTCCCCACCCTGCTCGGCACCGCCCTCGCCCTGGCCATGGACGCCTTCGCGGTGGCCACGGCCATCGCGGCCGCGTTGCCCGAGGTGACGGTCCGGCACCGGGTGCGGCTCGCCTGGCACTTCGGGCTCTTCCAGGCGCTCATGCCGCTGCTCGGGTGGCTGGGCGGCGCGGCCGTGGCGGGCCTGCTGGGCACGCTGGACCACTGGATCGCGTTCGGGCTGCTCGCCGTCCTCGGCGCCCGCATGATCCGGGCCCGGGACGACGGCACCTCGCCCGCCTGCGGCGATCCCACCCGGGGCTGGAGCCTCCTCGCGCTCTCGGTGGCCACCTCCATCGACGCCCTGGCGGTGGGGCTCTCGCTCGGTGTGATGGAGGTGCCGATCGCCGTGCCGGCCGTCGTGATCGGCGTGGTGTGCGCCGCCATGACGCTCCTCGGCATGGCGCTGGGCCGCCGGGTGGGCCCGCGGATCCGGCGCCAGGCGTCCCGCGTGGGCGGCGTGGTGCTGGTGCTCATCGGCGTCCGGATCCTGGTGGAGCACCTCGCGGCCGGTCCGGGTTGACGCCCCCGGGCCGTCCGGCCCGATCCGCGATAGGCTGCCTCCCTCCCCGAGCCCCCGTCCGAATGGGCCGTCCAGAAGCGCCACGCCCAAAGCGCCGATCCAGCCGCCGGAGCCTCCCGGCGCCCGGTGACGTTCAGCCCTCCGGGGAGCCGCCAGCCCCGTCCACGGGACCCCGCTCGCCATGAAGCCGAACGGCACGATCGTGGTGGTCTCCGACCGCCGGGACGCGCCCGCCGGGCCGTGGGCGATCTTCGAGGCCGACGCCTTCCTGGCTGGCGGCGAGGTTCCGTCTCGATCAGGCCTCACGGTCGTGAACCTGTGCCGGTCCTGGCGCTACCTGTCCAAGGGCTACTACGTCTCGCTCGTGGCCGAGGCGCGGGGCCAGAACGTGGTGCCGCCGGTGGAGACGATCGAGGGGTTCAACAACCCGTTCCTCCGCTTCCGCGTGCTGCGCGAGGTGGGGGTAGACGTCATCGATCGAGCCGATCTCGCCGCCCGGCTCCGCGTGGCCGGCAGCCTCATGCCTGGACTCGGCGACGAGGGGGTGGTGGTCCCCGCAGTCCGCGATCGCCAGGGCGAGGACGCCGTCCTGCGCCCGCCCCGCCCCGACGAGGTGCACGAGGTGCTCGTGTGCCTGGGTCGGGCCGAGGCGCCGGGGTTCCGCCGCATCGGGGCCCGCGTGTTCAAGGCCTGGCCGGCCCCGCTCTTGAGGATGCGCCTCCTCCGGGAGGAGGAGCGCTGGAAGGTCTTCGACCTCTTCCCCGAGAAGCTCTACCGCCTGAAGGACCACGAGCGGGGCGCGCTCGCCCGGGCCATCGAAGCCCCCCTCGTCCGGCCGGCCGACCGGGAGGACATCCGGGGCCCGTGCCTGGCTGTCCTGTACGAGGAGCTCGACGCGTTCAAGGCGTCCACCTCCGAGACCCTCGACCGCCTGGAGAAGATCGCCGACCGGGAGGACCTGCGCATCGAGCGCATCGGCCTCACCGACCTCCAGCGCCTGGGCGAGTTCGACGGCCTGTTCATCCGGGTGCTCACGGGCCTCGACGTGCCCGCCTACCGCTTCGCGAGCCGCGCCGAGTCGCTGGGGATCCCGGTCATCGACGATCCGCGCTCCATCATCCGATGCTCCAACAAGATCTTCCTCCAGGAACTCATGATCCGGGAGCGGATCCCCACGCCCCGCACGATGATCGTGGGGCGCGACGCCACGTTCCCCGCCCTCCGGAAGGCGCTCGGGGTCCCCTACGTGGTGAAGCTGCCCGACGGCTCCTTCTCCTCGGCGGTCTTCAAGATCGAGACCGAGGACCAGCACCACCAGCGCGTCGGGGAGCTGCTGCGCCGGTCGCCGCTCCTCGTGGCGCAGGAGTACCTCCCCACCGAGTACGACTGGCGCGTCACGGTGCTCGACGGGAAACCGCTCTTCGTGGCCCGCTACTACATGGCGCCCGGGCACTGGCAGATCCGCAACATGACGCCCGCCGGGGCCCGGTACGGGCGCGTGGAAGCCGTGCCTCGCGACCACGCCCCCCGCGAGGTCGTGCGCCTGGCCTGTCGGGCCGCGCGCCTGGTGGGGGAGGGCCTCTACGGCGTGGACATCAAGGAGGGGCCCGGAGGCCCGGTGGTCATCGAGGTGAACGACAACCCCAACCTCGATACCGGCTACGACGACGCCGCTGACGGCGACGTGATCTACGAGGACCTGGTCGCCTGGTTCCTGAAACGCATCCCCCAGGAGCCGGCCGCGGCCACCCCCCCTCGTCCCCGTCCCCGGGCGGACCCGGAGCTGGAGGCCCTCCGCGAACCGGTCGGCCGGGTCCCGAAGCCCCGGAAGACGCCGTACGAGGCCTGGGAGGTCACCGGGCTCGAGCTCGAGTACGTCGTGGTGGATCGCGACCTCAACGCCATCCCGAGGGTCCCCGAGGTCCTCTCCACGCTGGCCGGCCACCCCACCTCCTCGGTGGAGATCGGCCTCGTGGGCTGCTCCAACGAGATCTTCGAGCACGTCCTCGAGGTCAAGAACACCGTGCCGCTCCGCTCGCTGGTCCGGGCGGAGGAGGTCCTGGTGGAGGGGATCCGGCGGCTGTCGGTCCTGCTGGCGGCCCGCTTTGACGCCCGCCTGCTGCCCGGCGGGATGCACCCCTGGTTGAACCCCAGAAACGCCCGCCTCTGGCGGCGCTCCAACCGGCGCGTCTACGAGACCTACGAGCGCCTGTTCGACGTCTACACCCACACCTGGGCCAACGTGCAGGCGGTCCAGGTCAACCTGCCGATGGGAAACGACACCGAGGCCGTCGCGATGATGAACGCCGCGGGGCTGCTCGTGCCGTACCTGCCGGCGGTGGCGGCCTCGTCGCCCGTGTACGCCGGCGAGATCCAGGCCGCGGTCGACAACCGCCTCGCCTTCCTCATGCGCCGGGAGGGGCGGCTCCCCGCCTCGGCCGGCGACATCGTGCCCGAGGCGATCTCCGACCTCTCCGCCTACCGCAGGAGCGTGCTCGGCACGATGTACAAGGCCCTCGACGCCCTGCCCGATCCCGACACCGACGTCATCCGCCACGAGTTCCTCAACGCCCGCGGCGCGGTCTTCAAGGCCTCCCGCGACGCGCTCGAGGTGCGCGTCCTCGACATGCAGGAATGCGTCCGCATGGACGTGGCGATCGCCTGCTTCACCCGTCTCGCGCTGCGCGCCCTGGCCCGCGACGTCGAGGCGGGCCGGGTGCTCCGGCCCCCGCAGGAGGTGCTGGTGGAGGACTTCCGGGCCTGCGTGCAGGACGGCACCCGGGCGCTGGTCCGGGCCCCCCACCTGGCCCGACGCGGGCCGCGCGACGGCCAGGGGCGCCTCCCCGTGCGGGAGGTGCTCGCCGACCTCCTCGCCCGCGCCGGCGCCCGGGCGCCCTCCGAGGAGGAGCCCTACCTCGACCTGGTCCGTGGCATCGTCGAGAACGGGAACCTGGCCGAGCGGATCGTGAAGGCGCTCGAACCGTGGGTTCACGACGAGGACGCCTTCACCGACGCCGCCCGGCGACTGTGGATCGAGCTGTGCACCTGCCTGCTCGAAAACCGGCCCTGGGCCGGGCGCGAGCTGTAGCGGCGGTCAGCCGAGCAGCCGCGCCGTGAGCACCAATAGGGGCACACCCACGGCGAGGCTCGCGAACGTGGTCGCCACGCCGAACCGGAGGTACTCGACGAAGCCGAGCTCGTAGGCGTCGCGAGCGCGCTCCGCCACGATGAGGTTGGCCATGGAGCCGAGCAGCGTGAGGTTGCCGGCGACCGTGGTCACGAAGGCGAGTTCCACCCAGGCGAGGTCCGGGTCGCCCAGCCGGTCCACCCACGGTCCCGCGAGCATGACCATGGGCACGTTGGAGACGAGGTTGGATCCGGCCACGAAGAGCGCGCTGAAGGCGGCCTGCCCCGGGACGGTGGCGAGGTCGAGCCAGGGGCGGGCGGCGCGGATGGCCACGTCCACGAGGCCGGTGTGCTGGAGCCCGCCCACGACCACGAAGAGGCTGGCGAAGAACACGAGGAGGGTCCAGTCCAGGCGGGCGAACACCCCGGCCGGGTCCCGGCGGTGGATCACGAGCAGGACGGCCACGCCCGCGAGGGCCGTGAACCCCATGTGCAGGCCGGCGAGGAACCCGACGACCACCCCCACGCCCACCCAGCCCGCGACCGGGAAGCGGTGGGAGGCCGGAGTGTCGAAGGCGGCGACGTCGAGCCGATCCGGGAGCCGCCGGCGGTAGAAGGCCCGGAGCAGGACCACCTGCGCCCCCATGGCCGCCGCGGTGGCGGGCAGGCTTCGCACCATGAACTCGGCGAAGGGGATGCCCGAGCGCGACCCGATGATCATGTTCTGCGGGTTGCCCACGAGCGTGCAGGCGCTGCCGATGTTGGCGCTGGTGGCGAGCGCCACGAGGTAGGGGCCGAGCGGCAGGCCGGCCCGCTGGCAGACCGTGACGACGACGGGTGTGAGGAACACGCAGACCGTGTCGTTGACGAGGAACGCCGAGAGGACCGCCGAGAGCAGGGCCACCGCCACGAGCAGGCGCCACGGCGTGCCCGCCCGGCGCACCACAGCCCGGACCAGGCCGTCGAGGGCGTTGTCGTCGGTCACCCAGGCGGTCAGCATCATCATCCCGAACAGGAGGAGGATGGTGTCGTGGTCGATGGCCGCGTAGGCGTCGGAGGGGGTGAGCACGCCGATGGCGACCATGGCGGTGGCGCCGAGCATGGCGCCCGCCGGCCGTCCCACGGGCAGCGGCCGGAAGTGCCGGACGGCGACGATCGCGTACGTGACCGCGAAAATGGCGAAGGCGGCGACCTTCATGGCGCTCCTGGGGGGATCGTGGTCACCCGGTCGGCCGCCGCTGTCCATAGCCCGCGACACCCGGAGCGGACCCGGGGTATGCCCGGGGGCACGGAGGCCCCATGGACGCCGATCGCAAGTACGCCGCCCTGCTCACGCGCCTCCGGGCCACGGGAGGGGTGGCCGTCGCCTTCTCGGGTGGCGTGGACTCCACGCTCCTGCTGCTCGCCGCGCGGGAGGCCCTGGGGGATCGCGTGGTGGCGGTGATCGGGCGCTCGCCCACCTACCCGGTGCACGAGGAGGCCGAGGCGACGGCCCTGGCCGAGCGTCTCGGGGTACGGATCCGGATCGTGACGACCCTCGAGGCCGAGAGCGAGGCCTGGCGCGCCAACCCCCCGGACCGCTGCTTCCACTGCAAACGGGCGCTGTTGCGGAGCGTACGCGCGGTCGCCGAGGAGGAGGGCCTGCCCGCCGTGGCCGAGGGATCCAACGCCGACGACGCCGGCCACCACCGTCCCGGCATGCGCGCGGTCCGTGAGGGCGGCGCGCTCCAGCCCCTCCTCGAGGTGGGGCTCACCAAGGCCGAGATCCGGGACCTGGCCCACGCCCGGGGCCTGCCGGTCTGGGACCGGCCATCGCTCGCGTGCCTCGCCTCGCGGATCCCCTACGGCGAGCCCATCACTCCCGAGCGTCTCGAACGCGTGGCGCGGGCCGAGTCCGGCGTGCGCGCCCTCGGCTTCCGGCAGGTGCGCGTCCGCGATCACGGGGCGCTCGCCCGCCTCGAGGTGGAGTCCGTCGACCTGGCCCGGTTCGCCGATCCGGCGCTCCGCGAGCGGGTCACCGCCGTCCTGGAGGCCGCGGGCTACACCTGGTCCTGCCTCGACCTGCGCGGGTACCGCACGGGAGCGATGGACGAGGCCCTGCCCGATCGCCGTCCGGGCGCCTGAGGTACAATCCCCTCGCCCGCACGTCCCGGGAGGTCCCCGTGCTCCCCCTCCTCGTGTCCCTCGCCCTCGCAGGAGAACCCATGTTCGGACTCACCTCTCCCGCCTTCGTCCACCAGGGGGCGATCCCCGCGAAGTACACGTGCCAGGGCCAGGACGTGGCGCCGGAGCTCCGGATCGCCGGCGTGCCCTCCGCGGCGAAGTCGCTCGCGCTCGTCGTGGACGACCCCGACGCTCCCGATCCCGCCGCCCCCAAGCGCGTGTGGGTCCACTGGGTGGCCTACAACCTGCCGCCGTCGCTCACGATGCTCCCGGAGGGCGGCGCACTCCCGGCCGGGGCGAAGTCCGGCCTCAACGACTGGAAGCGCAGCGGCTACGGCGGCCCCTGCCCGCCCATCGGCCGCCACCGCTACTTTCACAAGCTCTACGCGCTCGACGTCGTGCTGCCCGATCTCGGTACCCCCACCAAGGCGGCGCTGCTCCAGGCCATGGAGGGCCACGTGCTGGGCACCGCCGAGCTCATGGGGACCTACCAGAAGCGGTAGGGGCGGCCA
This sequence comes from Deltaproteobacteria bacterium, assembly GCA_041309225.1. Lineage (GTDB taxonomy): Bacteria > Myxococcota_A > UBA796 > UBA796 > JAFGLY01 > JAFGLY01. Next base: position 435 of record JBFYZZ010000156.1, on the reverse strand, counting down.
CGAGGGCGGGGGGGACCTGCTCGGACACAAGGAGCAGCCCTCGGGGCGGGGGGCTGCTCGGACACAAGTCGCCGTCATGACGTCAAGAAGGCGAGATATGTCCCTCGGACGCCCCGCTTTGGACACAACGCCACTTGCTGCCGCAGCAAGTCGACCTGTGTCCATCGAAGGGGCCGGAAATCGGACACAGGTCGCCGTCATGACGTCAAGAAGGCGAGATGTGTCCGTCAAAGGCCTCCATTTCAGGACAGAACTCCCCTTGCTACGGCAGCAACGCGACTTGTGTCCAAAGTGGTTCTGGAAACTGGACAGATGTCGCCTTCTTGACGTCATGAGCACGCGTCCTGACCCTCGGACGCCCCCGCCTCCATGGCAGCCCGCCACGCGCTGTGCGGGCCCACCCCCGCCTCCATGGCAGCCCGCCACGCGCTGTGC
>JBFYZZ010000155.1:0-5242 GCA_041309225.1 Deltaproteobacteria bacterium | reverse complement strand
CCGCTCGGCCCGCCGCGCGGCGCCGGACCGGCCGCGCGCGTCCGCGGCGTGGCTCGTCACCGTGGAGCGCGACGGCGCCGCCGAGGAGTGCGTCGTCCTCGCCCCCGACGCGGCCGAGGCCGCGGCCCGCGCCATGGCGCGCGTCGGACTCGGCCCCGGTGGCTGCGGGGACGCCACGATCCTCTCGGTATCGTTCCTGTCCGACGCGCTGCTCGCCTGAGGGCGAGCTACCAGGCACACTCCAGGTCGGCCTCCTCGTCCTCCTCCAGCTGCGCATCGAGGGCCAGGGCGCAGTCCTCCTGGGTGGCCGCGTCCGCGTTCTCGTAGGTGGCCTGGAGCACCTCGCAGTCGAACTCGGGATCGTCCTCGTGGCAGGTGCACAGGTAGTCCACGTACTCGTCGCACGACTCGTCCATGCAGCCGGCTGCGAGGGGGAGGGCGAGCATCAGGAGGAGGGAAGGGCGCATGGGGGCCTCCGGGCCGGGCGGTCCGGCAGCAGGTGGCGATCGCCGGTGACGCAGGAGGAGAGGTCGGTCGCATCGCGCGGGGCGAGGCGGGCGGCACCCCGGACCCGGAGGATCACGCCACCCGCCGACGCGCAGGTGGTGCCCCCGGTGAGGGCGAGGTCGGTGAAGAGGTCGTCCAGCGCGAGCCCGCAGGCGGTGGGGGCCTCGCCCCAGGCGTCCACCGGACCGGTGGTGGCGAGCTCGGACACGGTGACGAGCCCCCCCTCCCAGGGCGCGTGGTCCGCGGTGGCGCACGGGAGGGGATCGGCCACCGGCTTCCCGGTGCCCGCCCGGAGGACGTCCCCGGCCGCGGCCACCGCGATCCGTGGGACGCCGTCGTAGACGGCGAGGCGGCCGGTGACGTCGAGGACGTGGCCAGGTGCCGCGGGCACGGGATCCATGACGCCGCCCAGGTGGATGCGGATGCCGGTGCGCTCGCCCCCAGCGGGATCCTGGACGTAGAACGCATCCCCCGCCCGGGTCAGGCCGGTGGTGGCCACCACCCCGGTCAGGATCACGACGTCGCCCTCCTCCAGGGTGCCGGCGTCGAGGGCGTCGCGCACGGCCGCGACGCTGTCGATCGCGCCGGAGCCCGGCACCGTGTCGCCAGAGTCGAGGGGCGGCGCGCCGGGCCCGCACGCGAGCAGGGGCAGGACGGCGACCGGGGTGGCTCGCACGGGGACGAGGCCTCCTTCCGGCGGTGTCCTATCCGCCGGCCCCCGGTCGCGCCGGGGCCTCCGGCCTCCTCCCGGTTAACCGTCACCCCCTCCCCGCTCGGAGCACCGATGTCCGCGGACCCCGCCCGTCCTGCCCTCGAGGTGCGCGGCCTCACGCGCCGGTTCGGCACCCGGACGGTCGTCGACGGCCTCACGCTCTCGGTGGAGGCCGGCGACCTCTACGGGTTCCTCGGCCCCAACGGCGCCGGCAAGACGACCACCATGCGCTGCGTCCTCGGGCTCATCCGCTCCGACGCCGGCGAGGTCGCCATGTTCGGCGAGACGGACCCGGTGGCACGGCGACGGTACGTGGGGGCCCTGGTGGAGACCCCCCGCTTCCACGACTGGATGTCCGGCCGGGCCAACCTGGAGGAGTCGGCGGCCTACCTGGGACGCGCCGCCGATGTGGACGACGCCCTGCACCGGGTGGGCCTGCAGGACCGTGGCGACGATCGGGTGAGGACCTACTCCCACGGCATGCGCCAGCGGCTCGGCATCGCCCGCGCGATCCTCGGGGGGCCCCGGCTGCTGCTGCTGGACGAGCCCACCAACGGCCTCGATCCCCGCGGCATGCGCGAGGTCCGGGATCTCCTCCGCGCGTTGGTCCGTCGCGACGGGCTCACCGTGTTCCTGTCCAGCCACCTGCTCGCCGAGGTGGAAGCACTCTGCAACCGCGTGGCCATCCTCGACCGCGGCCGGCTGGTGGCGCAGGGCGACGTGGCCGTCCTGCTCCGGGGGCAGGTGGCCGACGAGCTGGTGGAGGTGGGCGCGGGCGACCCCGCCCGCCTGGCGGAGGCGCTCGCGGCCATCCCCGGCGTGGAGGTCACCGGCGAGGGCGAGGCCGGCCGGCTGCTCGTGGCCCTCCACGCGCGGTCGCCCGCCGAGCTCGCCCGGGCCCTCCTGGCGGCGGGGGTGGACGTCTCCGCGCTCGTGCCCCGGGGTCCCCGTCTCGAGGACCTCTACCTCGACCGCGTGCGCAGCGAGGACCGTTCGTGACCCCCGCCCACCTCCTCCGCGTCTACCTCGCCGAGTGCCGCAAGACCCTGGGTCGGGGGAGCGGCGTGGCCGCCCTCGGAGTGGCCGCCGGGGTCGGCCTCCTGGCCGCGCTGGCCCTGGTCGGGGCCCAGCGCCTGGGGGGCGAGGCCCAGGTGAACGGCGCCGCCCTGCCCGAGCTCGTGCGGTTCACGGGCTCCACCGCGCTCTCCTGGGCGTTGCGCGCCCGCAACTTCTACGTCCTCCCCCTCGTGCTCCTCTGGGCAGCCGGCGCGTCCTTCGCGGGTGAGATCGCGGACCACACGCTGCGGGAGTCGCTCGTCCGGCCCGTGCCCCGGGCGGCCGTCCTGGCGGCCAAGGTGCTGGCCCTCGCCACCCTCTCGGCCGCCACCCTCCTCGTCACCGGCGCGGTCGCCGGCGGCGCCGGGGTCGCCCTTTTCGGCCTCGACGACGCCTTCGGCCCCGTGCTCCTCGGGTACGCCGCCTCCTGGATCTCGGACCTGGGGCTCCTCGCGCTCGGGGTGCTCGCGTCGCTCTGGTTCCGCTCGGTGGCCGGGGTGGTGGTGGGCGTCGTCCTGCTCCTCATGGCCGACCTCGCCCTCCGGCTCGCGCTCAAGCTCGCCGGTGCCCTGGGCGTCACGGCGGCGGGCGCGGTCGTGCGCTGGATGCCGGGCGAGGCCCTGGCGGCCTGGGAGGGCTACGCCGGCGGCTGGAGCGTGCCCGCCTTCGCGGGGCTGCTCGTCCTCATCGCCGGGTGCCTGGGTCTTGCGTGGCTCAGGCTCCGCCGGCTCGACCTGCCCTAGTGCGGCCGCGGCCGATCCGGCCGCCCCCTACCAGGAACACCTGCTCCAACCGGGAACCGGCCGACTCGGCCTCGGCGGCCAGCCACCCCCGCACCGCAGCCGGGTCCCGGGCCAGCACACCGGGGGAGGTGACCCACAGGATCTCGGCGTCCAGCAGGTACACCCCGACCGCGAGGTGCACGGCCGCCACCGCGACGGGTCCCTCCCACGCCACCGGTCGGCCCTGCGGGCCCACCACCACCTCGGGCCGGCCGTCGTTCCAGCGCACGGGTCGGGGATCGTCGAGCCCGAACGGCGGGGCGGCCAGGGCGGCTGCCAGCCGGCGGTGCGCCGCGGTGCGGGCCGGGTCCGGCGACGTGGCTGCCGCCAGCCAGAGCCGGGCGGCCCGCGTGGGCCGGTGGGACCCGGGGACGCCCACGCGCCGGAACCGGTGGGCCATGTCGGCCAGGAACGGCACGAGCCAGGCGGGCCGATCCGCGCTCCCGACCGGGATCCGCTCCCCGCCCACCGCGGCACCGACCAGCCCGATCTGGACGGCGCGGAAGGCGCTGGCGAAGCGCCAACCGATCTGCAGCTCCAGCGTGGATCCCCCCGAGAGGCCCGCCACGAGGTCCGGCCGGCGGGCGGCCTCCTCCCGGAGCGTCCGGAACTGCGGCGGATCCAGGGCGAAGGTGGCCCGCAGGCGGATCGTGCGATCCGCGTCGGGGTGCAGGAGCGCCCGGGCCGCGTCGGGATGCGGCCAGGAGGCCTGCTCGGGCAGCGGCTCGCCGCTGACCTCGAGCTCGGAGGGTGCCTCGGCGAACCCGAGGTCCAGCAGCAGGCTCCGCAGACGGCGGACGTCGAGCGACGCGAAGAGGAGATCGAGCGCGGTGACCCACGCCCCGAGCTCGGTGGGCGAGTCGTCGCGGACCACCACGCGCTCCAGGTGCGCCATGGAGGCGTCGGGGAGGGCCGAGAGGCCCTGGACGGCGAGAGAGGTCAGCCACATGGGGGCGAGATAACACCGGGAGGCTGACATGCCCGGGCCACCGCCGGCGGACCGGCAGCGGACCCCCGCGGCCGGTGATACGGGGCGCGGGAGGTGGCCATGCTCCCCGCGCTCCTCCTGGTTTCCGGCGTCCTCGCGGCCGATCCCGTCCTCGGCGTGGCCTGGGTCCCCCTCTCGCGCGGCGACGTGCTCGGCACCGAGGACGGCGGCTGGACCTCGGGCACGGGCGTCGGGGAGTTCGACGGCATCCTCAGGCCCGCCCTCACCTTCCACGGTGGCCTGGCCTTCGGCGCCGACACCGTGCTGTGCGACCTCGGCGTGGCGCGGGTCACGACGACCCGGTGGCTCGACGACGGGTACGCACAGCGCCACGTCGGCGGGCTCCGCCTGGGCGGGACCTGGCGCCACGACCTCGCCCGCTCGGCAACCGGCCGGGCCATGGCCTGGGGCGAGATCGGCGTCTACGGGGTGGTCCCCTCGGCCCGGGACGTGTCCGACGCCTACAACGAGGCCGAGCAGGAGGACGCCGACGAGAGCGCGGCCCAGACGCGCAAGACCATCGGCGCCCTGGGAGGCCGGATCGGACCCGGGTTCGGCGTGCACCTGGGCGAGGACGTCCTCCTGGGCGCCCGGTTCCACGCGATGGTGCACCGCGGCCAGCGCCTCCAGGAGGCTTCGCTCACCGTCTCCACGGCGGTGTGGGGCGAGGCCGCCCTCCTCTTCGAGGTCCGGTTGTAGGCTGCAAACTCTTCGTCAACGTCGATCTCCTCCCTGCCTTGCGGGGGGGGAGGACCCGCGATACGGCGCCGATCTTGGATCTCCGTCTGGCGTGGTGCCGTACGGGCCGCGCGGGAAGGGGTCCTGGCCGCCCCGAGCGGGGCGCCGAGGTCGCGATGAACATCGAGCCTGACTGGGTGCTCATCCTGCTGCAGGTCCTCCCGTTCCTCGCGACCCTGGTCGCCCTCCACCTCATCCTGTTCCGGCCGATGCTGGCGTACCTCGCCGCCCGGGAGTCCGCGATGGTGGACGTCCGCGACGAGACCCGGCGGGTACTGGCACGCACCGACGATGCCCAGGCCCGCTGGAACGCCCGCCTCGCGGAGGTCCGTGCCGAGGCGGCCGCCCTCCGGACCCGCCTCCATGCCGAGGCGGCCGCCCAGCGCAGCACCCTGCTCCAGGAGGCCCGCGCCGAGGCCGACGCCCGCGTGTCGGCGGTGCTGGTCGAGCTGGCCACGG
>JBFYZZ010000154.1:0-3423 GCA_041309225.1 Deltaproteobacteria bacterium | reverse complement strand
ACCGCACCGGCACCGCCACCTACACCCTGCCCACCGCCCCGATCCTGGTCTCCTTCACCTCGGGCGAGGGCAAGGTGGTGGCCTCCGCGTTCCGCGTGGCCAAGAACGCCACCGACGACGTCCAGGTGGTCCTCCAGTACATGATGTACGCCTTGTAGGGGCACGCCCTACCGGACCAGACACCCGGTGCGGGGCGGGTTCCGCGCGGCGTCGAGGGCGGCCTGCCAGGGCGGCTCCGTGGGCGTCACGGTGAGGCCCACGGCGTCGGTCACCTTGCGGGCGATGGTCCACGCCAGGGAATCGTGGGTCGCGCGGAGCCGTTCGGCCTCGTCCCGGCACCCGACGGCCAGGAATCCCACATAGCCGCAGAACAGCGCCGGGCTCTCCAGGGTGGCGTCGTCCGGGACGAGGAGGACGCCTGTGCGCCGCTGCACCGGCAGGTCGGCGCAGGCCGGATGGGCGGCGCGGAAGAGCTCCGCCACCGTGCCGGCGTCGGACCGCACCCCGGCCCGCGCGTCCCAGGCGATGCGGCGATCGGCCCAGCCCAGGTAGGCTGCGACGTCCCCGGCCAGGGCCGCCACCCGCACGCAGTCCTCGGCCAGCTCGACGCCGTTCACGGGGGCGGCGCCGAGGATCGGCTCCGCGGCGGTGCAGCGCTCCAGCACCCGCCGCGCCTCGGCCCGGGCCCCGGCGCGATCGCCGGCCTCCCACATCCGGGTGGCGATCTTGCGCTGCACCATCTCGGCCGCCCAGAGCGCCTCCACGCGAATCCAATCGTCGTCCGGCCCCGGGCGGAGGCGGGCGAAGGCAGCCTCGAGGCCGCGCACGGCGTCGCCGCACGCTCGCCGGCGCTCGGCGTCGGCCACGCTCCGGTGGACGCAGAGGGCGCCGTCGTACATGCCCCGGGCGAAGCGCCCCTCGAAGGTGGGGTGGTCGCCCAGGGCGGTGATCGCCTCGCCCTCCGCCTGCCGGGCCGGAGTGAACGACCGGCCGCCCGACCTGTGGTGCCACTCGGTGGACCAGATCCAGGCCAGGGCATGCACGCCCCGCGTGCGGGCGGTGTCGGCGCGTGCACGGGCAGCCGCCGCCCGGGCCACGACGGCCTCGAGCAGGGCTGGATCGCGGTTCCGGACGGGATCGGTCTTGTAGGTGCGCAGGTCGGCCATGGCTGCGGCGGCCTCGCCCTCGGCGACGGCCCGCTCCCGGAGGTGCCACGCCACGCGGCCCGCCAGGCCGGCGCAGCCCAGGATCAGCCCACCGAGCAGGACGAACCCGGTCCGGCGCACACGGCGCCGCCACCGCGGGATCACGGGCTCCAGGCCCGCGCGGGACAGCGTCGGCTCCCCCTCGGTGGTCTCGACCGGAAGCTCCGGCACGCGCTCGGTGGCGCCCTCTCCGGGCTCGGGCACGCGCTCGGTGGCCTCGACGACGGGCGGCGAGCCGTCCCAGGCGGGGAGCGGTGCCCCGGGATCCCGCACCGCGACGAGGAGGGCCTCGACCCGGGGACGCTGGAAGGGGTCGCACCGGAGGCAGGCGTCGACCACGCGGTCCCAGGGAGCCGGCAGGTCGCGCGGGACCGAGGCATCGCCGGGGGCCACGCCACCCAGGAGACGCGCCGCCATCAGGCCGAAGGCGTAGACGTCGGAGGGCAGGTAGGAGACCCGCTCCCGCTGCTGCTCGGGCGCGGCGTAGTGGCGGGTGAGGTCCACCGTGGCCGCCGGCGAGCGCTCGTCGGCGACCTCCCGGACGGTGTCGAGATCGATGAACGAGACACCACCGTCGGGACCCAGGATCACGTTGCCCGGCTTGAGATCGGCGTAGACCACCCTGGCCGCGTGCAGGTCGCACAGGCGCTCGAGGACCGCCGTCAGCGCGGCTGTGCGCTCCGGGTCGACGAGGCGGCTCCAGGCGGCGTCGAGCGGCTGCCCCTCGATCCAGCGGGTGGTGACGTAGAGTCGGCCCACCCCCGCCGGCAGGAGCGCTCCGCGTGGGTCCGCGGCGGGCAGGGTCAGTACGCCGGCGTCCAGCACCTCGGGGATGCCCGGCACGTGCCGCAGGCGTGCCGCGCTCCGGTAGCCCTCGAGGACGAGGATGGCGTCCTCCGGGAGGCCCGCGGTGGCGCCGCGGCCCTGGAGGGCGAGTGCCCGGACGATGGGGCCGTACTGGGACGGCATCGCGGCGGCCGTGCCGACCACCCGGGTGACGGCCTCCTCCCCACGGACACGGGTGCGCAGCACCACGCGGGCTCCCGCCCCCTCGCGCACCTGCAGCACCCCGAGGACCTCGTGGTCCGGGAGGAGGTCGGTCCAGTCCGTCCTGGTCACGGCGGGGCCCCGAAGTACCCGAGCCCGTTGGCCGCCCCGAGGATGGCGAGAGCCGCGGGCCCCGCGACCGCGGCGCCCGTGCCGCTGCGCGGCGCCACCACGGCCACCGCGAGGCGGCCCGGGGTACGGGGTTCGCAGGGATCGGCGCTCCCGGGCTCGCCCAGGGCCACGAACCAGGCGTGGGGGAGTACCGCCTCGGACCGGCGCCGGATGCCCCACGGGGCCTCCTCGGCACGGCCCGGATCGTCGGCCGTGCCGGTCTTGCCGTAGACGCGGACCCCCTGGAGGCCCGGGAGGGAGCGGGCCGTGCCCGCGTCCACCGCGCGGCGCATGCCGGCCAGCAGGAGCGAGACGCCCTCGTCGTCCTGCAGGATGGGGATCCCCGTGCACGCGCCGCCCTCCGGGGGGGTCCACCGCATGGACGGATCGCACTTGCGGTAGACGCCGCCGCTCCCGACGGTGGCCACGATGCGGGCGGCCTGCATCACGTTGAGCGCGGCCGCACCCTGGCCGAAGGCCGTGGACGCCAGCGTGCGGCTGCCCGCGGGTCCCGCATCGAAGTCCGGGGACCAGCCGACCTCCAGCCCGTCCGCCACGATGGCGCGGAACGGCTCGGGCCCGAGGGCGAGCCCGAGCTGGGCGAAGAAGACGTTGCAGGAGACGGCCAGCGCCTCGGTGATCTCGATCCGCCCGTGGTTGCGGTCGCGCCAGTGGTCGTGGACGGGCTCTGTCCAGCCGGGCGCACGGAACAGCGGGCCGTGCTCGTCGCGCTTCGTGCAGTCGAAGAACGTGCCACCCGTGAGCGAGCAGCGCCGCCCCTCGCGGGGGTGTGCCGAGCGGACCGCCGCCATCGCGGTGACCAGTTTGAAGACCGAGCCGGCCTGGAAGAAGCCGCGGATGCCGGTCTTGTCCGGCCAGGGCCCGTAGGCGCCCGTGAACCGGCGATCGCCGGCGAGCACCCGCGCCCGCCACCGGGGATCGGCCGGGTCGTAGTCCGGGACCTGGGCCCGCGCGAGCACCTGGCCCGTGTCCACGTCCAGGACCACGGCCGCGGCGGCCAGCCCGCGGGCCGCGGCGGGCTCGAGGGCGGCGGCCACGG
>JBFYZZ010000153.1:0-2718 GCA_041309225.1 Deltaproteobacteria bacterium | reverse complement strand
GGGCGCTCGGACCTCGTGGACCAGCCAACCGCCACCCCGACGTAGTTGCAGCCGAGCCGGTAGCGGAGCGCATCGGCCACCGCGTCCACCATGAGGCTCGGCATCGGCAGCCCGCCCGCCTTCCGGTATCGGGCCACCGTCCCGGACCCGGTCGCGTCCCCAACCAGGTTGAACAGGTCGAACCCGAGCCCCGTCACGAGCGGCGGCCGGAGGTACGCCCGGCCCCGCCGGATCACGTCCCGCTCCAGCAGGTTCGACGACAGGTCCGCCGGCCCGATCTCCTTCGCCCGGTCGGCGAGCTCGTCCCGGCATCGGTCGAGGACGTCTTGGATGTGCCGGCTCTGCAACAGCCGGCACCGCAAGGCCATCTCCTCCTGCGCCGACCGCTTGACTCCCAGGGTTGCCCCCGGAATAGACGCCCACCATGACATGCTGTTCATCTCGACTCCTGTACGAGCGCCACGGTGACATACCGGGCGGCATCGATCCCATCTTTGTGGGGATCGGCAAAAGCGCCGCCCCACTCCATGAGGTCCTCGTGGAGCTTCTCGCACCGCGGGTCAACGAGCCACCGCCCGTCCACCATGAGCCGGTGGAGCAACTCGATCCCATCCCAGACCGACCGATCGTACTTCCTCGGAACCCGGATCCGGCGTAGCGCAGCCGGAAGCTTGGCCGAGTACCGGGGCCGGGTCACATCGATCCCGGTCGCCATGGCAAGCGCCCGGAGTAGCCGCTGGTTGCTCTTGAATCCGCCCCACTTGTCCCCGCCATGGGCCCGGTCGCCGATCCACTCGTCCACGTCGGCGATGGTCCATCCCCGCCGGGCCAGCATCTCGATGATGCCCCGGGCCGTGCCGTCCATCGCCTCGTCTCGCGCTTCATTCGACCATTCGTCCAGCACCCACACGCGCGAGTAGAGCCCGGCCGGCTGGCAGGCCACGAGCACAACCCGTTCCGCGCCCACCTTCGACCCATGGTCGATCCCGATGCCCAACCGCGCCCCCTCCGGCGGATCGCACGACGCAACCTCGGGCCCCAGGTACGCCTTGAATACCCGCTCTCCAGAGATCGGCACCCGGCTCCGGCCCATTCGCATCGGCCGCATGAGCGCGGGCGTGCCCGCCTCGAACCGCGCGATCTCCTCCTCGCTCATCCACGGCACCTCGATCAGCCCGCCCCGCGGCGTCACGTTCGGTAGGCTGAGCTCCACCTGGATGTCCCGGGCCCAGGTCTTGCCCGGGTCGTCCACCAGCTCCCAGAGGTAGTCGAGCCTCGTGGCGGTCGTCTCGGTCGGGGTGAACCCGATCACTATTCGGCCGCCACGACTGTTCAGCCGCGCATACAGCTCCGCGTAAATGTGTTCCGGCATGGGTTCGTCGGTGACCACGAGGTCGGCGCGTGGGCCGGCAAGCCTCCGGCCGCCCGCCGAGAACGTACCGCACCGGAGGGACGACCCCGGGCACGGCCCGCCCACCAGGTCGAACATCCGTAACCGCTGCCCCTTTAGCGCCCCCTCCTCGAACCGAAGCCGACCGTTCCACCAGCCGCCATCCTCGCCGCCCGTCAGAGTCCAGAGGTAGCCGATGGTCGAGCCGAGCTGCGCCCACGTCTCGCCCGCCAAGATCACGTCGTAAGTCTCCCGCTTCGGCTGGCCGACCAGACCGCCGATCAGCCCGCGTCGGACCATCTCGGCGAGCACCATTGACTTGCCGGTCCCGTTCCCGCCCCAGAACACGACGACCGTGCAGTTTGACGCCAACAGCTCCCGCTGCGGGTCTGTCCAGCGCATGGTCTCCCAGGGCGCACGCCAGACGTGGGCCGGAGGCAGGACGTGGGCCACGGTCACCCTGCGCTCCGATACCGGAGGTGGGGGCGGCCACCCTCCACCACGAGCACCGCGCCTACCCGCTGGGCCCAGACCTCAAGCGCCCGCTCAAGGTCGTCGATCGTCGCGGCAGCCAGCCACTCGGCGTACTGCGCGGCGAACTCCTCGGGCGTGACTGCCCGGGGCGGCCCGGCCGCCTCGTTCAGCGCGGCGATCTGCCCGAGCGTCTCGTCCAGCTCCTTCCGGGTGACCCGCGCCTCCCGGTCGTAACTGGAGGCCGCCACGAATGAGAGCTTGGACGCCGCGGCGTCCGCCCGCTTCCCGCACTTGTCAAGGTTTTTTGACAGCCAGGCCGCCCGGGAGTCGAGTACCTCGCGCGTGGTGAGCGCATCCGTGGGAGCCGGGGCCGGCGTGGCGGGCTTCTTCGTGGTCATGGTTGAAAACCTTTCAAATCCGGGACCCCGGAGGGGGAGCGACGGGACATACCTTTGACCTCGATGGACCACCCCGGGGCGGGGGGGGATCTTTTCGCGCTCATGCCCTCGCCCTCCTGTGCTCGCGGACCAGGGCCTGGGCGATGGCGTCTATGCCCGACTCGAACATGACCGAGGTCCCATCCCCCGCGTCGAGGTCGCCCGGCAGGTGGACGTGAAGCAGCTCGTGGACCAGGGTGATCTCCATGTCCCGGTCGGTCCAGGTGCAGGCGAGGCAGAAGTCGAACGGGTCCAGGAGTTCGATCCGTGCCTGCTTGCCAGCGCGGTTGACGTGGGCCCGGCCGAGGTCGTGGGGCATCTCGTGGTAGCGCTTGACCTCGACCTCGATGTCCCAGTCGAGCAGGCGAAGGATGCGGGTCCACTTGCGGAGTAGGCGCCGGACGTCAGGTCGGGTGG
>JBFYZZ010000152.1:0-78292 GCA_041309225.1 Deltaproteobacteria bacterium | reverse complement strand
CGGGGGCGCGGGCTCGGGGACCGGAGGCGCGGGAGGCACGGGGGGCGGCGCTGCGATCGGAGCGGCCGGCTCGGCGGATGGCGCCTCCTCGGCCTTCTCGAGGAGTCCGCCACAGGCGAGACCGAAGGCGAGGAGACCGAGGGCGGCGAGGGGGAGACGCTGCATGGGACCTCCAGGCGAAGTGCGTCGTGGGGGAGGGAAGGCGGAGATCGCCCGATCCCGACGTCCGGGCGTGTACCCCGTTTCCGGCCGGGTCGCCAGCGATCGCGGGGCGACCGGCCGGGCGGACGACCCACCCCGGAGCCTCCTGCCATTGCGCTGAACGATCATTCATCATACGCTCCGGCCCTGGGGGTGCCCCCCAGGGTGGGAGGCACGGGTCCATGGAAGTCGCCCGCCAGATCTACTGGAACGTGGGTCTCGTCAGCAGGATCCTCATGTACGTGGCGTTCGTGGCCACGCTGGTGGTGTTCGGGATCGGGGTCCGGGACCGGATCCGCTACTGGCGCCGGGCGAAGCCCGAGAGCGAGCGCCTCGCGGACTGGGGCCGGCGCGTGGTCCTGCTCCTCCAGGACGTCCTGCTCCAGCGCAGGGTGTTCCACAAGGCGTTCCCCGGCGTCTTCCACGGCTTCATCTTCTACGCCTTCGCGGTGTGCACCCTCGCCACGGCGGTGGTCTTCATCGACGCGGACTTCACGGGCCCCCTCTTCGACGTCCACATCTTCCGCGGGTGGGTGTACCTCTGGCTCTCGGTCGGGGCCGACGTGGGCGGTGCCCTGGCGATCGTGGGGCTGGGCCTCGCCGCCTGGCGGCGCTACTCGGGTCGCGCCGAGCACCTCGAGCGCAAGCGCGACGACGCCTTCGTCCTGGTGCTCCTCGCGCTCATCCTCGTCACCGGGTTCCTGCTCGAGGGGCTCCGGATCCACCACACCGGCGAGGTGAAGCCGCTCTGGTCGCCGGTCGGGTACGCGGTGAGCCTGCTCTTCTCCGGCGTGCCGCGGGTGGTGGCCGACGAACGCTCTCTCGGGCACCTGACCCTGTGGTGGGTGCACCTCGGGCTGGCCTTCACGTTCATCGCGAGCCTGCCCCACACCAAGCTCTTCCACATCCTCTCCCTGCCCACGAACGTCTTCCTGCAGAACCTCGAGTCCAACCCGGCGCTGAAGCGGGTGGACCTCGACGCCCTGATGTCCTCCGACACCTTCGACCCGTCCACCTTCACGCTCGGGATGGCGAACGAGCGGGACTTCCCCTTCAGCGTGCGCCTCCAGCACGACGCCTGCATCGAGTGCGGCCGCTGCCAGGACGTCTGCCCGGCCACGCGGGCCGGCGATCCCTTCGGCCCCAAGACGTTCGTGATGCGGCTGCGCGACTACGGGCACGCCGCCCTCCTCGCCCTACCGACGCGGGAGGGTGCGGAGGCAGGGGGAGCAGGGGATCCCCCCATCGTCCCGGGCGTCCTCGACGAGCATTTCGCCTGGTACTGCCGCACCTGCCGGGCCTGCATGGAGGTCTGCCCGGCCTGCATCGAGCACGTCCCCCACTTCATGGAGATCCGGCGCAACGAGGTCTCCATCCAGGGCCGCATCCCGGAGGAGGCCCAGCAGCCCCTCCGGTCGCTCCAGTCGAACATGAACGCCTTCGGGAACCAGGAGGAGCGCACCTCCTGGATCCAGGCCACCGGTGTCCGGGTGGTCGGTCCCGGCGAGGCGGTGGACGTCCTCTACTTCGTGGGATGCCTCACCTCCTTCGACCTGGAGAAGCGGCGCATCGCGGAGGACCTCTTCCGGGTCCTCACGGCCGCGGGGGTGGACTTCGGGGTGCTCGGCGGCGACGAACTCTGCTGCGGGGATCCCGCCCGCGTCCTGGGCGACGAGATGACCTTCCAGACCGTGGCCAAGGCCCAGATCGAGCAGCTGCGGGCCCGTCGCTTCCGGACGCTGCTCGTCTCCTGCCCGCACTGCCTCCACGTCCTCGCCAACGAGTACCGCACCTTCGGCGCGACCTTCGAGGTCGTCCACCACTCGCGCTTCCTCGCGGACCTGGTCGCGGAGGGCCGCCTCCGCCTGCCCACCTCCGTCGGGGAGACCGTGACCTTCCACGACCCCTGCTACCTGGGGCGGTACCAGCAGGCCTACGACGATCCCCGCCGTCTTCTCGCCGGCCTTCCGGACACCCGGGTGACGGAGCTGCCGGAGCGGCGCGCCACCAGCCTCTGCTGCGGCGCCGGTGGGGGTCACTTCTGGATGGACTTCAAGGCCCCCCGCCGGATCAACAACCTGCGGATGGAGCAGGTTCGCGACAGCGGGGTCGCCGTGGTCGCCACCGGCTGTCCCTACTGCATGCACATGCTGGTGGACTCGGTCAAGCTCCTGGACCTCGAGGATCGGATCCGCGTCCAGGACCTCGCGACGCTCGCCGCCCGCGCCCTGCCCGTGCCCGACGACGTCCCCACCGCCGAGGACTGACGGCGCCCCCCGGAGGGGATTCCCAGCGTCCGGAGGCGGGATCGACAGGCAGTGCGAGCGGGATGAGGCCGATTCGGTCGACAGGACGGGTATGGCCGTTCTATGATGGGCCACCCCGACTCCCCCTCCCGCATCTCGACGGACATACCCATGCCCCGGACGTTCCTCCTCCACCTCCTCGTCGTGCCCTCCCTCTGGCTCGCAGCCGCGGGCTGCGACAGCGGCAGCAACCAGCGGCCCGACGACACCTCTTCCGAGAACGACCACGACGGCGACGGCTACGCCAACGAGGTGGACTGCGACGACGAGAACCCGGCCATCCACCCCGACGCCGACGAGGTGTGCGACGAGCTCGACAACGACTGCGACGAAGCGATCGACGAGGGCGTGACCACCACGTACTACCAGGACAACGACGCCGACGGCTACGGCAACCCCGGGGTCACCGTGCAGGCCTGCCAGAAGCCGTCGGGCTACGTCACCACCAACACCGACTGCGACGACACCGACGCCCTGTCCTACCCCATGTCGGAGGAGGTCTGCGACGGGAAGGACAACGACTGCGACGAGGAGACCGACGAGGGCGTCGGCTCCACCTGGTATCGCGACTCCGACGCCGACACCTACGGTGATCCCGCCCAGCCCACCACCGCGTGCGACTGCCCCGAGGGCTACGTCGCAGACAACACCGACTGCGACGATTCCACGGCCGCCCGGCACCCGCTCGCCACGGAGATCTGCGACGATCTCGACAACGACTGCGACGGATCCACCGACGAGGACGCCGGCCTGCCCCTGGCCATCGACGCCGACGGCGACGGCTTCGGGAGCCCCGGCACCACGAGGATCCGGTGCGAGGGCGTGGACAACGAGCTCGACTGCGACGACACCAATCCCCGGGAGCCGGTCGTCGTGGACGCCGAGACCGGGTCCCCGAGCGGTGCCGGTACCCGATCCAGCCCGCTCGACACCGTGCAGGCCGGCATCGATGCGGCCATGGGGTGCGTGGTCGTGTACCCCGGCACCTACAACGAGGCCCTCCACCTGAACGGCCTGGACATCTCCCTCACGGGGATCGAGGGCTCCGCCAGCACCATCATCGACGCTGCGGGCTTCGGCGGGCCGGCCCTCAAGATCGACCAGGGCGAGTCCTCCGACACCGTGGTGGCGGGGTTCACGATCACCAACGGCGAGGGCTACCTCACCACCGAGAGCACCAGCTACAGCTGCGGCTGCGGAGCCACCTGCACCGACTGGTACTACACGTACTGCGGCGGCGGCGTCTACCTGTACCGCTCCTCCCCCACGTTCCAGGACCTGGTCGTGGCGTACAACGAGCTCCCCGTGAGGTCGAGCGCCTCGCACGGCTACGACACCTACTACGTCTACTCGTTCGGCGGCGGCTTCTGCCTCGTGGGATCGTCCCCCGCGATGGAGGAGGTGGACCTCTGGGCGAACTACGCCGACCAGGGCGGCGGCCTGTGGGTCGACGAGGATTCCACGGTCACCTTCGAACAGGGGTGGATCGTGGGCAACTCCGCGAGCGTCGGTGGGGGCTGGCAGCTCGACGGCGGCCAGGCCACCCTCACCAACGTGGCCTCGCTCTTCAACGAGGCCTCGGACTCCGGTGGTGGCCTGTACATGGACGCGTCCACCGTGACGGTGACCAATGCCTCCTTCGCGGGCGACGACGCCGTCTACGGTGGGGGGGCCTACGTCTACAACGCCTCCACCCTGACGATGCTCAACAGCATCGTGTACGGGGCGGGCACCGGCGCGGGGATCCTGGTGGACCGCAGCTCACGGTTCTCGGGCACCTACAACGACGTGTTCGGCAACGCGGGCGGCAACTACTCGGGGACCACCGATCCCACGGGCTCCTCGGGCAACATCTCGTCGAACCCGCGGTTCACCACCTTCACCGCCGACGGCGACCTCACCGACGACGACCTCACGCTCACCTCGTCCTCACCCTGCATCAACACCGGGAATCCCAGCGCCGCCTACAACGACGCCGACGGTTCCCGGAACGACATGGGGGCGTTCGGCGGGCCAGAAGGCTCGTGGTAACGGAGCGCGGAGGGCCCGTCACCGCCGGGAGGTGAGGGCACCCATGGGTGCACGGGGCTCCCCCTCCCCACCCGGTCGGGGCCTCCTCGGGCGCTGGCCCTGGTTGCCCACGGCCGTGGTGGGCCTCCTCGCGGTCACCGCCCTCGGGGGCCCGGTGTTCCTGCACCCCACCCGGGCGGCGCTGGGCAGTGCCTGGAGCGAGGGCCCGGGGCACCTGTGGGGCCTGTGGTGCACGACCCTCGGCCTGTGGGACCACGGACCCTTCCTCCGGGTCGCGGACATCGCGTGGCCCGACGGCTTCACGGGCCACCTCATGGATCCCGTGAACCTCCTCGTGTTCGGTCCGTTCTACGCCCTGGGCGGCGGCGGGCCCCGCGGGGCGGCGCTCGGCTGGAACGCCCTGCACGTCGCCGTGCCGATCGCCGGGGCCGCCGGCTGCTGGAGCCTGGGGCGGCGCCTGGCAGGCGACCATCCCGCCGCGCCCTGGGCGATCGCCCTGCTCGCTGCGGTCGTGTGCATGAGCCCCTACATGCTCGAGTTCCCCTTCATCGGACGGACTGAGTTCCTGCCGGCCATGCTCGTCCCCGGGCACGTGGCGCTCCTGCACCGGTGGATGCGGGCACCCGTCGGGCCCGGCCGTCCTGGGACCCCCGAGCCGCCCCCCCCCTGGCCGGTGGGCCTCGCCGCGGGTCTCACGCTCGGCGGGGTGGCCCTGGGGGGGTGGTACCTCGCGGCCTTCGTGGCCTGCCTCGACGTCCCGCTCGGCCTCTGGCTCGCCTGTGGCCGGCCCTGGCGGGAGGCCCTCGGGCGCCTCGCCCTCGTGGTCGCCGTGGCGGCGGCCTGCGTCACCCCCGCCGCCATCGCGCTCCTCGGCCACCCGCCCGCGGGGAGCGCGGGATTCTTCCCGGCCTGGCCAACCCCCCCCCCGACATCGTCCCACAACGTCGGTGGCCTGTGGGTCTCGGTGGCGGGCCTGGTCCGGCTGCCCGACCTCGAGGCGCTTGGCCCGTG
This sequence comes from Deltaproteobacteria bacterium, assembly GCA_041309225.1. GTDB lineage: Bacteria > Myxococcota_A > UBA796 > UBA796 > JAFGLY01 > JAFGLY01. The sequence goes on along the minus strand of JBFYZZ010000152.1, from coordinate 72,743 downwards.
GATGGATCCCGCTCCCTACGTGGGGATCGGAGCGCTCGCCCTCTCGGTGGTGGGCGCGATCCATAGGCCGCGCCGGGCGGGGCCCTGGCTTCTCCTCACCGTCTGGCTGCTCTGGCTCTCGGCCGGGACCCACCTCGCGGTGGATGCCCCGCCTCGGGGGGGAACACCCGCCACCACGCTCCCTACGCCGGTGTCCCTGATCCAGGCGGTGTTCCCGATCCTGAACCCTCTCCAGATGTGGTCCCGGATCGCCGTGGTCGCGGCCCTGCCCGCCGGCGTCGGCGCCCTCTGGGGCTTCCTCGCGCTCGCGCCCCGGCAGCGGCTCGCGCAGGCCCTCGTGGCCCTGGGTCTGCTCGGGATCCTCCTGGCGGACCAGGCCACCTGGCCGAGGCGCTGGACGTGGCAGCGCCCCTCCATGGCCGTGGCGCCACCGGCGGACCTGCTCGAGGTGCTCGACGACCTGCCGACGGGGCCGGTGATCCAGTTCCCGCTCGACACGGTCCTTCGCGAGCGGCCGGGGCCGGAGAGGCACGGGCACTACCTCCTGTGGCAGCTCGTGCACGGACGACCCATCTCGTCCGCCACGCGCAACGCCTTCGACGTCAATCTCGAGTACAGCACGCTCACCCGGACGGCCGTGCTCGTGTCGTACGCCAACGTACGGGCGCGCGGTGGCTCCCTCGACCCCGAGGCGCCCCTCGTGTCGGCCCCCTGGACGCCCTCCGCGACGGCGATCCTCTGCGCGCGGGCCGACGTGCCGAACTTGAGGCGCCGAGGGTACCTCGCGGCGACCCTCCAGGCCGACCTCGCGGGTGCGGTGGGTCTGGAGTCCTTCCTGGTGGACGTCCTCGGCCCGCCCAGCGCCACCGCGGGTCACGTGAAGGGATGGAACCTCTCGCGGGTGCCCGCCCCCTCCGCCGACGCGACGTCCTGTCGCCTGCCTGCCCTGCCCGAAGCGCTGGGACGGTTCGGAGGTCTGGAGGACACCCGTCCCCGAGACCAGGAGTCGGGATCTCGGGCCGGGAGTCGCCCGGACCCCCTCGTCCTCAAGCCGGGAGGAACCCTGGAGCGAGGTCGGTCCCAGGAGGACCGGCCTAGGGATCTCCCTCCGACGACGTCTCCCTCCCCATGATGATCCCCCTCCAGCCGCGGCCGGTCTGCTTCTGACGACGCCAGTCCGACGGCACCCGGACCTGGTCGTCGGGCGGCGTGTAGGCCTCCGGGTCCATCCAGAGACGGCGGAGGGTCCGGTCGCCGACCTTGAGGACCCGCTCGGAGGCCGCGATCTCCATCCGGCCGAGCGTACGGGTGTCCCCGACGACGTCGGGTTCGCAGGGGGCCGGATCGCCCCAGGGCGCGTAGATGCCGATGCGGGCGTCCTCCCAGACGGGGGGGCCGAGCATCGTCCGCAACGTTTCACGCATGCCCCTGGCCCTCACCCGCATCACGTTGTCGATCAGGACGCCCTCCTGTTGGGTCATGTGGAGGGCGTCCCTCTGCTCCACCACGTACCGATAGCCCAGGTCGTGGAGCTCCCTCCGCTCGTCCTCGCTCCACACGGGATCGCGTGCGTCGAGCTCCGCCACGGCGTAGAGGCCGGTCAGGAAGCGGTTCCGTTCCACGAGCCGGACGAACCCGGTGGGCGCGAACACGGCGTTGTTCTCGACCATCCCGCCCATGATGGGCCGGCCGTGAGCGGTCTGGTAATAGAGGTGGGCCTGCGTCCAGGCATACGGAAGCTCCACGATCGCGCCAGGAGGACCCGTGGCGAGACACCGGTAGCCGGCGGGAATGGTGCCGTCCCAGGAGGGGAAGGGCACGAATCCCGCGAGCCCCAGCTCCAGGAGCCACGCGCCCGAAAGCAGGACGGCCGCGGCCCCCTGCACCCGGCGGCCCCGGGAGGCGGTCCAGGCGAGGACCACCGCGTTCGCCAGACCGACGAGGATGCAGAGGTAGGCCACCGCGCGGGCCGGCCACCAGAGTCGACGGAAGAAGCCGACCGATTTCGCGAGGTACACGTAGGGGGCGTTGGGTAGGACGAGGGAGCCGATCACGACGATCGGGCCCATGGCCAGGAGCGTCGCGACGAGGGCCATGCTCAGGAACGCTCCGCGGGAGAGCCGCCCGGGACGCCGGAGATAGAGAGCCAGGACCGCCCACGTCACCAGGGGCACCAGCATGCCCTGGCTGTCGAGGTGCTCAGCGGTGCCCGCGCTGTAGAAGCCGGCGAACCGGCGCAGCGGCTGCCACAGGAAGAGCCCGACGGTCTGGTCCTCCGCCGTGATGGGTGGGCTGGCGAGCAGCGACCACCGGCCGGTGTCGAGGAGGCCGGGCACCTCGCCCCCGGTGCCCGAGGTGAGGAGCAGGAGCGGGAATGCGACCGGCGCCGTGATCGCGAGCGCGACGACGGCGATGACCACGTGACGGCCCAGGACGGCCCCCCGGCCGCCCGAGCCCTCGGGGGGCCGGAGGACGCACCAGGCGCCGTGGGCGAGGCAGACCATTCCCCCGAAGAAGGCGTAGAACCAGTACTGGTAGCCGCACAGGGCGAGGACGGCCCCGGCCGTGAGGGGGGATCGCCACCCGCGGGTCCGGCCGGTGCGGAACATGTACAGCAGGAAGAGCACCGGGAGCAGGAGGATGGCCTGGGTGGGACGCCCCTCGACGAGCTCGAACAGGATGAACGGGGAGACGGCGAAGAGGACGCTCGAGACGAGGATGGCGGGTCGATCGTCGGTGAACTCCCGCGCCAGGTACCCGAAGGCCACGCCGGTCAGGGCCAGGCCCACGAGGACGAACAGGTTGTACCCCAGCACCGGCCCGAACACCCACCGGAAGGGGAGTGCCGCGTAGCCGTCGATGACGTTGGTCCCCGTGTGGAGGAAGATGTCCTTGCCCCACGGGTAGAAGAAGAGGTCGGTCCACCAGGCGCCTTGTCCCGCGCGGAGCTGGTGCTCGACGAACCAGTAGAACCACTGCGTACCGTAGTGGTCCACGTACTCGATGCCGAGGAAGCGGGACGGCAGGTGGAGTGCCGCGGGCCCGAACACCGCGCATACGACCAGCGTCGCGAGCAGCAGCGCGGTCCACCGGATGCCCTTCATCGGCTCACCTGTCGGGCCGGTCTATCCCTCCAGCGCGGGCCGGGTCAGTCCCGAGACGCGTCGCGGGTTCAGTCGTTGCGGCAGTGCCGGAGGTCCGGGCTCACCGGCGGGGTGGCGGGCTGGGGGATGAGCCCGACCTCCTGGAGCCGATCCACCACGGCGCGCGCCCCACGGATGGTGTGCTCGGCCATGGAGTAGAGGGTCTCGGCGTCGTGCTCGACGCCGGCCACGCCCTGCTCGATGGCCTTCCTCCCGACGGCCACGGCCTCCCGGGGGAAGACCTCCCACTCGTCCATGCAGGGGATGATGTAGTCGGGGCGGAGGCCCTTGTCGGCGGCGACCCGGGCCAGCTCCAGGGCGGCCGCGACGCACATCTCGTCGGTGATCGTGCGAGCACGGACGTCGAGCGTGCCCCGGAAGATGCCCGGAAACCCGAGGGAGTTGTTGACCTGGTTCGGGAAGTCGGAGCGCCCGGTGGCGAACACCGCGCAGCCCGCCTCCTCGGCCTCCCAGGGCCACATCTCGGGCACGGGATTGGCGCAGGCGAACACGATGGAGTCCCTGACCATCCTGCGCACCTGGTCCACCTTGAGCGTCCCGGGGCCCTGCTTGGAGAGCGCGATGCAGACGTCCATGTTCTCCAAGGCGTCGGCCACCCCGCCCTGCCGCTGCTCCTCGTTGGTGCGGCAGGTCCAGTCCCACTTGTAGGGATCGTCGCCGTGCTGCACGTCCGCCCGGCCCTTGTGGAGGATGCCCTTGGAATCCGCCATCACGATGCGGCCCGGATCCGCTCCCACCAGGACGAGCAGGCGGGCGATGGCCTGGTTGGCCGCCCCCGCGCCGAGGAGCGCGATGCCCACCCGGTCGATCCGCTTGTGGACCAGCTTCAGGGCGTTGACCAGGCCGGCCACCGTGACGGCGGCGGTGCCCTGCTGGTCGTCGTGCCAGACGGGGATGCGGCACTCGGTGCGCAGGCGGTCGAGGATCGTGAAGCATTTGGGCTTCTCGATGTCCTCGAGGTTGATGCCGCCGAAGGAGGGCTGGAGCCACTTCACGAACTGGATGATCTCCTCGGCGCCGTGCGCGTCGATGCAGATCGGGACGGCGTCCACGCCCCCGAGGTACTTGAACAGCAGGGCCTTGCCCTCCATCACCGGGAGGCCGGCCTCGGGTCCGATGTTGCCCAGCCCGAGCACGCGGCTGCCGTCGGAGACCACCGCGATGCAGTTGCCCTTGTTGGTGTGGTCGAAGACGCGCCCCGGGCTGGCCTGGATGTCCTTGCAGGGCGCGGCCACGCCGGGGGTGTACCAGATCGCGAAGTCGTCGAGGCTGCGGACGCAGCACTTGGACGTGACCTGGTACTTCCCCTTGTAGAAGGGGTGGAGTTCCATGGCGTCCTTGGACGGCTGGTAGGCCTTGGCGAGCAGTTGCTCTACGGTGGGGCGTGCATCCGGCATCGGTGGATCCTCTGGCTCTGGCCGCGCCCAGGCCCGAGGGTGCCCTCTGCACCTCCACCTGAGCCATTCGTCCTATCCGGATGCCGGCGGGCGTCCACCCCCCGGAGGCTGCACGGCCGACACGCCGCACGGATAGGAGGGGCCCGGAGGATGCCCCGTGCCTCGCCCCCTCGTCTCCCTGCTCGCAGCGCTCGCCGCCTGCACCACCATGGACGGGACCATGGAGGGCGAAGACGTGCGCGGGGCCCAGGACGCCTTCTACGACACCGAGTTGTACCAGATCGGGGCGTTCCGGTACCGGATCTTCGCGGTCCTCGTCACCAGCGCCTACGACGGCTGCGAGGGGCTCGAGGCTCTGGAGGAGGCGGAAGGCACCTGCAGCATCCTGTGCGGAGATCTGCACGAACTCGCCCTCGAGCACCTCACCGGGGACACCCTCTGGACCCTGTCGCTGCTGTTCGCCACCACCACCGAGGTGGAGCAGGACTACGAGTGGAACGACGCCACCTCCGAAGCGTCCTTCTCGGCCTCCCTCACCCGCACGGACACCACCGCGCTCTTCGATCCCGAGGCCTGCGAGGAACTCTGCGGGGAGGACCGGCAGTTGATGCCCTCGGAGTCCTGGACGGCCACGGGCGGCAGCGGCACCATCAAGCACTGGAAGGAGGACGAGGGCCTGAGGGGCCGGTACGAGGCGACGTTCCGCCACGGCGAGGTCGAAGGGCGCTTCGACGCCAGTTTCTGCCCCGGCATGTTCTGGCAGTGACCCTGCTCGCGATCGGCATCGCGCTGGCGGCCTGCGCGGCCCACCGCCCGGGGCCCGGCGCCGCGGTGGTCGCGTCGGGCGAGGTGCTCTCGGTCACCTTCCCCGCAGCCGACGCGCCCACGGCCGACCCGCTCGCGGCGGAGACGTCCCCGGGTGCGGATCCCCCCGCGCCGGTTGGGGAGGACGACCTCCCGGCATGCACCGCGGCCCCGGACGCGCCGCTCCGCGCCGTGGGCGTGGCCGGCGCGCTGTCCCTCGAGGCGGTCCACGCAGCCGTCGTGGCCGACCTCTCGGCCGTCCGGATCTGCGTGCAGGACGCCCTCTCCGAGGCACCGCACCAGCCGGGTCAGGTGCTCGTCCGCCTCTCGGTGGCGCCCGAGGGCCGCGTGTCCCGGAGCACCGTGGCGGGGGACACGACCGGAGACGACGGCCACCTGGCCGCGTGCCTCGCCCGAGCCCTGGCCCGCGTGCCCTTTCCCCCGGCCGACGGGCCCACCTGGGTCTGCTGGCCCGTGAACGTGCAGGTACGGTAGCGCTACGGATCCGCGTGGAAGGTCCACGCCTCCCGCGCTGCAATCCGGGGCGCCAGCCAGGTGGCCACGAACCGGGTGTGGATCTCGTCCGCCGCGTAGCCCGCCAGGGCCGCCTCGTCGGCGAGCCGCACCGTCACGCGCAGGTCCCAGGCGGCCCCGGTGGCCTCGTCCGCCGGGCGGGCCACGGACGCGGCGGCGACCTCGGGCCGGCTCCGGAGGAGGTGGAGCACCGCCTGGGCCACCTCGGCCACCCCCGACGGAGACCGGTCCCGGCACCGGAGCAGGACCACGCGCTCGATCACGTCGCACCTCCCCGGGCCAGGAGCGCGGCTCGGGCCGCGCCCGCGAGGGTGGCACCGGGCACCGCCACGCACGCCAGCCGATCCCCGGAACCGAGGAGCAGGGCTGCTGAGGTCTCCACCCGCTCCCGGTAGCCGGCCGTGCGCCAGAAGAGGCTGCCCTCGGCCACCACCCGGATCGGTCCGCCCACCACGTCGGCCACCGCCGCGAGACCGGCCGCCACGAGATCCGCCGAGCGATCCAGGATCGCGGCGGCGAGATCGGCGTCGTCGCCCGGATTCCCGTCGCGCACCCGCGCGACCGCCTCGGCCCCCTCGCCGGGCGCGATCCGTTCCGGTGCGGTCGCCGCGGCCCGGAACAGGAGCGGCAGGTACCGCCCAGAGAGGGCCTTCTCGAGCCGCTGCCGGCCCGGATCCTCGCTGGCCGCGTCCACCTCCTCGTCCCACAGGTTGAGGTGGGAGGGCCAGAAGGCGCCGGACTCCAGGTTGACCGCCATGGGTCCGGTCCAGGACGCGACCTTGGGAAGCACCTCCACCACGATGGCCATGTTCGTGCCGGTACCCACGACGAGGCCCACGGGTCGGTCCCTCGTACCGGGGCTCCCGGCGAGGAGTGTCGCCACGGTGTCGTTGACGACGCGGACCTCCGAGGTGGGGATCCCACGGGCCGCGAGCGCCCCGGCCAGGCGCACCCCCACGGCCCGGTCCACCACGCCCTCGACCTCGACGCCCTTCGTCCACCGGACGAGCCGAGCGTCCCCGTCCGGCAGGGCGACCGCCGGGTAGGAGAAGCAGTAGCCGAGCGGCAGGTTCGGGCCCGGATCGAGGGTCGCGACGAGGTCCGCCTGCCAGCCGAAGAACTCGGCAGCGGAGATCGGGGCTCCCGGCCAGCCGCGAGGCAGGGTGCCCACAGCCGGGCCCGCCTCGATCCGGACGCTCGGCCCGTCGATCGCCACCACCGCCGCCCGCACGTGGGTGCCCCCCGCGTCCACCACGAGGGCCCGACCGGCGAGGCCCGGCGGCGGTGGCGGCAGGAAGGCGGGCAGCGCAGCGATCTCCGCCCCCTCGTGGGCGAGTCCCTCGCGGATGGCGGCGGCGAGCCCGTCGCGCACGTCCTCGAGGGCGCCACGGGCGAGGTGGAACAACGGGGCGGGGGAGCGTTGGGGATGCACGGGAACCACCGCGTACCGTAACCCCGGCACCCGGCGGGGGACCCCCTCGGGGGCCCCGCTGGTGGGCCCCGGTGCGTCGCGATACCGTGCCCGCCTCTGCATCGAGGCCTCACGATCCATGCCGTGGTTCCTCCTGTTCGTGGCCTGCGCCCGCCCCCCGGAGTGCCCTCCGTGCGCGGCGGACACCCCGGGCGCCGTCACGCTCGCCCCGTGGGAGGCGGCCCTCCTGGCCGGCACCCTCGACGACCTCCGGTCGGGCATCCGGGGCGCCGGAGACCAGGCGTTCGGCCTGTGTGCCGGCCGCACCGCGTGCGAGTCGTTCGTGGGCGCCTCGCCCCCGGACCCCCTGTCCGAGGGCGACTGGTTCGTGCGTGCCGAACTCCTCGTCCCGGCCGCGGGCGAGGGATGGACCGTGCTGTTCCACGTCGAGTGCACCACCCACCCGGGTGCGCCCGAGGCCGCCACCCAGGTCCACGACCGGCAGTACCCCGTGAAGTTCATGGGCCGCGACCGCCCCTATCGCCTCTCCCCGCTGTGGAAGATCCGATCGCCGCATCCGGGGGGCCCGCAGGCCTGCACCTGGTCCCTCACGCCCGTCCGTCCGGACGGCGTCCGCGGCGACCCCTGGACGGGGGCCTACCGGACGCTCCCACCCCCACCGCCGCCACCGTAGCTGCCCGCCATGAGGGTCTCGCCCCTGGCCACGGGTTCCCGTGCACTCGCTCGCGCGCTCGGCCCTTTCCGGGGGCGCAGCCTCCGCGTCTGGCACCACCCGACCTATCGTCTCCCCCTCACCTCGCTCGAGCCGCGCGCCGGGATGGAACCGCGCCGCTCGGACCTCGCCGCCTGGTACCTGGAGGACACGGGCGCGGTGGCCTGGTCCTCGTTCCGGCGACCGGGACGGGTGGACTACCGGGACCTGGCCCGCGTCCACACACCGGCGTGGCTGGAGTCGCTCTCGGACGTGGAGGTCCTCGCGCGGGTATTCGGGGTGGATCCGTGGGACGTCCCCGTGGACGAGTTGCTCGCCACCGTCCGCCACGCCTGCGGTGCCACCGTGGCCGCCGCCCGCGGGACGCTCGCGGACCGGCGCCCCCACCTCAACCTGCTCGGTGGCTTCCACCACGCCGCACCGGATCGCGGTGCTGGCCTTTGTGCCGTCAACGACGTGGCCGTGGCCCTCGCGGTCGCACGGGCCGAGGGGTTTGCAGGACGGGTGGCCGTCCTCGATCTGGACGCCCATCCGCCCGACGGCCTCGCGGCCTGCTTCCGTGGCGATCCCGCGGTCTGGATCGGCTCCCTCTCCGGCTCCGACTGGGGTCCCCTCCCCGGGGTCGACGAGACGCTCCTGCCCGCGGACTCCGGGGACGTGCCCTACCTCGAGGCGCTCGACGCGCTCCTGGCCCGCGCGCCACGACCCGACCTCGCCTTCGTGATCGCCGGAGGCGACGTCCTCGCCGGGGACCGCATGGGGCGCCTGGAGCTCTCCCTCGAGGGGGTGCGCCAGCGCGACGGCCGCGTGACCCGCCGGCTCGCCGGGGTGCCCCAGGTCTGGCTCTCGGGAGGCGGCTACGGACCCGACGCCTGGCGAGCGCTGGCAGGCAGCGCGCTGGTCCTGGCCGGGCAGGCCCGCCGGCCGGTCCTGCCCGACGCCGATCCCCTGCGCTGGCACTTCTCCCGGATCGCGCAGCGCATGGACACCCGGCGGCTCGGTGGCGAGGCCTGGCTGACCGCGGCCGAACTCGACGAGGCGCTCGGGGTCCGGCGGCCCGAGGCCCGGCGTCTGCTCGGGTTCTACACGGTGGAGGGGCTGGAGTACTCCCTCGAGACCTACGGCCTGCTGCCCCAGATCCGCCGCCTCGGCTACCAGGATCTCCGGGTCACGCTCGACGAGGCCACGTCGGGCGAACGCCTTCGCCTGCTCGGACGTGCCGGGGGCGACGAGCACCTCCTGGTGGAGGCCGTCCTGGCCCGGGAGGCGGTCGAGGGCCAGCCCATGCTCTTCGTCCAGTGGCTGACCCTGCGCAACCCCCGGGTCCCCTTCACGGCCCTCCGACCCCGCCTCCCCGGACAGGACGTGCCTGGCCTCGGGCTGGCGCGGGAGGCGGGGGAGATGCTCCTCCGCATCGCACGTCGCCTGGATCTCGCCGGCGTGGCCTTCCGGCCCGCCCACTTTCACGTCGCGTACACCGCGCGGTACCGGCTCCGCATGCTGGACCCCATCCAGCAGGGCCGGTTCGAGGCGATCCAGAGGGATCTCGGCCACCTCCCGCTCAGCGTGGTCACCGGCGCGATCGCCGATGGGCGTGTGCTGCTCGACGGGCACCCCTGGTCGTGGGAGCCCGGCCTCATGGCCTTCCGGTTCGAGGAGACGCCCTCGGCTCGCCTCCTGGCCGATGCGGAACGCGAGCGCACCCGGTTCCGGCTGGCCTGACCCCCCGGCGGCGACGCGTGCTATCTTCTCCCTCACGTCCCGGGGTGCCGATGTCCGGTACCGCAGGGGCGTCACGGTGTGGAGGTCCCATGTCGTTCGCTCCTCTCCTCCTCCTCGCCCTCGCCGTACACGCGGATCCCGTGTCCGACGAGGCGTTGAAACGTGCCATCCAGCTGCCCGTCGTCGCCCATGAGATGCGGCGCGACGGCGTGCCGGAGGAAGACGTCGACGTTGTGCTCGACGCCGGTCGCAAGTCCGGCATGGGTGCAGGCGGCACTACGGAGGCCCTCGAGGCCGCCCGCGACGCCGGCCGGCAGGAAGGCCGGACCGACAACCTCGGGGCGTTCGTACGCGAACGCATCGAGGCCGGCCTGCGCGGCCAGGACCTGGCCGCGGCGATCCACGCCGAGCACCAGGCCCGCAAGGCCGAACGCGAAGCCCAGAAGGCCGCCGAGGGCGACGCACCAACGGACGAGCCCGGCAAGGCCGAGGAGGCCAGGGGCAAGGCCGAGGAGGCCAGGGGCAAGGCCGTGGAGACCAAGGGCAAGGCCGTGGAGACCAAGGGCACCATGAAGACCGGCGGAAAGGGCCAGGGAGGAAAGTGAGATGACCACCGCACGCATCCTCGTGGCTGCGCTCCTGCTCGCCGCCTGCGGCGGCAAGCCGGTCCCCCCCACCGCCGACCAGGTCCAGGAAGTGGCGGCCATCGCCTCCCTCGTGAAGGCCGATCCGGCCCGGTCAGACGCGATCCTCGCCGACCACGGCCTGGATCGGCCCGCGTTCGAGGCCCTCCTGTTCGACATCGCCGCCGATCCCGCCAAGGCCCAGGTCTACACCGCGGCCCTGAAGTAGCGCACCCCCAGGTCCGCACCGCGCGGTCGACCCGGCCGACCGCAACGGGGAGATCGGCGCGCTCGTCCGCGGGATGCGGGACGGATACCGAGGTCCCTCCGAGGTGATCGTGCGCACGCTCCTCCCCGCCCTGGCGATCCTCGCGGCCTGTCCCCCCCCGGAATCCCCCCTCTCGGACCGGCCCGTCACCCTCACACTCGTGGCGATGAACGACTTCCACGGAGCGCTCCACGAGATCCCTTCCGCCGCCGACCGCACCCGGGCCGAGGGTGGGCTGCCCTGGATCGCGGGGGCGCTCGCCGCCCTCCGCCAGGAGGATCCCGACCTCGTCCTCCTCCACGCGGGCGATGCGTTCCAGGGCTCCTGGGAGGTCAACCGGACCCGCGGCCGGGCCGCCATCGAGGCCCTCAACCTGCTGCGGGTCGATGCCACCACCGTCGGGAACCACGACTTCGACTACGGCGGCACCGCCGGGGGGCACCCCACGCGCGACGCCCTGTATACGGGCGTGGCTGCGTCGGAGTTCCCCTGGCTGTCGGCGAACGTGGTGACCGGTACCGGCACCTGGGACGAGAGCGGCATCCTGCCGTGGACCCTCATCGAGCGCAAGGGCGTGCAGATCGGCGTGGTCGGGGTGACCACCCTGGAGACGCCCCAGTCCACGGCCCCCCGGAACGTGGCGGACCTGTACTTCCTCGATCCCGCCAGCGCCGTCCAGGACGTCCTCCCGGCGATGCGGGGCGCCGGCGCGGACGTGGTGGTCGTGCTCGCCCACCTCGACGGCGAGTGCGCGCCCGAGCCCCCGGGCTGGGCCGAGCCCGCGCCGACCTGCGCGCTCGACGGCGAGCTGGGCGCGTTCCTCGCGACCCTTCCGCCGGGCTCCGTGGACGTGGTGATCGCCGGGCACTCCCACGCGCTCATCGCCAACCGCGTGGGGGACGTCTTCGTCCTCGAGAACCGCGTGAGCGGGCGGATGCTCGGCCGCCTCGACCTCCTGGTCGGTCCCGACGGGCCGATGCCGGACGGCTCCGTCCTCCACCCTCCGTGGCCCCTGATCCACGATCGGGTCGAGCCGGGCTGCGGGGGCGGGACCTTCCCCGGGGAGGCGCGCGACCTCGGGGGGCGTCCGGTGGCCCCCGATCCGGCGGCGCTGGCCCTGCTCGAGCGCGTGGCGGGGGAGGCGGGCTCCCTGTGCGAAGCGCTGGGCTGCGCCGACACGAAGCTCCTGCGCGACAAGCGGGCCGAATCCACCGTCGGGGACCTCGTGGCCGACGCCCTGAGGGCCGCCTTCACCGACGCCGACCTCGCGGTGGCGAACGCCGGTGGCCTCCGGGCCGACCTGCCCGCGGGGCCCATCCGCCGGGAGCACGTCTTCTCCCTCATGCCCTTCGACAACCGGCTCCTCGCGGTGGAGATGACCGGCGCGCAGGTCCGGATGATGCTGCGCATCGGGTCGTCGGGCAAGGACGGGCTGCTCCAGGTCTCCGGCGCGAGCTACGCCTTCGATCCCTCGCGGACCGGCGGGAGCGACCTCGATGGGGACGGCGAGGTGGAGGACTGGGAGCGTGACCGGCTGTGCGACGTGCGGGTCGGCGGAGAGCCCCTCGATCCGGTTCGGACCTACCGCGTGGTGGTGGCCGACTTTCTCCACGACGGTGGCGACCACCTCGGACCGGCCTTCACCGGCACCCGGGTGCTCGGGGAGGGCCCGCTCGTGCGCGACGCGATCGAGGCCTGGGTGAAGGCCGCCCCCGCGTGCCTGTCGAGCGCGATCCTCGATCCGGCGAACCCCCGGATCGCCACGACCTGCCCCGCGGAGTAGGCTGGCCGAACCACCCCCGGGAGCCGACCATGCCCATTCCCGCCATGCCCGAGGATCGCGCTGCGGCCCACCTCGTGGCCGACGACCTCCTCGCCTTCCTCGACGCCAGCCCCTCGGCCTTTCACGCCGTCGCCGCCCTGGGCGCCCGCCTCCGGGAGGCCGGGTACGCCCCCCTCTCCGAGGCCGACCGCTGGTCCCTCGAGCCCGGCGGCCGATACCTCGTCGAGCGGGGCGGCACCGCGCTCGCCGCCTTCGTGGTGGGCACGGCATCCCCCTCCGAGGCGGGCTTCCGCATGGCGGCCGCCCACACCGACTCCCCGGGCCTCGTGCTCAAGCCGCTGCCCGAGCGCGTGGACCACGGCAGCGTGGTGCTGGGCATCGAGGTCTACGGCGGCCCGGTCCTGGCCTCCTGGCTCGACCGCGACCTCGGGCTCTGCGGTCGGGTCGTGCTGCAGGGTCCGGACGGCCGGCCCGAGTCCCACCTCTGGCGCTCCGAGGCCCCGCTCGTCTGCCTCCCCAACCTGGCCATCCACCAGAACCGGCAGGTCAACGACGACGGGCTCAAGGTGAACCCCCAGACCGAGCTGGCTCCGCTGGTCGGCTCGGTCGACGGCGGGCTGCCCGAGAAGGGCGCGATCCGCCACCTGCTCGCGTCCGACCTGGGCGTGGTTGAAGAGGCGATCCTCGGGTTCGACCTCCGCCTCTTCGACGCCCAGCCCGCCTCCCGGGCCGGAGCGGCCGGCGAGTGGATCCGCTCGGGTCGCCTCGACGACCTCGCGATGTGTCACGCGATCCTGCGCGCCCTCGCGGAGGTGGATGGCGAGCCCGCGGCCGCCACCCGCGTGGCGGTGTTCTACGACAGCGAGGAGGTCGGGAGCCAGACGACCCAGGGAGCGCACTCCACCTTCCTGCCGTCCCTGCTGGAGCGGATCGCGCTGGCCCGGGGCGACGGCCGTGACGGGTACCTCGCCGCACTGGCCCGCTCGATCCTGGTCTCGGCCGACAACGCCCACGCCGTCCACCCCGGCTTCCCCTCCAAGATGGACCCCGACCACGCTCCCGTGCTCAACGGCGGGCCGGTGCTCAAGGCGCACGCGGGCCGGGCCTACGCCACCGACGCGGTCTCCGCCGCCGCGTTCCTCCTGGCCTGCGGGGCGGCCCAGGTTCCGTGCCAGCGGTTCGTGAACCGGGCCGACGCGAAGTCCGGGTCCACCATCGGGAGCATGGTCTCCGCCCAGCTCGGCATCCCCGTGGTGGACGTCGGCAGCGCCCAGTACGCCATGCACAGCGCCCGCGAGACCGCCGGGGCGTACGATCCGTGGTTCATGACCCGGGCCCTCGCCGCCTGGTACCGGGGTTGACCGTGGACCGCCGCCTCCTCCGGCCCGAGACGCTCCACCTCCCGATCTTCCAGGCCTGGGACGACCGCTGGTTCCTGCTCACGGCCGGCGTGCTCGGTCCCGGCGGCTTCAACACCATGACCGTGGCGTGGGGTGCGCTCGGGATGATGTGGAACCGGCCGTTCGCCCTCGTGGTCGTGCGGCCCACGCGCCACACATTCGGGTTCATGGCCGGCAGCCGGGACTTCACGCTCTCGCTCCTCCCCGAGACGTACCGGGAGGCGCTCGAGCTGTGCGGCACCGTCTCCGGCCGCGACGTGGACAAGATCGCCGCCACGGGCCTCACGCCCATGGCCTCGACCGAGGTGGCCTCGCCCACCTTCGCCGAGGCCGAGCTCGTGCTCGAGTGCCGCACCACCTACTGGCACGACCTCGATCCTGCGCGGTTCCTCGATCCCCGGATCCACGGGCTGTACCAGGGCGACCACCACCGCGTCTGGTTCGGCGACGTGGTCGCCGTCCAGGCGACGGAGGCCTGGGAACGGGAGTGATCGGCCGGCGGGCCGCGCCCGCTACTCCTCCTCGTCGCCCCCGCCCCCCTCCCAGCCGAGGGCGAGACCGCCCCACACCAGGAAGGGATCGGCCACGTGGTCGCGCACCACGCCGTCGAGGAGCATGCTGGCCTCGCCGTGGAGGCGCAGGTAGCCGCCGGATGCGAACTCCGGGTACCAGGAGGCCTCCAGGGCGGCGACCCCGCGCTCGAGGCTCACGGGCGACCAGTCCACCTCGGGGATCTCGATGTCGATCTCGACGTAGTAGTCGTTGTAGGCCGCGTCCGCGAAGGCGATCGCCAGCCGCGGAGCCAGGGTGAGGGCACCCACCTCGTGCTCCGAGGACACGCCCAGCTCCGCGTACCAGGCACCGGGAGCGTCCTTCATGTCCAGGGCCTGCTCGAGGAAGACCGACGCCCACCCGACGTCATAGGACAGGTTGAGCAGGCCCTCCGCGGTCCAGGACCAGGTGGAGTCGTTCACGAGGTACCCGACCGCGCCCACGTCCACGCCGAGATCGCCGAACTCGAACGCCCAGTCGAGCGAGGGGTCCACCTCGCCCAGGCCGAACCCGCCGTCCCTCGAAGTGACCGGCAGGTGGGTCCACACCGCGAGGGTGCCTCCGCCGAGGCCCGCCCAGGCCGACGGCTGCAGCGCAGACCCGTTGGAGAACGCGAGCCCGCGGAAGACGTAGCGGCTCACGCCGTCGGCCTCGGCTCCGTAGGACAGGGTGGCGGGGGCGGCGAGGGCAACGGGCGCCAGGATCGCGAAGGCAGCGAGGATCATGGGGACCTCCGGAGGGACGGGTGGAAGCGGGAACTATCCCAGTCAACGGCCCAGCGCCGGAGCGTGGTCAGTCGCGGCGCCGCCGGGTGTCGTCGTCCCGCCGCCGGGGTGGCGTGAAGTCGCCGAACAGCACGGACAGCTCCGCTCCCATCTGGAGGTAGAGGCCCCAGCCCACGTCCTCCTCCTCGCCCTCGGCGTCGACGTAGGTGGACGCGCCCGGGATGTCGTACTGGGCGTGGATCAGGACCTGCCAGGCCGTCGACCCTCTGCGCAGCAGCACGCCCGCCTCGCCGCGCAGCGGGTAGGCCGGAACCTTCAGGGAGGCCTCGGTGTCGCTGGACCAGCGGTGCGTGGACACGCCTGCGCCGCCGCCGACGAACCCGTCGAGGTCCTCGAACGGAACGATGCGGTCGTACTTGAGCAGGAGGTGGGCGTTCAAGTAGTCGGCCCCCAGGTCGAGCCCGGCCAGCGCGCCGAAGCGGTTGGTGGGGTTGGCCCAGTAGTCGCCCTCGGCACCCAGGATCACGTCTCCGCCGACCTTCTCGAGGGCATCGTCGTCCGCCACCCTGCCGGGCCACGCCCCTGGGAACCGACCGGGAATCACGAAGCTCCCGATCCGGGGCCCGACCCCCCACATGCCGGTGGCGGCTCGGGCGTCGGACGAGGCGAACAGCGCGATCAGGACGAGCGGGATCATGCGGTCTCCTTTCCTCGGGGCGAACTGTGCCGGATACCCGGCGAGTATACGGCTCCGGCCCGCTCGCCGCCAGACCCACCCTCCGTGCTACCCTGGCCCGTGGAGGTCCCGATTCGTGCTCCCACCCGGCCTCTCCCACACCGCCTCGCTGCTGGAGATCCTGGCCCTTGGCGGCCTCGGCGCGGGGATCGGCCTCGTGACGGGCTTCCTCGCGCTGGACGCCGCCTCCGCGCTCCGGGGCGGGCCCGTGGGTCCGGGGCTCGTCGTGGCGGGCACGCTCCTGCTGGTCCTCTGCCTCCCCGGCTTCGCGGCCTGGACCCTGGGCCGCCGCCTGCGCCGGGAGCGGGGGGACCCCCAGGTGCTGCCGCCCCCCGCCCGTACGGCGGTGGCGCTGGCGGGCGTCCTCGCAGGGTTCGCCGCCGCCTGGTTCCTCGGGTTTTAAGCCGGCACCCGAGCGGGCCCGCCGCGAGCGGCGGAACCGGTCGTGTCAGGGCTCCGCCTCCTCGCCGCCCGCGGGCGGCGCGGCTTCCCGGCGCCCAGCCCCCCCCTGTCGAAGGCCCCGGATGCCGGCGCGACCGCCCCGAGCGCCCCGGACCAGCCGGGGTGTACCGCCCAGGCCCTCCGGGCGCAGCGCGAGCCCGAGCCCGGCCCCCTTGCCGAGCCGGAAGTACCGGACGGCGGCCTTGAGCACCTCGTCGATCCTGGCGGGGGGCTGGTACAGGGGGGTCCGCCCTTCCTCGGCGAAGATCCAGCCGGTCTGGGCCTGGGTCATGGTGGTGGGGTCGAGGGTGTGGGCGTCCTCGGCCTCCGCCGGGAACCGCACGGGCGTGGGATCGTTCTTGCGCCACGGGACGACGTGGACCTCGGCGTCCTCCACGACCTTGCCGATCTTGTCCAGGTGGAGCTCGAAGTCCGCCTCCGGGGTGCGATCGATGCCGATGACCACACGCCAGGGCATGGCCCGGACGAAGTCCTGGCCGAAGTAGCGGCTGGCCGCCGCCGCGAACTCGGAGCGGGTGCCGGGATCCTGGAAGAGCGGCGTCTTCCCGTTCTCGGCCAGGAGCCAGCCGGCCCGTGCGGTGGTGATGGTGGACAGGTCGAGCATGTGGATGACCTCGAGCGTACCGTCCGCCTGCGGATCCCCGAGGATCGGCACCCGAGCGCCGTCGGGCCCGGCGAAGAGGGTGACGTACACCCCGAGCCTGGTGCCGGCGCGCACGATGTCCTGGGTGTGGGCGCGGAAGGTGGGATCTCCATCCGGGTCGAAGACCACTACGGCCTTCCACACGGGCTCTGCGATCGCGGGGGCTTCGGGCGGGGGCGCGGGTGGAGGCGCTTCCTGGGAGCAGGCTCCGAGCGCGAGGGCGAGGGCGAGCGGGGCGAGGGACATGGGCGATCCTTTCAGAAGTCGGTGTTGAGGAGGTCCTCGGCGGTCTTCTGCCCCACCTCCCCGCCCAGCTCCGAGGGTGCCGTGCCGGGCAGCATGGGGTAGGGACGCCCGCCCGTGGCCACGCGGCCGGTGGCCTCGTCGATGGGGACGGTGACCACGCCGGTGAGGGGGCCGAAGCGCGGCGCCCCGGCTTTCGGGACGGCCGCCTTCAGGACGTCCATCCAGATGGGCAGCGCGGTGTGGCCCCCCGTGAAGGAGAGGCCCATGGACTTCGGCTGGTCGAAACCAACCCAGGAACACCCGATGATCTCGGGGTTGTAGCCCACGAACCAGGCGTCGAAGAAGTCGTTGGTGGTCCCGGTCTTGCCCGCCACCTCGAACCCGAGGCGGTTGGTGGCCGCGGCGGTGCCTCCGGTGGCCACCTCCCGCAGCATCCAGTGCACCACGCTGGCCACCCCGGGCTCCAGCGCCTCCGGCCACGCCGTGGGGGCCGTCCAGGCCTCGATGACGGTGCCGTCCCGGTCCACCACCTGGTCGATCCAGTGCGGCTCCACGAGTTGTCCGCCGGTGGCGAAGGCGGTGTAGGCCCGGGTCAGCTCGACCATGGTGAGCGACGAGGATCCGAGGCCCACCGAGAGGTCGCAGACGCGGCACACCGTGCGGCCCTCGGCGTCCTGGCGGGCGTCGGTGCAGGGATCGCCGGCGGGCATCTCCTCCAGCCGGATCCAGGGGCAGACCCGCAGGTTCACGTCGCAGGACCGGCACCAGGTCCGACCGCCCTCCACTGCCGGCTCGTCGAGGCAGGTGATCCGGTCGGTCCGTTCCACGCGCGGGCACGACGTGGGATCGCACGCCTCACACCAGGACATGCCCTTGACCGGGGACGGGGTGCGGGTGCCCCCGCACTCGGCGTCCTCGCGGATGTGGGTGCGGCTGCAGGTGGGGCGGTCGTACCCGATCCGCAGCCTGGGACCTGCCAGCTGGAACACCGGCTCCAGGCCGGTCCGGTCGAGCACCCGCACGGTGCAGACGTTGCGCGAGAGCTGGAGCGCCCGGCGCAGTGTGATGTTGCCCAGGTACTCCTCGCCGTAGTTGGAAGGCTTCCAGAGCTTGTCGTTGAGGGTGTTGAAGACGAGCGGAGCGTCCTGGATCACGGTGGCCGAGCTCACCTCGCGGGTGCCGATGGCGGCCGCGTACACGATGGGCTTGAAGGTGGACCCCACCTGCCGTCGGGCCTGGACCGCCCGGTTGAACTCGGTCTTCTCGAAGTCGTACCCGCCTACCATGGACAGCACGCCGCCGTCCGAGAGGCGCCACAGGAGGAAGGCGCCTTCGAGCGCCGGGGCCTGGTAGATGCGGGCGGCCACGAAGGGGCCCGGGCCCGCCTCTCCGTAGCCGGCCAACTCCTTCACGCTCCCGGAGGAGAGCGCCTCCACCGTGACCTCCACGACGTCGCCCCGGGAGAACGCCCGGGTGAGGTCGTCCTGCTCGCGGTACTTGGCGATGCGAGATGCGTCGGGCTTGTAGGACCAGGCCGTCCACGAGCGGGGGACCAGGCCCCGGTGGGCGCCGATGCCCACCACCAGGTGCTTCTGGCGGGCCTCGAGGACGACCGCGGTGTACCGCTCGCCGACCTCCAGGACCGAGCGCTCCGGCACGGGATCGTGGCCCCCCAGACCACCGTCCCTGGCGGCCACGCGCAGGTTCCGCTCGGACCAGGCCTCGCACAGGGCCCGCTCCTCGGCGTCGAGGCGGGCCCGGATGGCCTCCTCGGACTCGAGGTGCTCGAGCGGCCCGCGCCAGCCGACGAGGTTGTCCGCCTCCAGGACCCGCCGGACGACGGATTCCTGGGCGACCTTCTGGAGGTCGAGGTCGCAGGTGCTGCGGACCTCGAGGCCGTCGTTGTAGACCTTGTCGAAGCCGTAGGTCTCCACCAGGTACCGCCGGACGTGCTCCGTGAACCAGGGGGCCTGGACGAGGAACTCGTTGCGGCGCCGGGAGATCGGGACCACCGCGTCGAGGGCCGCCTGTCGGGTGGCCCGGTCGATGAAGCCCTTGTCCAGCATCTGGTCGAGGACGTACTCCTGCCGCGTGCGTGCGGCCTGCCAGTCCCGCATGGGGGAGTAGTCGCTGGGGCGCTGGGGCAGGCCGGCCAGGATGGCGGCCTCGGCGAGCGTGAGGTCCTGGACGTGCTTGTCGAAGTAGGTGCGGGCCGCCGCCTCCACGCCGTAGGCCCCGGATCCCAGGTAGATCTGGTTGAGGTACAGGTAGAGGATCCGTTCCTTGGAAAAGGCCTGCTCGATGCGCCGGGCGAGGATGATCTCCCTGATCTTCCTGGAGTAGCGCTTTTCGCTGGACAGGAGGAAGTTGCGCGCCACCTGCTGCGTGATGGTGGAGGCGCCCTGCGCCTTCTTGAACCGCAAGGCGTTGCGGCCCACGGCCCGCACGATGCCCATCGGGTCGACCCCGCCGTGCGTCCAGAAGGAGGCGTCCTCCGACGCCACGAAGGCGTCCTGGACGTGCCCGGGGATCTGCTCGAGCGGGACGACATAGCGCCGCTTTTCGTAGATCTCGCCCAACAGGCGCCCCTCGACGTCGTAGACCACCGTGACCGTGGGCGGCCGGTACGTGGCGAGGGTCCCGAGCGTGGGGAGGTCCCGTCCGAGCCACCAGAAGACCGTGACGATCGCCAGGATCCCGAGGGCGACGAGCACGGGGATCGCCAGGAGCGCCCGGAGGGCCCGACGCCCGGATCGGCGGCGCTCCGGCACGGGGGTTGGGGGGGGACGCGCCGCCGGCCGCGGCGGCATGGGCGATGGCGGGGGACGCGCCGCCGATCGGGGCGGAGGAGGGGGTGGAGGGGAGGGACGGGGTGGCGGGGCCACCACCGGCCTCTCCCGGGCACTCGTGGGCGCCGTGGCGGGCTCGGTGGGGCGCGTGGGCTCCTCGTCCTGCACCGGCGGGCGGAGAACCCCCGGCGGGTACCGCACCGCCATGGCCTGCCCGCACCGGCAGTGGAGCACGGTCCCGGGCGCCGGGAGCGGGTCCCGGAGCGTGTAGGCGATCCCGCACGCGGGGCAGGTGATCTTCAGGGCCATGGAGGACGCCGGGTCCCGTGTCCCATACCCCACGGGACGGCCCAGGCAAGCGGGCAGGGCGACCGCCCGATTCCCGTGCCGTGCCGTCAGCCACGCACTCTCCGGGGGGGGGGCCGCAGCGGGTGGGTGGAACGGGGCTCGCCTTCCGCTCCACGCCCGGCACCCGGCCACTCCCCGAACGCCCCCCCGGGCCGTCCCCTCCGACGATCCGAACCGAACCTGCGCCGCATCCGATGCCGACGGGCATTCTACGGGCCGCTCGATCCTTGACGGCACGGGGAGCGGGAGATAACGGACGAGCCTTTTACCCGTCCCCAGGCCCGGATGGACTAGAAGGCGTATTTCTGGGCTTCAAAGATGACTTTCCGAAAAAACCCCCACCAAGAGGAAGCGGCATGAGCACCCACACCAAGGGCATGACCTCGATGATGGTCGAGAACCGGGTGTTCCCGGTCCCCGAGAACATCCGCCAGCGGGCCTGGATCAGCTCCATGGAGCAGTACAAGACCATGTACGATCGCTCCATCCAGGACCCGGAGGGGTTCTGGGGCGAGCTCGCCTCCGAGTTCTGGTGGGCCCAGAAGTGGACCCGCGTCCGCGAGTACGACTGGACCGGCGACATCTCGATCCAGTGGTTCAAGGGCGGCAAGACCAACATCACGGTCAACTGCCTCGACCGCCATCTCGAGACGCGTGGCGACCAGGTCGCCATCTACTGGGAGGGCAACGAGCCGGGCGAGCAGCGGGCCATCACCTACCGCGACATGTACACGGAGGTCTGCAAGTTCGCGAACGTGCTGAAGTCCCGGGGCGTCAAGAAGGGCGACCGGGTCTCCATCTACATGCCGATGGTGCCCGAACTCGTGGTGGCCGTCCTGGCCTGCGCCCGGATCGGCGCGGTCCACTCCGTGGTGTTCGGCGGCTTCTCCGCCGACTCCCTCAAGGACCGCATCGTCGACTCCGGCTGCACCACCCTCGTCACCACCGACGGCACCTTCCGCGGCAACAAGCCGGTCCCGCTCAAGGCCTCGGCCGACAAGGGCATGGACGGGGCCGAGGAGGAGGGTACCCGGGTCACCACGTGCGTGGTGGTCCGCCGCGTCGGCGAGGGCAAGGGCATGGACACCGCCATGAAGCCCGGGCGCGACCTCTGGTACCACGATGTCATGGAGACGGCGGCCGCCGAGTGCCCCGCCGAGATCATGGACGCCGAGGATCCGCTCTTCATCCTCTACACCTCCGGCTCCACGGGGAAGCCCAAGGGCGTCCAGCACAACGTGGGCGGCTACATGGTCTACACGGCCGTCTCGTTCAAGTACATCTTCGACTACCACGACGGCGACGTCTTCTGGTGCACCGCCGACATCGGCTGGGTGACCGGCCACTCCTACATCGTGTACGGGCCGCTCGCGGTTGGCGCCACCTCGGTGATGTTCGAGGGCGTCCCCACCTACCCCACGCCCGCTCGCTTCTGGGAGACGGTCGACAAGTACAAGGTCACCCAGTTCTACACCGCCCCCACCGCCATCCGGGCTCTCATGGCCCAGGGCGAGGAGTGGGTGCACAAGTGCGACCTCTCCAGCCTCATCCTCCTCGGGTCCGTAGGCGAGCCCATCAATCCCGAGGCCTGGATGTGGTACCACACCCACGTCGGCAAGGGCCGCTGCCCCATCGTGGACACCTGGTGGCAGACCGAGACCGGCGGCATCCTGATCACCCCGCTTCCCGGCGCCTTCCCGCTCAAGCCCGGCAGCGCCACGATGCCGTTCTTCGGCGTCACCCCCAAGATCCTCCGCGACGACTCCTCCGAGTGCAACGTCAACGAGGGCGGCAAGCTCGTGATCACCGAGCCCTGGCCCGGCATCATGCGGACCGTCTACGGCCAGCACCACCGGTTCAAGGAGACCTACTTCTCCATGTACCCGGGGATCTACTTCACGGGCGACGGCTGCCGGAAGGACGAAGACGGCTACTACTGGCTCATGGGCCGGGTCGACGACGTCATCAACGTGTCCGGCCACCGCATCGGCACGGCCGAGGTCGAGAGTGCGCTCGTGTCCCACCCGCTCGTGGCCGAAGCCGCCGTGGTCGGCATGCCCCACCCCATCAAGGGCCAGGGCATCTACGCGTTCGTCACGCTCAACCGCGGCACCCCCAAGAGCGACGACCTCAAGAAGACCCTCCTCACCCACGTCCGGAAGGAGATCGGCCCCATCGCGCAGCCCGACAAGCTGCAGTTCGCCGATGCCCTGCCCAAGACGCGGTCCGGCAAGATCATGCGGCGCATCCTCCGCAAGATCGCCGAGGGCGAGCCCGGGAACATCGGGGACACGACGACCCTCGCCGACCCGGCGGTGGTCGAGGACCTCGTCCGGAACGCCCAGTAGCCCATGGATCTCCTGGAGGCTGCGGTCCCGCGAGGGGCCGCAGCCTCCGTGCGTTCGGGAGCGGGGTGTGCAAGGGCTCGAATCCCGCGGGCAACCCGCCACGATCGCTTTGAATCGGCGAGCGGATCGGGGTAGCTGAGCCCCTTCTCCACGCTCGAGCTGCATCCCGTTCCTCCGGAGGTCACCGTGTCGGTACAGAAGGTCCAGAACCGCTGGCTGGTCGTGGTCGGCGCCATCCTGATCCAGTTCTGCCTGGGAGCCATCTACGCCTGGTCGGTGTACACGAAGGTCCTGACCGAGGCCGGGTGGTCCAAGACCGAGACCCAGTGGGTGTTCTCGGCCGGGCTGGCCTTCTTCGCCATCGTGATGGTGATCGCGGGTCGCATGATGCCCAAGGTCGGTCCACGGAGACTGGCCATCGCCGGCGGCCTGGTCCTCGGCGGCGGCTACTTCCTGGCGGGCCTCCTGGGCGGCACCCACTTCTGGTCCACCCTCCTCCTGGTGGGCGTGGTGGGCGGCAGCGGGATCGGGCTCGGGTACGTCGTCCCGATCGCGGTCGGCATGCGCTGGTTCCCGGACAAGAAGGGCCTCGTGTCGGGCCTTGCCGTGGCGGGGTTCGGGTTCGGGTCCACCCTGTGGATGACCCTCGCCGACTCGCTGGGCAAGCTCGGGGGCGGCCACTTCCTCGCCACCCTCGGCCTCGACCGGACCTGGATGGTCTACGGCGTCACCTACGCCCTGGTCTGCCTCGTCGGTGCCATCTGGATGCGGTGGCCGCCAGATGGATGGAAGCCCGAAGGCTGGAATCCCCCGGTGGCCGGGGCCACCGGCGCGCCTGCCGCGGGCGCCCTGGACTTCACCTCGTCCGAGATGCTCCGAACGCCCCAGTACTACATGATCCTCCTGACCTTCGCCTGCGGCGCCTCGGCCGGCCTCATGAGCATCGGCCTGATGAAGCTCTTCCCGATGGACGCCCTCCAGGCCCGCGGGATGGACACGGCGACTGCGAGCGCCGTCGCGACCATGGCCATGGGCGTCTTCTTCGCCCTGGCGAACGGCATGGGCCGTATCCTCTGGGGGATGGTGAGTGACCGTATCGGGCGGAAGACCGCGCTCGTGGTCATGTACGCCACCCAGGGCGTGTTCGTCATCCTGTTCCAGTGGATGGCCGGCACGCCGGCCACGCTCTACCTGTTCGCCGTCCTCATCGGCTTCAACTTCGGCGGCAACTTCGCGCTCTTCCCTGCCATCACGTCCGACACGTTCGGCAACCGGTTCGTCGGCCAGAACTACGGCTGGGTCTTCCTCGCCTACGGCATCGGTGGCATCTTCGGCCCCATCCTGGGCGGCAAGCTCGGCGACCTCAAGAACTTCCCCCTGGCGTTCACGATCTGCGGCATCCTCTGCCTCGTGGCCACGGGCATCATCGCGATGGTGAAGCCGGCCCGGAAGGCGGCCTGATTCAGGGATCCGGCAGGTCCACCACGCCCTCGGGTACGAGGGCCCGGGCGTCGCCCCGGAGGATCTCCAGGGCGGAGGGCCGGCCCCGCAGGGCCTGGGAGGCCCCCGTGTCGATGCCCACGATGGCGCCCTTGCACCGGGCGACCGGGCGGCCGCCGTCCTGCACCGTATGACCCATGACCATGCGCCGAGCGCCGAGCGTCCGGAGCACCTCCGAAGCCTCGGCACAGGCCTGGGCCTCGTCGTTCCGGAAGTAGCCCCGGTACCAGAGCGGCCCGTCCCGCTCCAGGACGGGGCCTCCCCCCGCGGCGAGGGCCCGATGGACGGCGTCGTTGATGCCCGCCACCCCCAGGGAGGCCCAGGCCCGGCCGATGCCGGCGTGCACGAAGACCGTGTCGCCGATCTGCACGACGGCGTCGAGGCTCCTCAGTCGGCGTCCGTACGCACCGCCGGCCGAGAGGGCCTGCCGCCGGGCCTCCGCGCCCCCGAAGGCGGCCCGATCGCCGGCGGTCACCGACAGGAAGTCGCCCTTCAGGTTCATGATCTCGTGGTTGCCCAGGAGCGCGACGACGCGGCCGCCCGCCGCCTCGGCCTCCTCCTCGAGGCGGTCGAGGAGGTCGATGAGGGTGCGGACGTCGTCCGCCCGGTCCATCACGTCGCCCGTCTGGACGAGGACCGTCTGCCCGCCCCGCCAGCGGTCGTCGGGCCCCACCAGGCCCGCGAGGCCGAGCGCCGTGCGGGCGGCGACGGCGTCGCCGTGGAGATCGCCCACCGCCACGATGCGCTCGGGTTGGACCGGCGGAGCGGCCGCGAGCAGGGCGGGGCCGAGGAGGACCAGGAACAGCGCTCCGAGCCTTCGGGGACGGCGTTCGCGGTTCCGCATCGCGACTCCTGGGGAGAACGTCGGGGTGCACGGCCGGTGCGGCCCGCATTATCTCCCCTCCCCGCGGTGGCCCACCGCCCCGCGCGCCCCGGAGGTCACGCATGGACGCGCCCGTCCTCCTCGCCCGCCTCATGGATGCCTCGGTCCGGAAGGGAGCCCGGGGGGCCGAGGCCCTTCTCGTGGAGGGCGACTCCCTGTCGTTCGCCTGGCGCGACGGCCGGGTGTCCCCGCCGGATGACGAGGTCGCGACCCGTATCGTGGGCCGCGTCTACCTGGCGGGTGGCCGCAGTGCACCGTTCGAGGCCTTCATGCCGGGTCCCCTCGAAGCCGCGGTCCTGCTCGATCGCGCCGAGGGCCGGTTGGATGCCGCCCTGGCTGTGGCCAGGGAGGCCCCCCCGGATCCTCACGCGGCCCCGGCGGACAAGGTCGACCTCGATCCGCGGGGCCGGGCCCTGGAGGACCGCCGCAACCGCTCCCTCGGCATGGAGGATCGCCTGGAGGTCGTGGAGGCCAACGCGCACGGCTGCCGGGAGGTCGATCCGGGCCTCGTGGTGGAGTCCGTGGTGTACGAGGAGGCCCGGCTCCTGCGTGCCTTCGCCAGCACGCGCGGTACCGCGGCCGACGAGCGATCCACCCGGTACCGCGCCCGCGTCACGGCCCGCATGGGGCCGTCCGGACGCGCTCACCACCGCGAGATCGCCACCCGGCAGTTCGCCAACCTGGCCGCGGTGCCCTTCGGCCTCGAGCTGGGGCGCCGCCTCGCCATCCTCCACCAGCCGGCGCGGCCCTTCGGCACCGTGGTGCCGATCCTCGTGCGCCCCTCGTGCACCGCTCACCTCGTGAACGCCATGGCACCCGCCTTCGCCGCGCCGGCGGTGTTCGGAGGCCGGTCCTTCGTGGCCGGGCTCCTCGGCCAGCGACTCGCGAGCCCCCTCCTGCACGTCATCGACGATCCGGGCCTGCCCGGTGCGCTCGAGAGCCGCTCGTTCGACGACCGCGGGGTCCCCCCCGCACCGGTCGTGGTCCTCCGGGAGGGCCTGATCGCGGGCCTCTTCGTGGATCCGTGGACGGCCCGGGCACGGGGCCTCGCGCCCACCGGGCACACCGTCGGCACCGAGGTGCGCCCCTCCAACCTCGTAATCCGACCGGGCAGCCGCACGCGGAACGCCATCGGCATGGACCTCCGCGAGTACGTGGTGCTCGACAACTTCCACCGCCCCGATCCCGTGGACATCGCCACGGGCCGGCTGGAGACGGCCTGCGACGTCCTCGTCTACCGGGATCACCAGGCCGAGGGGGGGCTCCTCGGGGTGTCGCTCTCCGTCCCGCTGCGCGACCTCCTCGGCCGCGTGGTGGAGATCGCCTCCGACCACGGGCGCTACGGGGCCGTGGACGCCTGCACGCTCGTGATCGCCGGGCTCCCCATCGGCGCCTGACGGAGCGGGGTGGCGGAGATGCGGGCGCAGAGGTGCAGCTCCACGGAAGCACAGGTAGCGTCACGACATCCGGCCAGCGGCCGTCGGGTACGTTGCCCTTGTCGGCCGTGCCGCCGTGGCGCTATCCTGCGCTTCCTGTCTCCCGGGAGGCTCCGTGTCCCATCGCCTGCTGCCCCTCCTCGCCCTCCTCTCAGGGTGCTCCGAACTCGATCCCTACCTGCCCACCGTGACGTTCGACCGCCTCGACGTGCAGTCGGTGAACTGGACGCAGGTGAGCACCGACTTCGTGTTCCTCGTGGACAACCCGAACCCGGTGGAGGTCCCCCTCGCCCGGTTCGACTACAGCCTCGCGCTCGGCGGCGTGGAGCTCCTCTCCGGGGACGACCCCGACGGACTCGTGCTCCTGGCCGACGACGCGAGCGAGCTGGCCCTCCCCGTGGACCTCCTCTTCGAGAGCGTCTACGAGCTGGTCCAGGCGGTGCGGGGCGACGACGCCGTCCCCTTCGCCCTCACCGGGTCGTTCGGCTTCGACACGCCCGTAGGGGCGGTGGACCTGCCCTACGACGCGGGGGGCGACTTCCCGGCCCTGCGCACCCCCACGATCGACCTCGGGGAGCTCCGCGTGGAGTCCCTCACGCTCTCCGCAATCGAGCTCGCGCTGGACCTCGACATCGACAACGACCACGGCTCCACCCTCTGGTTCAACGACTTCGACTACACCGTCTCGCTCGCGGGCACCGAGGCGGCGTCGGGCCTCCTCGATCTGGGCGGCGTGGAGGGGGCCACCCTCGGGGTGGTCCCGCTCCCCATCACGATCGACAACCTGAGCGTGATCTCAGCCCTCTACGACGTCCTCACGGGCGACTCGGTCCGGATCGGCCTCGATGCCGTCACCAACGTGGACACCCCGTTCGGCGACGTGCCCCTGACCGTGGACGAGTCCGGGAACGTGGACATCGCGGAGTAGCCGGTCACGCCCCTCCCGTGTCCTGCCCGGGCCGCCGGTCAGGACGTCACCAGTCTGAGTCTCGGCGGGCCGCCCGGCGCCGGGGGCTCCGGCTCCACGGCGGGCTCCGGACGCTCGACGAGGAAGACCACCTGCTCGATGGAGGACCAGGGGAACAGGCACGTGGCCACGCCGTCAAAGGACAGGCGGAGCTCCAGGCCCTCGGGCAGGTACCGGGGCCGGTTGTGGGGATGGTAGGCCGCGTCGAGACGGATCGGCACCCGCTCTGGGAAGCGGGCCAGGATCGCCCGGGGGACCCCGCTGCCCTCGAGCTCCGCGGTCCGGGCGTGGAACAGCAGATCGATGCCGCACGTGAAGCCCAGGCGGAGGCACTGCTCGGCCTGGATGCCGTCGGGATCGGGCACCCAGGGGGCGTCCGGCGCCGGGGCGTCCGGCGGCTCGGGCGCGGACCCGGCCGCCTCCCCCGCAGCCAGCCCCGCCGGCAGGCCCATCTCCTCGGGCGTCAGCGCCATCGCCTCCACGATGGCACCGAACTCGTCCACCGTGAGCGGCTCGCGCCCTGCCAGGATCCGCCTCAGCCGACCGCGCTCCATCCCCACCCTGGAGGCCAGGACGGCGGTGGTCCAACCCCGCCGCTTGAGGCCGTCCCGGACGCGGGCGAGGAGGAGATCGCTCTGCTTGGGGTCGGGCATGCCGCACCTCGCTCCCGAGGTCACCCGCAGGGGTAGCCGGGCGTCGCGCTCCCTGCGAGGAGGCGCCTACGTCACCGGGGGGTGCTTGTGCTCGGGGGTGGGAGGCGGGGCCTGGGCGCTGCCGCCGCCGCCGGTGTTCATGTTGACCATGCTCCCCTTGAGGGCGGCGGCCCCCGTGGCCTGCCAGGTGGCGCCGCCCCCGGAGTCGTACACCGCCTCCCCGCTGGCTTTGAGCGAGACCGCGCCGCCGGCCTCGATCGTGAGCTCCTGGCACTTGAACGTGAGGCTGCCGCCGGCCTCGAGGGTGACGTCCCCCTTGGCCTTGGCCGTGAGCGTGCCCTCCTTCGCGTCGAGCTCGGCCGTGACGGCCTGGCTCTCCGAGGTGGCTTCGATCGTGACCTTCTCGGCGCCCTGGGTGTCGTCGAAGTCCACGCGGTGCGACGCGCGCGACCAGAAGCGCCGGTGGTCGTCGTGCCCGTCCTCGTTCTTGTACGGATCCGGCGTGTCGTCCCCGCCGTTGTAGACCGATCCGAGGACGTAGGGGGTGAGCGTCTCGTAGGCGAACCCGAGGATCACCTCGGTGCCGATGTCGGGGATCATCGCGAGTCCCCGGTCCTTCCCGGCCATGGGCGAGATCCGGCGGACCCAGTCCGACTCCACGTCCGTGTCGCTGTCCACCGGGAATCGGACCTTGATCCGGCCGAAGTTGGCCGGGTCCTTGTTGTCGGTGACGATGCCGACCACCACACCGTGGACCATGATGACCCCTAGTTGACGTTGACGGTGGCGCCCTTGACCGTGAGGGTGCCGCTGGCCTGGACCGTCAGGGCTGAGGATGCCTCCGCCTTGAGCTCGCTCGAGGCCTTCATGGAGACGCTGCTGGAGGCCTCGAGCTTGAGGTCCGTGCACTTGAGGGTGATCGAGCCCCCGGCCTCGACGATGATGTCCTTGTCCGCGTAGACGGAGAGGGTCTCACCTGACGCATCGAGCACGATGCGGATCTTCTCGTCCTTGGTGACGAGCTCGATCCGCTCCGATCCGGAGGTGTCGTCGAAGGTCAGCCGGTGGCCCGAGCGGGACTGGAACACGCGGAGGTTGTTGTCGCCGTCCTCGTTGGCGTAAGGCGGTGTGTCCTGGCCGTTCCACAGCGAGCCGAGGACGATGGCGTGGTTGACGTCACCGTGGACGAACGCGACGAGGACCTCGTCCTCGACCTCGGGGATGGTCATCCACCCCCGCTTCGCGCCGGCCATGGGCATCACGAGACGCGCCCAGTAGGACTCGGGCATGTCGGGCAGCGTGGGGAACTTGACCTTCACCCGCCCGAGGCTGTCCTCGTCCTGGTTGTCCGTGACGAGGGCCTCCACGAGCCCGGGCATCTGGCCGGACACCGGACGGCCGAGCCTGTCGGTGACCTTGGGCACGGCGACCTCCTCAACCAGAGACCGGTCGAGTATAGCGGGCGCCCGCCGCGGGGGTCAATCGGCGCCGGACCCGCTTGACGGTGTCTGGCGTTCCAGGTAATCGTAAGCCGAACGACCGACCGTCGGTCGGTAAGAATGTCCCGCCCATGCCTCGTACCACCAAGCCCGCCCGGGTCCGTCACGACGAGATCCTCGACGCCGCCCGGCGTCTCTTCATGACGCGGGGCTACGCGCGCACGCCCGTCCAGTCCGTCATCGACGCGGTGGGGATCGCCAAGGGCACCTTCTACCACCATTACCGCTCCAAGGAAGCGCTGCTCGGCGCCCTGGTGGATCGCCTCCGCGAGGAGGGCAGGGAGTCCCTCCGGCCGGTCGTGGAGGATCCCGCGCTCGGCGCCGTCGACAAGTTGAACACCCTCTTCGCCCGGGCCGGCACCTGGAAGTCCGACCGGCGGGAGCTCCTGGTCGACCTGGGCCGCGTCCTGTACGACCCGGCCAACGCCGGGCTCCTGGCCCGCCTCATGGGTGCCAACCTCGCCGCCACGGAGCCCCTGGTCGCCCAGGTCGTGGAGCAGGGGGTGACCGAGGGAGCGTTCTCCGTCTCCGATCCCGCCACCGCGGCGCGCATCGTGGCGCGCATCGGCATGTCCGTGTCGGAGCTCCTCGCTCGCCGCGCCGTGGCCGGGGATCGGGGCGCCGGGGTGCTGGCCGAGCTCCGCGCCGCCTGCGCAGCCCACGACGAGGCCCTCTGCCGCGTGCTCGGCGCCCGTCCGGGTTCCCTGTTACTCGTCTCCGACGACACGCTTCTCCCCTGGTTCGCCCCGGAGGCCCCATGAACCTGATCGTCATGGCGTGGCGCAACATCTGGCGGAACCAGCGCCGCACGTGGGTCACCGTCGCCGCCATGGGCCTCGCGCTCTGGGTGGAGCTCAACTACTCGGGACTGGTCACCGGCATGCTCCAGAACATGCAGGACGATTTCGTCCAGTTGGAGACCGGCGATCTCCAGGTCCACACCCCCACATACCTGGAGCGCCCGTCGCTCCACGAGGTCCTGCCCGACGCCGATGCGATCCTCGAGAGGATCGAAGGTTTGGGGTACCCGGCTGCACCCCGGCTCCTCGGAGGAGGCCTCGCCGCCTCCGCCGAGTTCTCCTCCGGGATCACGCTCCGCGGCCTCGATCCGGTGCGGGAGGCTCGGATCACCCGCCTCGCCCAGCACGTGAAGCCGGGCGGCGCGTGGCTCGATCCGGCCGATCCCAAGGGTGTCGTGATCGGCCAGGGGCTCGCCCGGGCCCTGTCGGTGGGTGTGGGCGGGGAGCTGGTGGTGCTCTCCCAGGGAACCGACGGCAGCATGTGCAACGACCTCTACACCGTCCGGGGCGTGCTCGGCAGCGTGGCGGCGGGTACCGACCGGGGCACCGTCTTCCTGCTCGCCGACAGCTTCCGGGAGCTCATGGTCCTGCCCCTCGGAGCCCACGAGATCGTCGTGCGCCGGCCGCCGGAGGTGCTGCTCGACACGGCCAAGGCGGCGGTGGCGGGCGTGGCCGGAGACGGTGCACGGGTGATGACCTGGCGCGAGATCCAGCCCGTGGTGGGCCAGATGCTCGACTCCACCCAGGTCTTCATGAGCGTCATCTACGTGATCATCTACCTCGCGGTGGCCATCCTGGTGCTCAACGCCATGCTCATGGCCGTCTTCGAGCGGATCCGTGAGTTCGGGGTGTTGAAGGCCCTCGGCGCCGGCCCCTTCCGGGTGTTCGCGCTCATCCTGGTGGAGAGCCTGCTCCAGGCGGCCGTGGCCGTGGTGGCCGGAGGCCTGATCGCCCTTCCCACGACGTGGTTCATATCCACCCACGGCATCGACATGGGGAGCGTCGGAGGGATCGACATGATGGGGGTGGTCATGCGGCCCGTATGGAAGGGGATCTACACCGTCGAAGGCCTGAGCCTGCCGGTGGTCCTGCTCCTCGTGATCGTGGTCCTCGCGGTGCTCTACCCGGCGCTCAAGGCTGCCCGCATCCAGCCCGTCGAAGCCATGCGGAACCAACGGTAGGAAGGAGGTGCCCATGACCGGACCCGCGCTGTACCGGATGGCGTGGCGCAACCTGTGGCGGCACCGGATGCGCACGGCGCTGACGCTCGTGGCCATCGGCTTCGGCTCCTTCTTCGCCGTGATCATGACGGCGACCCAGGATCGCTCGTTCTCGGACTTCATCGACACCGCGGCGCGGTTGGGTTCGGGCCACGTCACGGTCCAGCACCCGGAGTACGCCGACAGCCCCACCCTGACCCACACCGTCCGGGCCACCGACGACAAGCGGGCCGCGGCCAAGGCGGACCGCCGGGTGTCCACGGCCGTGGACCGGACCTCGGGCATGACGATGCTGTCCACCTCCGACGACAGCTTCGGCGCCCTGTTCATCGCCTTCGACCCGGCCGCCGAGACCGAGCAGACGATGCGCTTCCGGGACGCGATCGTGGCGGGAGAGATGTTGCCCTCCGCCGACGCGAGGGGGATCGTGCTCGGGAGCACGCTGGCCCGCAACCTGGGCGCCGAGCTCGGCGACAAGGTCGTCTTCACGCTCACCGATCGCCATGGCGAGATCGTGGCCGGCATGGAGCGCCTCACGGGCATCGTCACCACCCACACCCCGAGCCTGGACGTGGGCATGGCCCTCCTGCCCCTCGGCACGGTCCGGCATGTCCTCGGCTACGACCCCACCGAGGCCACCCAGGTGGCGGTATTCCTCTCGGACTCACGCCGGAGCGACGCCGTCGCGGAGCGCCTCGCCCCTCTCGTGCCGGACGCCGTGGTCCTGACCTGGGACAAGGTGCTCCCGGAGATCCGCTCCTTCATCGCGATGAAGGTGGGTGGTGGCCGTGTCATGGCCGTGATCGTCGCGATCCTCGTGTGTGCCGGCATCTTCAACACGTTGTTCGTCTCGGTGATGGAACGGGTCCGCGAGTTCGGGATCATGCGGGCCCTCGGCTACTCGGCGGGCCAGCTCTTCCGCCTCGTGATGTGGGAGAGCGCGTGGCTCGCGGTGCTGGGCATGGTGACGGGCGTACTCCTCACGCTTCCGGTGTACCTCCCCCTGGCCAGGCACGGCATCGACCTGTCCGGGGCCTTCAGCCAGGAAGGGCAGGCGATCGACATCGCCGGCGTGGGCTTCGATCCGATCATGCGCATCGGCATCTTCCCCGAGCACGCCGTGTTCATCGCACTGGCCATCCTCCTCGCCACGCTCGCGGCCGGCCTGTACCCCGCCTGGAAGGTCGGCCGCATCGAACCCGTCGAGTCCATCAAGGTGGTGTGAGATGAGCGTACCCATCGTCGAGTGCACGGGCGTGACCAAGGTCTACCGGCAGGGCTCCGTGAGCGTGCCCGCCCTGCGCGGGCTCGATCTCCGCATCGAGAAGGGCGAGTTCGTGGCCATCTGCGGCCCCTCGGGTTCGGGCAAGACCACCGCCCTCAACCTCATCGGCGCCCTCGACCGCCCCTCCTCAGGCACGATCCGGCTGGAGGGCCAGGACCTCGGCCGGTTGTCCCGGCGGGAGCTCGCGCGCCTGCGCCGTGACCGCATCGGGTTCGTGTTCCAGGCCTACAACCTCATCCCGGTGCTCTCCGCGCTGGAGAACGCCGAGTCGGTGCTGGTCCTGCAGGGTGTCCCCGGCGCCGAGCGCCGCCGCAGGGTCCGGGCCCTCCTGGCCGAGGTCGGGTTGGAGGGGCTGGAGGACCGGCGGCCCAACCAGATGTCGGGGGGCCAGCAGCAACGCGTGGCCATCGCCCGCGCCATCGCCTCGAGCCCCGCCGTGGTGCTCGCCGACGAGCCCACCGCCAACGTCGACTCCGAGACGGCCGAGCGCCTGCTCGACCTGATGGCCCGCCTCAACCGGGATCAGGGCGTGACCTTCGTCTTCTCCACCCACGATCCCCGTGTCATGGCCCACGCGCACCGGCTGATCCGCCTGGTGGACGGCCGGGTGGCTGCCGACGAGACCAAGGAGGCCGAGGCATGAGCCCCTCCCGCCTGTTCGCCGCCCTCGCCCTCGTCCTGGGGCTCCTCTCCGCCGGCCCGGTGCGCGCCGCGGGCTCCGACGAGGCCCTCGCGCGGGCGCTGCTCGACCGCACCGACGACCTCCACCGCGGCGCGTCCAGCCACGGCACCCTGACGATGCACGTCAAGACCGACCGCTACGACCGCAGCCTCACCATGGAGTCCTGGTCCCAGGGCGAGGATCGCTTCCTCGTCGTGATCCGGGCTCCCGCCAAGGAGGCGGGCATGGCGACGCTCAAGGTCGGCGAGGACGTCTGGAACTACCTGCCCAAGGTGGACCGCACCATGAAGGTGCCGGCCTCCATGCGCTCGGGTGCATGGATGGGCAGCCACTTCACGAACGACGACCTGGTGAAGGACTCTCGGATGGCCGAGGACTTCACGTACACCATCACGTCCAGGCCCGAGCAGAATCCCGGGAAGGAATGGGTGATCGACTGCATCCCCAAGCCCGACGCCGCGGTGGTCTGGGGGCGGATCGTGGTGAGGATCAGCGCCACCGACGAGCTGCCGGTGGAGATCACCTACTGGGACGAGAAGGGAGCGCTCAAGCGCACCATGACGTTCGACGACGTGCGCGCGGTCGGGGGCCGCCGGATCCCGGCGCGCATGCGCCTCGTGCCGGCCGACGATCCCGGTGAGTTCACCGAGGTCGTGTACGACCGGATCGAGTTCGACGTGCCGCTCCCGGAGTCCACGTTCACCCTGCAGGCCCTGAAGCGGTAGGCCGGGTCGATGGGGGCACCGGCCCTGCTCCTCGCGCTCGCCGCGGCCCGCGGCGCCACCCTGGACGCCAGCGGGCACGTCAAGAGCTTCGTCATCGCGGGCTGGCCCTACGAGTGGGCCTTCCTGCCCGCGGATCCCTTCACGCTGACCACCGTGTCGGGTCGCCTCGCGCTCGCGCTCCGCGAGGGCGAGTGGCTCCGGGTGGACGTCCACCCTGAGATCACCGCCGGCTCGGGCGCATTCCGGGGCCTCGGCGGGATCGACACCGGAACGGGGGTCGAGGCGCCCGAGGCGCTCCCGCTCACCTGGGATCTCGAGGAGGGCGCCGATCTCGAGGCCCGACTCCGGGTGGACCGGGCGGCCGTCACGATCGTGCGCTCCGGCCTCGAGGCGGCGGTGGGACGCCAGCCCGTCTCCTTCGGCGAGGGGAGGCTCTTCACGCCGCTCGACCTCGTGGCCCCCTTCACGCCCACCACCCTCGACACGGAGTACAAGCCCGGCGTCGACGCCGTCCGCGTGGACGCCTACGCCGGCACGTCCACCCAGGTGACCGTGCTCGGGGCATACCTGGGCGACTGGCGTCTCGAGGAGAGCGCGGTCGTCGTCGACGGCCGGACCACGCTCCTGGGCACGGACCTCGCGCTGTTCGCGGGCCTGCTGTACCACGAGCCCGTCCTGGGAGCCTCGGTGTCGGGCGCCGCCGGGCCGGTGGGCCTCTACGGCGACCTGGCGGTGACGCTCACCGACGACGGTTCCGAGGTCCGTGGCGTGGCCGGTGCACTCTGGCGGCCCACCGACACCACCACGGTCACCGGCGAACTCTACGGCCAGACCTTCGGGGAGGCCGAGGCCGAGGCGTACTTCGCACTGGCCACCGACGAGAGATGGACCCGGGGCGACCTGTGGCTCTACGGCCACGCCTACGCGGGCCTCTCGGTGGCCCAGGAGGTGACGCCCCTGGTCGGCGCGAGCGCCCTCGCCGTCGTCAACGTCCTGGATCCGAGCGCCCTCCTCGGCGCCACGCTCACCTGGTCGGCGGCGGTCGATGCCGACCTCGCCGCGGGCGTGTTCGCGGGTGCCGGGAAGCGGCCGGTCGGCGTCGAGCCCCGCTCCGAGTTCGGGCTCGTCCCCGTGATCGGGTACCTCCAGACCCGGCTGTACTTCTAAAGCGTCCATGCGCCGGATCGGCGTCCGGTGGATCTCCGTGCCGCGGGCCCGATCCCGGCACGGACCTTGCTCGCGACGGGACCCGTGGCCTTCCTCGTCGCCCTCGACCTGCCCTGCACCCACCCCGACGCCCTCCGGGTGGCCGGCCTGCTCGCGCGGGCCACGGGCGAGGTGCCGCTCGTGATCCACGTGTCCGGCGCGCCGTCCCCGCTCGCCGATCTCGCCGACCTGTACGTCCTCTCGGCCCCGCTCCGGGCCGGTGGGGCGCGGGTCCGGATCCGCACCGTGGAGGGTGACGCCACCGAGGGCATCTGCCGGTGTGCCGCGGTCACTCCCTGCCGCTGGATCCTCCTCGGCACCCACCGCGATCCCGACGAGCCCCCGGGCCTCGCCCGCAGCGTGATGCGGTGCTCCCCGCTGCCGGTGGCGGCCGTGCGGCCCGCCCCGTGCGACCCGCCGTCGGCGCGCGCACGCGAGGTGATCCTCGCCTCCAACGGCGAGCCCACGGGCGGTGCCCCCCGCGTGTTCGCGGGCCTCCTCGCCGAGGGGGCCGGTGTCCCCCTCCAGGAGGTTCCCGAGCCCCGTCTCCGGACCCGGACCGGCGGTTCTCCGGGCCGGATCGTGGTGGTGCCCGTGGACCCGGACGGGCCCGAGCCGGCCTGGATCCTGGATCTGCTGCGGTGGGATCCCGGCACGGTGGTGGCCGTGTCCCGGCGCCCGCTGGCGCGCGATGTGTGCTATCCCACAGGGAGCGGGTGAGGCCGCACGCTCCCATGTCCCCTTCGCCCCCTCCGGCCGGTCGCGACCGTGATCCCACCTGGCTCGAGATCGGCGGGTCGCTCGCCTTCGCGGGTGTGGCCTTCCGCCTCGATCCTGCCGGCACGGTGACGCAGGTCTTCGGGGCGGGCCTGCCCGGCCTGGACGTGACCGACCTGCAAGGACGTCGCTTCGACGCCGTGATCCCCCCTGCCATCCTGCAGGCGTCCGACCTTCCCACCCGCATCGGGGAGGCCCTGTCCACCCGCCTGCCGGTTCACGTCCCCCGCGTGGTGATCGGCGAGGGGCTGACGGCTCGCCACTTGAGGGTGCGGATCGCGCCCGTACCCGGTCGTTCGGCCGAGGTGGTGGTCCTCCTCGACGACGTCACGGAGGCGGTGGAAGCCGTCGTGCGTGCCGAGCGTCAGGCTTGCCAGGCCCGCACCGCGGTGCTCGCGGCCAACGTGGCCCACGAGATGCGCAACCCACTCTCCGCCCTCTCGCTGGCGTTCCAGGTGGTGGCCTCGTCCCCGGGCGATCCCCGCCACGGGGACGTCCTGCGCAAGGTCCAGGCCCAGGTCGGCCGCCTGGACCGGATCGTGGAGGACCTCGTCGAGTTCTCGCGCCCCCCCTCCCCGACGCGGTCCGTCGTGGACCTGGCGTCGGCCGCGCGCGACGCCGTGCTCGCGGCGGCACCGGCTGCGCGGGTCCACGTGGACGGGCCGGCGCTCACCCTGGCCGATCCCTCCCTCCTGCACCAGGGGCTGGCCGGCCTCCTCGCCGAGGCGGCCGCAGTGGCGGCCCGGCCCGACGGCGTGGAGGTCCGCGTCGGCCCGGGGCCCCGCCTCACGGTCTCGGACGACGGTCCCCCCGTGCCCACCGCGGCGCGGGCCCGCCTCTTCGATCCGTTCTCCCGGGTCCGGACCCGGACGGGCAGCGGCCTCGTGCTCGCCCTGGCCCGCACGCTCCTGGAGGCCATGGGGGGCACGCTCGAGCTCGCGTCTCCGCCGGGCGACCCGACCACGTTCCGCGTCAGCCTCCCCGCGCCTGGGGATCCTTCGCCTTCTCCAGGCGGTAGCGCAGGGCGTACCGGCTGATGCCCAGGAGGCGGGCGGCCTGGGACTGGTTGCCGCCCGTCCGGGCCATGGCCTGGTCGAGCAGGCTCCGCTCCAGGGTCTCGAGGTCCAGACCCTGCTCGGGGAGAACGAAGCGCGTCTCGGGGAGCGCTCCCTCGTCGGCGTCCGAGGGGAACCGCAGTTCCGGCGGGAGGTGGGAGGCCAGGACGACCTCGTCCGCCTCCAGGATCACCACCCGCTCGAGCACGTTGCGCAGCTCCCGGACGTTGCCGGGCCAGGCATAGGCCTTCAGGCGCCGCTGCGCCTCCGGCGAGATGCTCCGGACGTCCCGGCCGAACTTCTGGTTGAACCGCTTCAGGAAGTGCTCGGCCAGGAGCGGGATGTCCTCCCGCCGGGCGCGGAGCGGGGGGACGATGATCCGCACCACGTTGAGGCGGAAGAAGAGATCCTCCCGGAACCGGCCCTGGCGCACCTCCTCGCCCAGGTCGCGGTTGGTGGCGGCGATGATCCCGGCGTCGAGCTCGATGTCCGCGACACCGCCCACCCGTTTGAACCGGCGGTTCTCCAGCGAACGGAGGAGCTTGGCCTGGGTCCCCACCGACATCTCGCTGATCTCGTCCAGGAAGATGGTGCCCCCGCGGGCCAGCTCGAACAGCCCCCGCTTGGTCGTCTTGGCGTCGGTGAAGGCGCCCCGCTCGTGCCCGAACAGCTCCGACTCGATGAGCGTCTCGGTGAGGCCCGCGCAGTCCACCTCCATGAAGGGCGCGTTCCGGCGCATGCCGTTCTCGTGGATGGCGTGGGCGATGAGGTCTTTGCCCGTGCCCGACTCGCCGATGAGGAGCACGGTCGGGGCGTCCACGGTCTCGAGGCGACGCAGCGTCTCCACCAGGCGGCGCATGGCCGCGGACTGCCCGATCACTCGGTCGTAGGACGAGGCGCGGCGGTCCCTCAGGTACCGGACCTGGGCCTCGAGCGAGTGGGCCTTGAGCACCTGCTGGAGCAGGAGGCCCACCTCCCGCAGATCGAACGGCTTCGCGAGGTAGGCCCGCGCCCCGAGCCGCGTCGCCTCGAGCGCCGAGTCCACCGCGCCGTGGGCGGTGATGACCACCACCGGCAGCAGCGGATCGGTGTCCTGGAGGTGCTGGAGGACCTCCATCCCCCCCATGCGGGGCATCTTGAGGTCCAGGACCACGAGGTCCGGCACCTCGTTGGCGACCTGCTCGAGGCACTGCATCCCGTCTGCCGCCTCCACCACGCGGTACCCCTCCTTCTGGAGGTACTCGGACAGCGACCAGCGGATGAGCTCCTCGTCGTCGCAGACCAGGATCTTCGCCTGACCGGACATACGGCCTCCCAGGGTGGGGCATCTGATCTACATCACTTGTGCGAGATACAACAGGGGGCATCCGATCGGGTTGTGTGTTTTCGCACGTTCGGATGACCGCCCCCACGAGGGGGTGCCTCCACCGATCGCGGATGTTCGAATTCTGCCGCAGATCATGATTGCGCACTCAGATCCTGGCACGACCCTTGCAGTCTTCACCGCCCCCTCCACCCGGTGACCCCATGCCGACCGAACGCACGATCTGCCCCTGCGTCCATCCCTGTCTCGAGGCCCACGTCAACGCCGCGATCATGCAGCAGGGCGAGATCCTTCGCTACAAGCGGGGCGACGTGCTCTGGCGCCAGGGCGACCCCGCCGACTGGATGCTCGTCGTCTGTACGGGCACGCTCAAGCTGACCCGCGAGTGGCCCGGCGGCCGCGACGTCATCCTCGACCTCGTCCACCGCGGCCAGCTCATGGGCGCAGGCGCCGCCCTGCCCGAGGCCCACCACACCTCCACCTGCACGGTCCTGGCCTCCGGACGCGGGATCCGGATCGATCGCTCCCGCCTGCGCGAGCTCCTCGAGCGCCAGCCCGAGCTCGGGTCCACGCTCCTGGCGCTTTCCCACATGCGCCTCCAGTCGTTCGTGGAGCGGCTCGAGGAGATGGCGCACGGGCCCGTCGAGCAGCGCCTCGCCCGCGTGCTCCTGCGCATCGGCGACGACGTCGGCCTGCCCGACTCCCGCGGCACGTTCGTACCGGTCCGCCTGACCCGGGGCGACCTCGCCAGCATGGTGGGCTGTCGCGTCGAGACCACGATCCGCGTGCTGACCCGGTGGCAGCGCGAGGGCTTCGTCGAGACCCGCCGCGAAGGTCTCGTCATCAAGGACCGGAAGCAACTGACCCAGTTCATGCAGCAACCGGCCTGACGTTCGCGCAGGGGGTTACCCCTCCGCCCATGCCGCTCCTGGACGCCGTCCGCGCCGCGGTGCCCCCCGAGACGTGGTCCGCCGCCGCCGTCCTCGTGCGGCAGGGCTGCGTGCGGCTCGCGACCGACGACGGCACCGAGGCCGTCGTCCAGGTCCGCATCCCCGGCCGCCCGCGTTACCACGAGGTCCACCTCTGGGCGGACGAGTGGGACTGCGACTGCGAGGCCCGAGGCCCCGCGTGCGTCCACGTGGCGGCCGCGGTCATCGCCCGGGCCCGGCCCGACGCCACCCCCCGGGGACCCCGGGTGCGCCACGCCCTCCACCGCGCTCCGGCCGGTCTCGTGCTCACGCGCCTCCTGGTCGCCCCCGACGCAGAGGGCGGCCCCGATCGCGCCGAGCCGGTGCGGGGCTCGCTTGCCGCGGCCGGCGCCTGGGCTACGCCCGGCGACCTCGCCGTGGAGGCCGCCCTGCTGGCCAGCCCCGGGATCCCGCGGGAGGCCTGGCCTTGGATCCTGAGGGGGCTCTCCGAGGCAACCGAGGTCACGCTCGACGGCACCCCGGTGCGGGTGTCGACCGATCCGCTCTGGGGCGTGGTCCGGATCGAGGCCGATGGCGACGGGGTGCGGGCCCACCTCGTCCGCGATCCGCGCATCGAGGAGATCCTCGGGGGTGTGGCCGCCCGCCACGGCGACACGATCCACCCGCTCCTCCCCCCCGACCTCGGACCCGGGCAGCGGGAGGCGCTCACCCGCGGAGTCCACTACGCCCAGGAGGCGATCCCCGAGCTCGCCACCGAGGTCCTCCCCGCCCTGGCGGGCCGGATCCCGCTGGATGTCCGGGTCCCGCTGCCGGAGGTCCGGCGCCTGCCGCCGGTCCTCCACCTCGCGTTCCGGCCGGGCGAGGACGACAGCCTCGAGGTGCTTCCGACGGTGGTCTACGGCGATCCGCCCGTTGCCCGAGCGGACGGCGATCGGCTCATGCTCCTCGGCGGCATCGCCCCCGTCCGCGATCGTCGGGCCGAAGCCGCAATGGCGGCGCGCTGCGGGGAGCTGCTGGGGGTGGCGCCCGGCCGGAGGGTGCACCTGCCCCTGGTGGCCGCGGTCCGATTCGTGGCCGAACGGCTGCCGCGCTTCGAGGGATCGGTGGAGGGCCGGGCCCTGGCGGCACGCTGGCGCCGGGTGGACGAGGACGTCGTGCCCCGCATCGTGCTCCGGGAGGGACCGGGTGGAGCCTGCCTGCTGGGCGTCGAGGCCGGAGGTGCACGCCCCGAGGCCCTGATCGAGGCGTGGCTCGCGGACCGGTCCCTGGTCGGGCTGGCGTGCGGGGGCTTCGCGCCGCTTCCCCGGGCGTGGCTCGACGAGCACGGCTGGCGCCTGGCGGACCTCCTCGCGGCCCGCGACGACGACGGCCGGATCCCCGCGCACGCGGTGCCGGCGGCCGCCGCCCTGGCCCGCGACACCGGGATCGACGTGCCCCCTCGGCTCGACCGCCTGCGGGGGCTCGCCGAGGACTTCCGTGGCCTGCCGGTGGTCGACCCGCCACCGGGCCTCTGCGGCGACCTGCGGCCCTACCAGCGCCGGGGGCTCGACTGGCTGATCTTCCTTCGGGACGCGGGCCTGGGGGGTCTCCTCGCCGACGACATGGGCCTGGGCAAGACCCTCCAGGCGCTGGCCGCGCTGGCGCTCACGCCCGGCCCGCACCTCGTCGTGGCCCCGACCAGCGTGCTGCCGGGCTGGATCCGCGAGGCCGAGCGGTTCCTCCCGGGCCTCAAGACCTGCCGCTACCACGGGCCGGAGCGCCGGCTCGACCCCGGAGCCGACCTCGTGGTCACCTCGTACGCGATCCTGCGCCGCGACGAGGATCTCCTGGTGGCCGAGGCCTGGGCGTGGGTGGTGCTCGACGAGGCCCAGGCGGTCAAGAACCCCGACAGCCAGGCCGCCCGCGTCGCACGGCGGCTGCCAGCCCGCCACCGCCTCGCGCTCACGGGCACGCCGGTCGAGAACCGGTTGGAGGAGCTCTGGAGCCTCCTCGCGTTCGTCCTCCCGGGCTTCCTGGGCGATCGTCGCGCATTCTCGGCACGTGTCACCGCGTCGGTCGCGGCCGGGCGGCCGGAGGCGCTGGCCTGGTTGCGCCGCCGGATCCGGCCGTTCCTCCTGCGGCGCCTCAAGTCCGAGGTGGCTCCGGAGCTGCCCCCCCGGACGGAGATGGTGGTCCGATGCGAGCTGGACGACGAGCAGCGCGCCTTCTACGAGGCGGTGCGGGCCGTCGCCCGGGCCGAGGTGCGGGTGGCGCTCGAGGCCGGGAGGACGGACCGGCGCTGGCCCCTCGGCGTGCTCGAGGCCCTGCTGCGCCTGCGCCAGGCGGCCTGCCACCCGGCGCTGGTCCCCGGGGGGCCCCCGGGGCCGGCGGCCAAGGTGGACGAGCTGACGGACCGCCTCGCCACGCTGGCAGCCGAGGGGCACCGCGCGCTCGTCTTCTCGCAGTGGACCTCGTTCCTGGATCTCGTGGAGCCCGCGCTCCGGGAGGCGGGCCTCCCCTGGCTCCGGCTCGACGGGGCCACCCGCGACCGCCAGGCCGTGGTGGATGCCTTCCAGGCCCCCGACGGGCCGCCGGTGCTCCTCCTCTCGCTCAAGGCGGGCGGCACCGGGCTCCACCTCACGGCCGCGGACTGGGTCTTCCACCTCGATCCCTGGTGGAACCCGGCGGTGGAGGCCCAGGCCATCGACCGGGCGCACCGCATCGGCCAGACCCGGCCCGTGTTCGCCTGCCGGTTGGTGGCGGCGGGCACGGTGGAGGAGCGGGTCCTCGCGCTCCAGGAGGCCAAGCGCGGCCTCGCCCGCGCCGTGGTGGGCGACGAGGCCGCCCTGGCCGCCGCCCTGACCCGGGACGAGATCCTCGCCCTGTTCGACTGAATGCCCGGAGACGCGCCACGAGGACTACCCGGATTGGATCGAGGCCCTGGTGCCGCACGACCCGGAGCGCTGGCAGCACGCCCGCGGGCTAGTCCGCTTCCCAGAGCACGGCGACGAGGTCCAGGGAGACGTCCGTGGCGCGCGGGGCGAGCGGCAGCGGCACCAGCGGCTCCTCCCCGCCCAACTCCATCGACCGGACCTCCTCGGCGATCCGGGCCTCGGCGTCGGTCAGGGCCGCGCGCGCGGCCTCGAGGTCCTCCCGGGCCCGGTCCACGTCCTTGGACTCCTGGTAGGCGCGACCCGCCGAGCGGATGGCGCTGCCCGCACGCGAGGTGAGCGAGCGGCGGCCGAAGAGGCCACCGAAGATGCCCATGCCCATCGAGACGGCGGTCTCGAGCTTCTTCTGGCTGGCCTGCGCGGCCTGGGCCTGGACCCGGGCCTCGGCCCGCCGCACCTTCTCCGCGAGGCCGGCGAGGCGGGTGGCGTGCTTCGCCCGAAGCCGCTCGACCATGGCGTCCCGGGACTCGCGGGCGGCCTGCGCCACGCGGATCCGGAAGTCCGCCTCCGCCTCCCCTGGCCTCGCCACGAGCTTGAGGCGTGGCGCCTGGAGGAGCGTGATCCCGCCGTGGACCTGGAGCCAGCGCGTGAGATCCCTGCCCCAGCGATCCAGGTGGCGGGCCTGGAGTCCCACCCCCGGCGGCTCGAAGGGCACGCCGGCCGCGGGCTCCCGCTCCAGCTGGGTGAGGTCGATCTCGAAGGTCGAAGACCGGTCCCAGTCGACCGGGAGGGGGCCGGAGGTGGGTGCGGCCACGCGCCGGACCGGCCGGATCAGGTCCACGCCGGCCTTCGCGTTCACGGTCCGGACGCGGGCGGCGCCGAGCACGCGGGCCCGGTAGACCCTGCCGGAGGGCTGACCCTGGATCGGGGCGAAGAACTGTGGGATCTCTGGGGGGAGAATGGGACGGGCCCCCGCGCGTGCGCGGTCCCCGGCCGCCGGGGCCGCGCCGGCCTGAGACGACGGGGCGATGGGCGCAGGCATCGCCGAGGCGACGGGGGTGACGGACGCCGGGGCTGGGGAGAGCGTGGCGATCTGCGGGAGTGTCAGGGGACCCCGGAGGTAGGACATGGCCCAGCGGGAGGAGAAGACCAAGGGCCGCGCCGCGTGGATCGAGTGCAGCAGGAAGGTGCGCG
Source organism: Deltaproteobacteria bacterium (assembly GCA_041309225.1). GTDB lineage: Bacteria > Myxococcota_A > UBA796 > UBA796 > JAFGLY01 > JAFGLY01. The sequence continues at coordinate 29,050 of JBFYZZ010000152.1, read as the reverse complement.
GGGCGAGCCCCGTGAGCAGGGCCGCGAGTTCGGCGCGCGAGGTTCCGGCCGCCGCGGCCTCCAGCGCATCGACCACGCGCGCGACGTCGCGCTCGGTCTGCAGCCGCCCCACGAACCACGTACCGGCGTTGCCCAGGCCCTTGTAGTCGAGGTCCACGGGGTTCTGGGTGGCGAGCACCACACCGAGGCCGAAGGCCCGCGCCTGCTTGAGGAGCGTGAGCATCGGGGCCTTGGAGGGCGGCGCGGCCACCGGCGGGAAGAACCCGAAGACCTCGTCCATGTAGAGGAGCGCCCGCAGGCTGGGCGTGCCCGCCTGGGCGCGGGTCCAGGCGAGCACCTCGTCGAGCACGCGCGTGACGAGGAACATGCGTTCGGCGTCGGGCAGGTGCGCGATGGAGATCACGGATACACGGGGCCGGCCGTCGGCGGTCCAGAGGAGCGTGCGCACGTCGAGCGGCTCCCCCTCGGCCCAGGCGGCGAACGTGGGGGAGGCGAGGAGCCCGTTCAGCAACAGGGCGAGCTCGAAGCGATCCTTCGCCGGGTAGAACGTCTCCAGGTCCATGACGCCCAGGCGGTCGAAGGGCGGCTCGCGGACGGCCCCCACGAGGGTGCCGAGGTCGAGGCCACGGCCCTCGCCCCACGCGGCCGAGAGCAGCGCCGACAGGAGGAGGTGCTCCCGGCTGCGGAGCGGATCGGCCTCGATCCCGAGGAGCCCGAGCAGGCCGGACACCGTGTTGCGGACGCGCTCGCCGAGGGCCACCGGATCGAGCCGCACCGCCTCGGAGGGCGCGTCGAACCCCCGGAGCACCGCGAGCGGCCGTGCCCGGGCGCCGGGGGTGTAGATGGCGAGGTCCACGCGGTCCCGGAGGCGCCGGATCCGGTCGGGTCCCTGGCCCCACGCGGCCAGCCCCTCCCGCCACCGGGTCGCCTCCCGGTCCGCGAGTACGGCCGGATCCAGGCCCTTGGCGGCCGCCTCCTCCTCCACCCAGGGCCGGAAGTCGGCGGGCGCGAGGTCGGGGAAGGAGAGCAGGAGGTTGCCCAGGTCTCCCTTGGGGTCGATCGCGATCACCGGGACCCCGTCGATCGCGGCCTCCTCGAGCAGGGCGATGGCCAGCCCCGTCTTGCCGCTGCCGGTCATGCCGATCACGACGCCGTGCGTGGTCAGGTCCCGGGCGTCCAGGAGGAGCAGCGGGCCCGGCGCGCGGGTGGCGGTATCCAGCTCGCGTCCGAGGTAGAACGCGCCCAGTCGCTCGAAGTCTTCCATGGTACCTCCAGGGGGATCGCGCCCCCCCCCGGATCACCAGCCGACGGGGTTCCTGTTGTTCTGGGTTCGCAGCCAGCGTCGCAGGGGCGCGTAGTACTCGAGCAGGGCGCCGGCGTCGATCCGCGTCTCTCCGGTGAGCGCCTTCAGCGCCTCGGGCCAGGGCTTCGTGGCCCCCATCTCCAGCATGGCCTCGAGCTTCTTCCCGGCCGCCTCGTTGCCGTGGATGGAGCAGAGGTGGAGCGGCCCCCGGTACCCGGCCTCCCTGCACAGCGCGCGATGGAACTGGTACTGCAGGATGGTGGAGAGGAAGTACCGGGTGTAGGGGACGTTGGCCGGGACGTGGTACTTGGCGCCGGGATCGAAGTCGTCCTCGGTGCGCGTCACGGGGGGCGCGATGCCCTGGTAGGCCCGGACCAGGTCCCACCACCGCGTGTTGTAGGACTCCGGCTGCACGCCGCCGGAGAAGACGTCCCAGCGCCAGCGATCCACCACGACGCTGAAGGGCAGGAACGCCACCGCGTCGAGCGCCCGCCGCAGGAGCGGGCCGACGGCGTCGTCGTCCGGGACCCCGCTCAGGATCGCGGTCTTCTCGAGGTACGCGGGCGTGACCGAGAGCGCGATGGTGTCGCCGATCGCCTCGTTGAAGGCGTCCATGGCGTCGCGGCGGAGGAGCGTCGAGTACCCCCGAACGGCCAGGTAGTAGTAGATGTGGCCCAGCTCGTGGTGGATGGTCTGGAAGCTTTCGAAGTCGGGCCGTATGCACATCTTGATGCGGACGTCCTGGTCGAAGTCGACGTCCCACGCGCTGGCGTGGCACACCACGTCGCGGTCGGCCGGCTTGACGAACAGCGAGCGCTCCCAGAACGTGGCCGGAAGCGGATCGAGGCCGAGGGAGCGGAAAAAGCCCTCGCCCTGCTTCACCATGGCCTGGCCGGTCCAGTTCCGGGCCTTGATGGCCGCGTCGAGATCCATGGGCATGTCGTTGGCAGGCGCGAGGAGCGGGTAGAGCGCCGTCCAGTCCTGGGCCCACATGTTGCCCAGCAGGTGGGAGGGGATGAGCCCGTTCACGGGCACCTTGTCGGCCCCGTACTGCTTGACCAGGCGACCTCGCGTGTACCCGTGGAGATCCCGGTAGAGCGGCCTCACCTGGTTCCACAGGCGCTCGACCTCGGCGGCGAGCTGCTCGGGCGGCATGTCGTACCGGGATCGCCAGATCTCGCCGACGTCGTCGGCCCCGATCTCCTTGGCGCCCTCGTTGGCGAGCTGCACGAAGCGGGCGTACTCGTCGCGCATGGGCGCCGAGATCGTGCGCCAGCCCGTCCAGGCGTCGAGGAGCTCGTCCCAGTTCCGGCTGGTGGCGAGGATCGCGGAGAGCTGGTCGAGGTCGAGGCACTGGCCCTGCAGGCGCTCCGGGCAGTACCTGCCCGCGCCGTAGCGGGACTGCATCCTCGCCATGGTGGCGGCCAGCTCGTCCCGCCGGCCCGGGTCGCGGGGTGCGGGGGCGTCGATCCAGTGCCGCAGCAGGTCCAGCTTGCGGCGCTGGAGGGGCGTGACGGCGGCTCCGTCGAACTTCCGGGAGGCGGGAACGGCCTCGGAGATGAAGGCCATCAACCCCTGGGCGGCTTCGGCGGCCATGGCCTCGGTGTCGACGGTGATGAAGTTGTCCTGGACCCAGGCCGCCCGTTCCCTGCGGATCATCTCCTGGAGGAGGCGGGTCTCGGTGGCTCCGAGGAAGGCCTCGGCCTCCTGCTGGATGGGCGTGAGGGTGGGCTCGGCAGCGGGCGGCTCGGCGGCGGGGGCGGCCACCGACGGCGCGAGCGGGACGAGGGTGAGCAGGGCGAGCGGGATGAGGGGGCGGTGCATCGGGTCCTCCGTGCACCCCAGGTATCGCGCCCGCGGGTCGAAGGCGGCCCGTGTTCGTCCGCCGGGATGACCCGCCGGCGTGACCCGATCGGATCCGGCCCCGCTAGTACGTGTAGGTGACCTTCTTCTTCCGGCCGAACAGCACGAAGAGGAGCACGATCACCCCGCCGATGAGGACCAGCGGGCCCCAGAACATGGGGCTGGCCCGGCGGTACTTGACGACGTAGTCCACGTACTTGGCGATGCCGACGGGCTGCACCCCGCCCTCGGGCCCCGTGTACTTCATCTCGGCGAGCACCGCCTTCATGGCCTTCTCGAGCGTCTCCCCACGGTCCTTGTGGGTGAGACCCCAGCCCATCACGATGCCCTTGTTGTAGGGCGCGACCGACACCCGCAGGGTGTCGTTGGGCGCGGGAGGCCGGTAGAAGAAGCCGAGGCGATCGCCGATCATGAGCTTCTCGGCGTGGGGCGCGTCGGCCTTCTTGGCGAAGAAGCGATCGTAGACCGTCTTCTCGACGCCCTCCCAGGAGTGCTCGTCGACCTTGTCGAGGTAGAGCCCGCTCTGGCAGAACATGAGCAGGTCGGGATCCGTGTTGGGCAGGGGGTGGATCGCCACGAAGCACTTGTCCGGGTTCACCTGGTCCTGGCCGAGCTTGGAGATCCGGTCCACGACCAGGGGCATCTCGGCGGGCGTCGGGCGACGCCAGGTCTCGGGCAGGGTGGTGGCGTACTCGGCCTTCTCCACGGCGACCGGGCCCCGGTACTCGTCGAGGACGTCGGCGTCGCGCTCCATCTGGAGGTGCTCGACGACGTACTTGAGCGCATCCTCGGCGAGCTGCACGTTCTTCAGGTTCGAGACGATCGCGATGTGGATGGTCTTGGCGCAGGCCGGGACCGACATCGACTGCCACAGGCCATCGGGCCCGGTCGGGCTGAACTTGAAGGAGAGGTCCACGCGGTCCACGGTCCGGCTGCCGATGGTGACGACCTCGGTGCGGACGGGCTTGATGTCGACCGCCTTGACCTCCTCGAGCGTCTTGGTGTGCAACTTCACCCAGCCCTCGGCCGCCTCCTGCGAGGGATCGACCTGGTACTTGGTGAAGGTCAGGTTCATCTGGAGACCCCCGTCGTGCGTCTTGGCGCGGAAGTCCCAGTCGGACCAGCGGGACATCTCCCAGCCCGGGGGCAGGTTGACCGTGGCCTGCACGTCCTTCATGTAGAACGGCTCGGTGGCGCCGGACGTGCCTGCCTTGGCGGCAGAGGCGGGAGAGGTGCCGGCGAGACCGCCGGCGAGCAGGAGGACACCCAGGATCGCCTTCAGGATGTTCATGGTCGTTCCACCTGGAGTTGGGGTTCCGGTGCTGAGTGGGCTGAAACGTATCCCGCGTCGTGATCCGGGTCGGCACCGCCACCATTTCCTCACAATCCCCTTGCGTACGCGCCGCGGGGTCAACGAGCGGCTCCGTGCGGACACGGATACGATGTCGTGCGTGGTGTGCCACCTCGCACGCCGCCCGACTCCACTGGAGGTTGTATGCTCCGCCGCATGCTCGTCGTGACCCTGCTCCTCGGCGTGCCGGTCGCCCTCGCGGACGGCCTCGGTGTGTCCCCCGGCCTGGGCGTGTCCGCCTGTGCACGCACCTCCACCGCGGGCCTCACCCCCCACCATGCCCTCATGGCGGGGAACCTGAAGCCCATCTTCCGGGCGCTCCTGTTCGGGCGCAACGCGAAGTACGATCGTCCGCGCGAGGAAGGCGAGATCACCTTCTGATCCCGCCGCGCGCCCCTCCAGGTGCCGCCGGGGCGGCGGCACCCGAGGCGGCCTACCCCGCCGTCCACTCCTCGAACGGCGGCACGCCGGGGAGTGCAGCCAGCATGCGCCCGGCCTCGGCGACGAGGGCGCGCGTCCGCTCCGGGCCCGACCGGCTCTCGGCCATCACCACGAGCGAGGGGCGGTTGGACGAGGCCCGGACGAGCAGCCAGGAGCCGTCGGCGCACTCGGCCCGGGCCCCGTTGATCGCCACCACCCGGACCAGGGGCACGCCTGCGAGCGCCCCGCCCGCGGCCGCGAGGGCCTGGAGCTGGCCGAGGACGGCCTCCACCACCGCGTACTTGCGGGCGTCATCCACGGGAGGCTGGAGGTTGGGCGACTGGAAGGTGGGGGGCAGCGCGTCGGCGAGATCCCGGAGCGTGCGGCCGGTCGCATCCAGCATCCGGAGCAGGTGCAGGGCGGAGAGGAGGCCGTCGTCGTAGCCCCGCCCGAACGGGGGGCGGAAGAAGAAGTGGCCGCTGCGCTCGAATCCGAGGTGGGCGGCCTCGCGCGCCACGGCGCGCTTGATGTACGAGTGGCCGGTCCTCTCCCAGGTGACGTGGCCCGGCAGAACGGCGGGATCGGTGACCAGCCCGGTGCACTTCACGTCCACCACGAACCGGGGATCCTCCACGCGGCCCGCCACCCACCGGGCGAGGAGGAGGCCGACCTTGTCCGCATAGATCGTGCGGCCGGCCTCGTCGACCACGCCGAGCCGATCCCCGTCTCCGTCGAGACCGAGGCCGAGTGCCCCCTCGGCTCCGGCCACCGCCTCCCGGAGGGCGGCGAGGAACGACTCCGCCTCGGGATTGGGGTTCCCGTGAGGGAAGGTCCAGTCCAGGTCGGTATGGAGGGGGATCACCTCGCAACCGGCACCGCGGAGCACCTCGAGCGCCACGGGCCCCGGCGTCCCGTGGCCCGTGGCGAGCACCACCCGGCGGCGTCCGGCCAGCACTCCCGCGGACAGCAGATCCGCGACGTAGGCCCGCTCCACCCCCTCCACCCGGCGATACGCGCCGCCCGGGCGACCTCCGGGCTCGCCCTCCAGGGCGAGCGCCCGGAGCCGATCCATCTCCTCGGGGCCCAAGGTGCAGGCGAGGCCCTGCCCCATCTTCACGCCAGTCCAGCCGTTCTCGTTGTGGCTGGCGGTGATCTGGGCCAAAGCCGGGATGCCCAGGTGGAACTGGGCGAAGTAGGCCATGGGCGTGGTGGCGAGGCCGATGTCCGCCACCTCCAGGCCGGCGCCCACGAGCCCGAGCCCCACCGCGTGCGCGCAGCGCTGGGCGTAGGCCCGGTAGTCGTGGCCGAGGATCACCTGGCGGGTCCCGGGATCCAGTTCGAGGAGGAGCGCCCCGAAGGCCCGGCCGAGCCGCACGAGACCGGAGAGGTTCACCTCCCGGTCCACGAGCCACCGGGCATCGTATTCCCGGAAGCCGCGCTCGAGGAGCAAGGGCTCCCGGATGGCCCCGGCGCTCCCCTCCGGGTGGCGCACCTGGAAGCGGCGGAGGGTCATCTCGCCTCCCTGGGAACGTCCCTGCCTATCCCGGGGTCGGCGGATCCGGTTCCTCCGGGGGCGGGGGGACCGACGGCGGAGCGGGCACGGGCGGGGGGGCGAGGTCCGGTGGGGGGGCCAGGGCCCCGATCCGGGGACCCTGCTCCCTGGGCAGGAGCACCTGGATCCCGGCCACGGGCCAGCGCGTGTACTCCTTGAGGTGCTGGACGTACCACGCGAGCGAGTCGTCGCGGACGTTATGCGTGCTCATGTGGGTGGCGTGCCGCATCGTCGGCACCCGTCCCGGGACCATGAGCCCCACGTGGGTCACGACCAGGGGGAGGTGGGGGACGGGCGTGCGGACGGTGACCACGATCGCGCCCGGGGGGATGCGGGACACCGCGGCCAGCGCCGCCTCGAGGGGGAGGACGGCCAGGCGGAAGCGTCCCGTGGGGAAGCGCTCGTCGGGCAGCACGAACCGCGGTCGCCGTCGCCACCGGTTCCAGACCTGCGTGGACACCTCCTTCTCGTGGACCACGGCGCCCCCGAGGGCCTCGGTGACGTCCTCGAGAAACCCGCTGGCCACGTTGCGGGGCACCCACTCCCACTCGAAGAAGTGGTTCCTGGTCGCGTACGTGGCCTGCCCGTCCAGGAACCGCAGGGCGGTCCGGTAGGTGCCCACCTCGGCCGGATCCGGAGCCAGCACGAGGGCCAGCACCTCCTCCACGAAGGTGAGGCAGTCGAAGGCGTCGTAGCGGGCCGGCGGATCCTCGTCCGGCTCCCGCCCCTCGCCCGTGGGGCCGTCCACGTGGGGCAGGCCCAGGAACGGCGCGCTCACCGCCCCTACCCGCTCCCCCAACGGCAGGCCACGGCTCGCCCGGGCCGCCCCGGCCACGGCCGGCGGGACCGCGCCCTCGTCGAAGGGGCCGACGACCGCGACCGCCTCGACGGGGACCTCCAGGCCCACGGGCGTCGTGTCCGGCCCGGACCCCGGCTCCTCGGGCTGGGCTCCGGCCGGCGCGAACGCGCCCACCAGCCCCAGCAGCCCGAGCGCACCCCAGCGGGGACTCACAGCCCCAGGCGCTTCTGGAAGCCCGCGATGCGATCGAGCATGCCGTCCAGGCGTGGACCCTCGATGCACTCGGCGGCCAGGGTGAGGGATCGGTCGACCAGGTCCTGCAGGGCGCCGTTGGCCGTGCGCCTCCGCTCCCCGTCCGGGCGCTTCTGCAGGTTCTGTACGAACATCTCGGCGTCCATCGAGCCGTCGCGGTGGGCGACGACGCCGCGGAACAGGGCCTGGTACCGCGTCGGCGCTCCCTGGAGCACCGCCTGGATCCGCGCCCAGCCCGCACCGGAACCCTCGGTCTCCTGGAACTCGGCCGCCACCGCGCGGAGCACCTCGTTGGTGACCTCGGCCTTCCTCAGCGCCTCCTCCCGGGACAGCATCGGCCCGCCGAGGGCCAGGGTCACCGCCCCCGAGCGCGCGGCCCGGGTCCCCTCCCCGTCCTCCATCTCGAGGATCACGTCGTCCTCAGGATCGGGCGGGCGCTCGGCAGCGCCCGTCTCGAGGTCCACGTAGTCGAGGAGGTGCTTCTCGACCACGAACTCGCCCAACCCCGCGGGGCGGCCGGGATCGATGGAGAAGCGCTCCTCGACGCTCGGCTCCACCAGCGTGGGATCCAGTGCCTCGGGGGTGGGCCCCACGACCGGCTCCGGGGCGGCGTCCTCCAGGATCGCGAGGACCTCGCGCTCCACGAGGCCCTGGAGCCGAGCCGCCGTGGCCACGGGCTGTTCGGGGCTGCAGGCGAGGACGTCCCGGACCACGACTCCGTCGCCGACGAGCGCCAGCAACCCGGCGTCCCCGGGGGAGGCGGCCACCGATCCCGGTCCGAGACGCCGGGTCGCGGCGGTCTCGAGGAGGTCGCGTCCCCGCTCGGCAATCGACCGGACGCGGAGGACGAGGTCCGAGGGATCGGGTCCGAGCCTCGGAAATCCCGCGTGCCCCGCCGCGCGGGCCTCGAAGCGCGCGGAGGTCCGGGCGAGCAGGAACCGGGCGAGGTTCTCCTCGAAGCGGGCGGTGTAGTGCGCCAGCACTGCGTCGTGCGGGACGCTCCCCGAGAGGAGCCCCGACATCGAGGCCCCGTCCGCGAGCGCCACCTCCATCCCCACGAGGTCGTCCGTCCCGAGCACGCCCGCGTGGACCAGCCGGTGGAGGATGTCGCTCGCATCGTCGTCGGACGTGGCGGCCACGATCTCGCCGTCGGAGAGGTGGATACGGACGGGCGAGTCGGGCAGGTCGACGGACAGCACGCCGGTGGCTCCGGTGTCCATGTGCTTCAGGAGCGCATCGATCGGGGTGCGGGTCGGCATGCCGGGGGTGCGGTTCAACGGGTCCGATTCGCCCCCCCGTTATCGGTTTCCACGTCCCGGGTCCAAGGCGTCGGTGACGACCCGTGTCTTCCGATCCACCGCGTCCCGGACGCGATCAGGGCGAACGGACCAGCCTCAGGGCCGCGTCCACCTGGAGGTCGGGAGGCGGAGCGGGCGGAGGCAGGAGGACCGGGCCCGGGAGGGCCTGGACCCACACGTCAGGGACGACGCCCACGTGGCTCCAGGTGCTGCCGTCGGGAAGGACGAGGCGGGCGGCGGGAACCTGCACCCAGCGGGTCCGATCGAGGCGCACCCAGGCGGGGAGCACGTCCACACCCGCGGTGGGCGTGCCCACGAAGACGGCGCCGGACGCCGCCCGCTGGACCGCGGCGGCGAAGAGTTCCGCCACCCCCTCCGTGCCGCCGTTCACCAGCACGACGAAGCGCCCGGTCCATCTTGCCGCCGGGGGGACCGGGAGCGCGTCGCGGACCTGCCGCGGCCCCACACGGACCCCGGCCACGGGCACCCCGGCGAGGAACGGCGCCGCGGCCGCCACGGCCTCCTCGGGCCGCCCGTCCCGGGTGTCCCGCAGATCGATCACGAGCGCCTCCCCCTCCCCTACGTGGCCGAGGCTCGTCTGCAGGGCCTGGCCGGCTCCCTGTCCGAAGTGGTGGACGCGGAGGATGCGGTAGTCGGACCCCCGGCTCTCCGTGACGGCCGGCGTCGCGTACCGTCGCGGCGTGAGTGCGGCCTCCCGGAGGGTCCCGTCGGCGGACACCACGCCGAGGCGAAGCGTGCGGCCCGACGCGGGATCGAGCGTCTGGCGCACCACCTCGGGGTCCGAGGCCCGGACGTCCACCCCGTCCGCCGCGACCACCACGTCACCCTCCCGGATCCCCGCCTCCTCGGCGGGCGTCCCCGGGAAGACCTCGAGCACCCGGGCGCCGTATCCCCGGGCCAGCAGCACCTCCAGGCCCACACCGAACCGCTCGCCCCGGGCCTCCGCCCGGAGCCGCTCCACGTCGCTCGCGCCGAGGATCCGGACCGCGCCCGAGGGATCCTGCTGCTCGAGCCAGTCCATGACCCCCTCGAGGGCCACCTGGCGCAGCGTGTCCGCCTCGAGGCCGTCCGCGTGGACGCCGCTCACCTGGTCGATGACCGCATCCACGGACGGCGGCGGATCCGCGCCGGGCGCGGGCCGGGCCAGGCAGAGGACGAGCAGCAGGAACGCCACGACAGGACCTCCGAGCCCGTTCAACACGTCGGCCTGAGGCAGGCTTCCACCCGCTCGCACCGAGGAGACGGTGTCAGTACTGGTGCCGGACGGGCGTGTGGGACACCGGGGCGATGGCCCCATGCGTGGGCGGCGGGGGACCCTGGGCCTGGATCGGCAGCGGGGGGGGCGGCGCACCGGGGCGGACCAGGTGGAGCCCGATCGTAGCCGCCAGGACGGCGAGCACGAGGATCGCGACGCCCCGCGACGTCGTCACCGGCGCCCGGAACCAGGCCTTCACCCGCTCGCCTTGGGACGGCGGCTGCCGGGCGGCCTCCTTGAGGGCCCGATCCATGGATCCCCAGAACTCGGGCGACCGGACGGGCGGAGGCCCGTGCCGGCCCAGCGGCAGGGCGCCGAGCCCGAGCACGAGCTGGCGACAGGCCTCGCACTCGTCGAGGTGCACGGCCACCACCCGGGCCTCGTCCTCGGGCAGCTGCCCGTCCAGGAAGGGCGCGATGCGATCCCGCACCTCGCCGCAGGTCATCCGGTCTCCCCGTCCCCCTCCAGCACCTCGAGCACCACCGGGTGGTCGGTGCCGAAGAGGGCGCCCAGGCGCGCGCGCGCCCGGGAGAGGCGGGACATCACCGTGCCGAGCCGGATGTCGAGGACGTCGGCGATCTCGTTGTAGGAGAGGTCGTCATAGTACCGGAGGAGGAGGATCTCGCGGTGGTCCTCGGAGAGGTCGTCCATGCGGGTCAGGACCTCGTCCCGGCGCTCCCCGTCGCGGACCCGGTCGTGCTGGCTGGCCGGGATCTCGTCGCGCCGGCCGAGGCTCTCGAGGATGCCCCCCCTCCGGCGCCGGTCGCGTACGATGTTGTAGCAGAGGTTGGAGGTGACCCGGAACAGCCAGGCCTTGACGTGGAAGTCGGCGTCGAAGAGGCGTGGCTCCCGCATGGCCTTGATGAAGACCTCCTGCACCACGTCGTAGGCTTCCTGGCTGTCCTTGACGATATACAGGGCGTGCTGGAACAGGCGATCGCGGTAGGTGCGGATGACGCCGTCGAGCGCCGCGCTGCGGTCGCGCCGGGCGAGATCCTTCAGGGTCGCCTCGGTCGGGACGACGGGGAGGGGCGGGGGCTGACGAGCGGGGGCGGCGGTCATGGGCGGCTCCGGTTCCGTGGCGGAGGTCACGGGTCCGCGCCGAAGGACGTCGGGAGAGACACCCCGGGGGGGTGATCCGTTCCCGCGCGCGGCGAGGGTCCACACGGCAGGACGCAGCCGGGCCCCCATCCTATTCACGGTCGGGCGCCATCGTCATCTCCACTTGACGGCACACGTCGACGCGCGAAAGGATCACGATCAGGTGATCGAGCAGGCAAGGCAGAAACGGCGACATGCAGTGGAGGCCGCGATGGAACCCCGTCACACCGGAGATCAGGCCGCCGTGGGGGACTCGATGGAGGTCCGCGAGCTGGTGGAGCTCATCGTGAAGGCACTGGTGGACTTCCCCGAGCAGGTCCACTGCCACGAGGTCGAGGGGACCCACTCCTGTGTCCTGGAGCTCGAGGTCGCCAAGGAGGACGTCGGCAAGGTGATCGGCAAGCACGGCATCCACGCCGATGCCATCCGGCGCCTGGTCAACGCCATCGGGGGCAAGAAGAAGAGGCGCTACGTCCTGGAGATCCTCGAGGACGTATAGCCTAGCCGGCCACGTCCTCCTCGCTCTCCTCCTCGGTGGGCACCACGTTCACTCCCGCGCCGCTCGTCATGCGGGTGGTGGTCCAGGTGGCCTGATCCGCACAGTCCTCGAGCGAGGCCAGGTGACGCCGCACCTCCTCGGACGACAGGCGGCCGGCCGCGAGGTGGCGCTGGAGCGTGCGGGTGTCGAGCATCGCCTCGTCGGTGGGTTCCTTGCGGGTCATGCGATCTCCAACGGGAGGGGGCGGCCTGTGGGGACGGCCACGTCGGGAAGGGGGTTCAGAGGCCGGCCTCCGGAGGGAGTTCGTCCTCGTGCGACGGCGTGGGGGCCGCGGGCGCCGGGCGCCAGGCGGCCTCGGCGGTCTCGTCGTAGGAGGCGAGATCGGGGAGGACGCGGCCCGCGGCGATCTCCCGCAGCGCGGTCACGACCTCCTTGTTGTCCCTGTAGTCGTCGATGAGGGCCTGCTCCCCCTTGAGGAGCTGCTTGGTCCGCTCGGCGGCAAGCAGGACGAGGAAGAATCGGTTGGGGACGTGCTTGAGGCAGTCCTCCACGGTGATGCGGGCCATCGTCGCCTCCAGGTCCGAAGGTGCCCCCCGATGTAGCGGCAGGATCCTCGGCCGTCAAGCGCCGGAGGCCCGAGGTACCCCACACCCCGGGCCCCAGCGTGGCCTTGACGCCCAGACGGCGGTGCCTAGGCTTGCGCGCGCGCGGGCGGCCCCGAGGCCCCCGCACCCTGATCCACCGGAGGTCCCATGAACATCCGTCCCCTGAACGATCGCGTGCTCATCCAGCGGCTCGAGGAGCTGTCCCGGACTCCCGGCGGCCTGTTCCTTCCCGACACGGCGAAGGAGAAGCCGGTGGAGGGTCGAGTCCTGGCCGTCGGTGGCGGTCACGTCGACGACGACGGCAAGGTGGTCCCGCTCCAGGTAAAGGCCGGCGACCGCGTGGTGTTCGCCAAGTACGCCGGCACCGAGATCAAGCTCGGCGGCGAGGAGTACCTCATCCTCCGCGAGTCCGACATCCTCGGGATCGTCGAGTAGTGCTCACCCCTCTCCAGCAGGGCCCCCAGGGCCCGGGATCGCGGGACCCTTCCCGCTGCCACTCAAGGAGTTGAATCCATGACCGCGAAGCAGATCATCTTCGAGTCCGAGGCTCGCAACAAGATCCTGACCGGTGTCGACATGCTGGCCGACGCCGTCAAGGTGACCCTCGGCCCCAAGGGCCGGAACGTCGTGATCGAGAAGTCCTGGGGCGCCCCCGTGGTGACCAAGGACGGCGTCACCGTGGCCAAGGAGATCGAACTCGAGGACAAGTTCGAGAACATGGGCGCCCAGATGGTCAAGGAGGTCGCCTCCAAGACGTCGGACGCCGCCGGCGACGGTACCACCACGGCCACCGTGATCGCCCAGTCCATCTACCGCACGGGCATGAAGCTGGTGGCCGCGGGCCACAACCCCATGGAGCTCAAGCGCGGCATCGACGCCGCGGTCCAGGCCATCGTGGGCGAGCTCAAGGCCGCCACCCAGTCCGTCAAGGACAACAGGGAGATCGCCCAGGTCGGCACGGTGTCCGCCAACGGTGACCGCTCCATCGGCGACATCATCGCCAAGGCCATGGACACCGTCGGCAAGAAGGGCGTCATCACGGTCGAGGAGAACAAGGGCATCGAGACGGAACTCAAGACCGTCGAGGGCATGCAGTTCGATCGCGGCTACCTCTCCGCCTACTTCGTGACCGACTCCGACCGCATGGAGACCGTGCTCGAGGAGCCCTACATCCTCATCCACGAGAAGAAGCTCTCCACGATGCGCGAGCTGCTCAAGCTGCTCGACAAGGTCGTCCAGACCGGCAAGCCCGTGCTCATCATCGCTGAGGACATCGAGGGCGAGGCGCTGGCCACGCTCGTGGTGAACAAGCTCCGTGGCATCCTCAACGCCGCCGCGGTCAAGGCCCCGGGCTTCGGCGATCGCCGCAAGGCCATGCTCGAGGACATCGCGGTCCTCACCGGCGGGCGCCTGATCGCCGAGGAGCTCGGCGTCAAGCTCGAGAACATCGGTCTCGAGGACCTGGGCAAGGCCCGGCGCGTGATCATCACCAAGGAGAACACCACCCTCGTGGACGGCGCGGGCACCTCCGACGCCATCCAGGCCCGCATCAAGCAGATCGAGGCCCAGATCGAGACCACCACCTCGGACTACGACCGCGAGAAGCTCGAGGAGCGGCTCGCCAAGCTCTCGGGCGGCGTGGCGGTGGTGCGCGTGGGCGCGGCCACCGAGGTCGAGATGAAGGAAAAGAAGGCCCGCGTGGAGGACGCCCTGCACGCGACGCGCGCGGCGGTGGAGGAGGGCATCCTCCCCGGCGGCGGCGTGGCACTCGTGCGGGCCTCCACGGTCCTCGACACCCTCAAGGTGAGCCCCGAGCAGAAGTTCGGCCTGGACATCGTGCGCCGCGCCATCGAGGAGCCCCTGCGGCAGATCGTGGCCAACGGCGGCGGGGAGCCCAGCATCGTGCTCCAGAAGGTTCGCGAGGGCACCGGCGGATTCGGCTTCAACGCCGAGACCGAGGTCTTCGAGGACCTCGTCGAGGCGGGCGTCATCGATCCTACCAAGGTCGTGCGGAGCGCCCTGCAGAACGCCGCCTCCGTGGCCGGGCTCCTGCTCACCACCGAGGCCATGGTCGCCGAGGACAAGGACGACGACAAGGAGTAGCGCGGGCCGTCCGCGGACAGGGGCCGCCTCCGGGCGGCCCCTCGCGCTCAGGGGGCGGCGGCCGTGGCCGTCGGGGGGGAGGACCGCCGTCCGAGGAAGATCCGGGCACCGAGGGCGGCGTCGAAATCCAGGCTCGTCTCGGGGTAGAGCGTGAGTACCGGCACGATCTCCACGAAGCCGTCGACCGGGACGCTGTTGGGGAGGATCACCATGCCGAAGGGGATCCGCACGCCCAGGAGGGCGGCGTCGGATCCGCGCTCGTTCTTCCACCCCATGCGGAGCCGGGGCCCGACACCCGTGTAGAAGGGGATGCTGAAGCTGGGCGTGGCGGGATCGCGGTAGGTGGCGAGCGTGAGCAGCCAGTCCGCGTGGATGTGGAGGCGGTCGTCGGGGACGCTCCAGGCCACGGCGGCGTCGAACGTGCTGGTGCCGCCGCTCGGGCGCCAGAGGAAGCCGAGCCCGGTCGGCTCGCCCAGGATCGGGCCGAGCCCGAACCCGCGAGGGGCGCTTCCGAGCCCGATCCCCCCCGGCTCGGCGGCGGACGGGGTCGCGGCGGCGAGGTGGACGAGGAGGGGGAGGCAGCAGGAGGGGATCATCGGGAGGGAGCCTCGAACACCTGGAGGAAACGCTCGTCCGAGTAGACCGTCACCAGGCGGCGGATGACCTCGGCCAGGGCGGGGTTCCGATAGTACTCCACCCAGTGGGGATCGCCCAACACGACGCGAAAGGAGAAGCCCGCGGCCAGGGCCTCGCGCAGGTGGGCCTCGAAGGCCGTGGCATCGCCCCGGCGCGCGGCGACCTCGGCCAGCCGGAACGGCCCCGCCCAGTGGTCGGGCCTCAGAGCCGCGGCCCGGGCGAACGCCTCCTCGGCATCGTCGAGATCCCAGTCGATGAGGCGGATCTCGCCCAGGTCGTACCAGGCGGCCGCGAGGGTCGGGTCCTGTTCGAGGGTCCGCCGGTAGTGGCGGGCGGCGGTGTCCATGCGACCCAGCCGGTACCAGGCGAGCCCGACCTCGTACTCCACGGCCGCCGCACGGAGGACGTGCCGCTGGAACTCGGCACCCCACTGGGCGGCCTCGGCGTGACGTCCCTCCTGGTTGAGGCGCCCCGCCAGTGCGGCGGCCCGCCCGACCAGCTCCTCGGTGTAGTCGGGCGGCACGCGGGCCGCGTGGGCCGCAAGGGCGCAGGCGAGCACCGTGAGGGGTGCCGTCACGGCCTCCGGCGACGGATCGCGAGGGCCGCACCCAGGGCGGCGAGCCACCAGGCCATGCCCGAGCGGGGCGAGGAGGTTCCGCATCCGCAGGCCGGGGTCTCGCCGTCGTCCCCCGTGGCCTCCCTGTGGCCGGCCTTGCCCTGATCCGCGTTGAAGCCCTCGTACACGCCCTGGCTCCAGGTGCCGGTGACGTCCATCGCGAAGACGGTGAACCAGTGGACCTCGGTGTCCTCCATCTGGGCGAACACCGCGACGTCCCTGCCCGGAACCGGATCCTCCACCGTCCAGGCGAACACGCCGTCCTCGGGGCTCGTGGGGTACCGGTCGTCGCGGACGACCACCACCACCCGCTCGAGGTCGTCCGCGGCGGGGTTCGTCCAGGAGAGGAGGAGCCCGGGGACGCCCTCGGAGGCCCGGAAGTCGGTCACGGCCAGGCGGTTGACAGCGCTGGCCGGCGCGTACACCGCCACGTCGTCGATGGTCCAGCCGTTGAAGGTGAGGCCGGGGTCCGACTCGAGCCCCCACTCGATCGTGATCAGGCCGTCGAGGTCGGTGTCGGCCACGCCCAGCGAGGCCAGCACCCAGCGGTCGTCCCGATGGTGCTCGTCGCCGACCTCGTACACGGTGCCGTGGTTGCTCCACAGGGTCGCCCCGTCCACCGAGACGGTGGCGTGGTCGTAGTAGCCGTCCTCCACGCCGAGGTAGCGCCGGAACTGGATCACGAGATCGGGGTAGGGCGCCACGGGGATGGCGGCGGAGGTGAGGACGGGAAAGCAGTTGTTGGCGTAGGCGCCGTCCCCCGTGAGGTCGTTGCCCCACGCGTTCGTGCCGCTGTAGGCGCTGGCCGGGTCGCCACCCTCGCCCTGCGGCATGCCCCATTCCCAATCGTCCCGGCCCAACTCGGCGTGGGAGATGAAGCCGCCGGAGCCCGCCTCGAAGTCCTCGAAGTAGAGTTCCTCGAGCTCGCCCACGAAGAAGGCGGACGGGGCGATGTCGGCGCCCTCGGGAGCCGTGATCCGCGTGCCGTCCGTGGTCTCGGCCTCCAGGTAGTAGAGGACGGTGGTCCCCTCCGGCAGGGCCGGGATGCTGCCCGAGATCTCGTCGCCGTCGAGGCCCTTCCGGACGTCGAGGCCCTCCTCGCGCCAGGAGGTCCCGCCGTCCGTGGACCACACCACCCGGGCCTCGGCGACGTCCGCCTCGCCGCAGAGGTCGGACAGCGGGAGCACGGTCCCCTCCACGGGGATCGGGCGGCCGGCGACCTCCTGGTTCTCGAGGGGCACGTGGTCGAGCACCACGAGGGCGCTCGCCCCACCCAGCGGGCCGAGGCCGTGGGGCGTGAAGGCCTCCACGATCTCGCAGACGTGGGGGGTGCCGTTGGTCAGGTCGCCGTCGTCGTCGTCGGCCAGCACGAATTCGTCGTAGGCCTCGGGGATCGTGAAGCCCGCCTTGATGGAATCGAGCAGCAGGCCGCTCACGATGGCGGTGGCCTCCGCGCTCCCCACCTCGGACGAGAGGATCTGGAGTAGGTCCCAGACGGCGCCGCCGAAGATCAGGCCGTCGGTGTGCGACTCGCCGGTGAGGTCGCTCGGATAGGACCGGTCGGGGGCCAGGTTCCGGATGCCGACGTCGTACCCCTGGTAGAAGTAGGGGGCGATCACCGAGTCGCCGGTGAGGAGCACGGAGCAGGAGTCGGCGAACCCCTCCCCCACCGCGTCGTCGTAGTAGCCGCTCACCATGCTGTACCAGTGGAGCCCGTGGCACCACTCGTGGTAGACGACGTCGGCGATGCGGGCGGTGTTGTTGCACCCGCCGCCCTCGATGGCGAAGGTGATGCTGCCGTCGAAGTAGGCGTTGCAGGTGAAGTACGTCTCGTTGACGTTCGTGTTGATGCGGTCGTTCGTGTAGGCGACCTCGGGGACCAGGGCGGCGGCCCAGGAGCGGACCTGCTCGACGAAGACGTAGGCATCGATCTCGGCCTGGGTGGCCGAAGCCGTGGTCCACGTGCCCTCGGTCCCGGAGAAGGCGAGGGCCCCGGCCCGGCCGTTGCGATTGGACACCCGCACGTGCTCGCCGACCAACGTGGACGTGAAGGACTCGCCCTCCAGGTCGAACCAGCCGTCGGCATCGGTGTACGTGGCGGTGGCGCCCGTGGACACGGGGGCGTGGGGCAGGCCCGTGGTGGTCGTGTCGCCGTTGACGGTGCGCCGGTCGTGGTAGGCGAGCAGGCGGCCAGTCTCGTGGGGGAACTCGTTCAGCAGTCCGAGCAGGGCTCCGCTCCGCGCGTCGACATAGGCCAGCCAGCGCCCGCGGGGGACGTCCGTCTCGGTGCGCACCTCCCAGGCGAGGTCGAGGCTCGCGTCCCGCGCGTCCTCGCGGGGCAGCGCGACCAGGCGGGCCCCGAGACGCTCGTGGACCACCCATGGCGCGGGACCGCGCCCGACAGCCTCGCGGACGGCCAGGGCCTCGTCCAGCACCGCCGCGGGCAGGCGTGGGGCGAAGGGATGGGTCTTGACCCGCAGGAACACGAGCCGCCCCCCCACGATCCGGGCGTCCACGCCACCCCCCACGACCGGCACGCCGTCCAGGGTCTCCTCCAGGGTGACGTACCAGGTGTCGCGCCGCTCGAGGTAGCCGGCGGAGCCCAGGTGGAGGGAGCCCGTGTCCACGCCCGCGAGATCGGGGTGACGATCGAGGAAGGCGAGGAGCGCGGCCTCCACTTCGCCGGTGGTCCGGGTCGGGCCCAGGGCGAGGGGGGGACCCCAGGCCTTGAGCGGCAGGCCGGTGGCCTCGTCGAACACTGCCCGCCAGCCCGTGCCCTCGCCGGCCAGGAACGCGCGCCACGGGGCGCCCATCCGCAGGTCGGCCTGGCGGTGGACGTCGAACGTGCGGATCGGCCGGGGGACGGGTGGAAACGCGATCTCCTCGCCGGGCAGGACGGCCTGCGCGGGAAGGACGCCGAGCAGCAGGACGAGGGCGTGCACGGGACCTCCGGGGTCACGGGGAGTGATAGATGCGCTCCCTGGCCCGCCCCAAGATGCCTGCAGAACCGAGGTGTTGCAACATGGCGTCAGGAACTCGACCGAAACCTGACAGGCTGCGCCTGCGCCCCCGGGGAGCTCGAGCATGATCCCGCACACCGTCCCCTACCTCGACTGGGTCAAGACCCGGATGCCGCCGGTGGCCCACGACCTCCGCCCCTCCGGCGTCCCCGAGCGCCGCCTGCCCGACACCCCCCTCCCGGTCCCGGACCGCCGCCTGGCTGGCCGCCTCGTCACCGCCGTCGCGGAGCGCCACGGCACCACCGCCGACCGCGTCTTCCTGGGCCTCGGGACGAGTGGGGCGAACCTGTTCGCCCTGGCGGCCCTCCTCCCCGACGGTGGCGAGGTGCTCTGCGAGTCCCCCACCTACGATCCGCTCTGGCGCACGGCCAGGTTCCTCGGGGCCCCCGTGCGCTTCTTCGAGCGCCCCCCGGCTGCGGGCTGGGCCGTGGACCCCGTGGCGGTGGAGGCGGCGCTCTCCCACGCCACCCGGGTGGTCGTGCTGACCCGGCTCAACAACCCCACGGCCGCCGGCGTGCCGGAGTCCGTCCTCCGGGATCTGGGTGAGATCGCCGAAGCCCACGACCTCCACGTCCTCGTGGACGAGGTCTACCTCGAGTTCGTGCCGGACGCGGTCCCCGCGTTCCGGATCCATCCCCGCCTCGTGACGACGGGGTCCCTGACCAAGGTCCACGGGCTGGGGTGGCTCCGGGTGGGCTGGATCCTCGGGGATCCGGGCCTGATCCGGCGTGCCGAGCTGGCGCGCGACCACGGTGAGGTCGTGCTCCCCGATCCCCCGCTCGCGCTCGCGCTGACCCACTGGGACCGGCTGGACGCGTTCCGCGACGAGGCCCGGGCGCGGGCCCGGGAGGGGGCGCGGCTCGCCCACGAGGCCCTCGCAGACCTCCCGGGCGTGGCCTTCGATCCGCCCCCCCACGCACCCTTCGGCTTTCTGCGGGTGGAAGGCGACGACCTCGCGCTGGCCGAGGCGTGCGCGGCGGCGGGCGTGGGGGTCACCCCAGGCGCCTTCTTCGGCCTCTCGGGGTACCTGCGGATCGGCTGGTTGGGCGAGCCCGCGACCACGCGCACCGCGCTGGGGATCCTGCGCCGCACGCTGAAGACCCGTCCCGGGTAGCGCCGGTCCCGCGGCCCCAGGACGGAGATCCGTGCGGCCAGCACGACATCCTGGCCGAGCGTGCCCACGTGTACCCGGAATCGCGCTTGACCGCCCTCCCCGCCTGGTCTATATGAATGATGGTTCATTCACGAGCTCGGCTCAGGGAGGCAGCATGGCAACCGGCACCCACCCCGTGGATCTCCGTGACATGGCGTTCGTCCTCTTCGAGGAGCTGGCCATCCAGGATCACCTCAAGGCGTTCCCCGAGTACGCCTCCTTCGACAAAGACGTCTACATGTCCACCGTCGAGGAGATGGCCCGCATCGCGCGCGAGGTCATCGCACCGCTGAACCCGGTCGGCGACCGCGAGGGGTGCCACTTCGACGGGCAGGGCAACGTGCGGACCCCCAAGGGCTTCCCGGAGGCGTTCCGCCTGTTGGGCGAGGGTGGCTGGGTGGGCATCTCCTCCCAGCCCGAGTTCGGCGGCATGGGCCTGCCCTACACCGTGGGCGTCGCCACCACCGAGCTCCGCTCGGCCGCCAACCTGGCCTTCTCCATCTACGCAGGCCTCACCCACGGGGTCGGCAACCTGCTGGCCACCTTCGGCACGCCGTGGATGCAGCAGGTCGTCACCCCCAGGCTCTACGCGGGTACCTGGGCCGGCACGATGCTCCTCACCGAGTCGGATGCCGGATCCTCGGTCGGCGAGAACCGCACCCGTGCCCTCCGTACCGACGAGGAGGGCCGCTACCTCCTCGAGGGGGAGAAGATCTTCATCTCCGGCGGGGACCACGACCTCGCCGAGAACATCGTGCACGTCGTGCTGGCACGCACCCCCGACGCACTCCCCGGATCCCGTGGTCTCTCCATCTTCCTCGTGCCCAAGTACCTCATCGGGCCCGACGGCAGCCTCGGCGAGCGGAACGGCATCGTCGTCACGGGCATCGAGGAGCACAAGATGGGCATCCACGGCTCCGCGACCTGCACCCTCGCCCTCGGGGCCGACGCGCCCTGCCACGCCTGGCGCATCGGCGAGGAGGGCATGGGCATGAAGATCATGTTCCACCTGATGAACGAGGCCCGCCTCGAGGTGGCCATCCAGAGCGTGGGCACGGCCTCGGCGGCCTACCACTACGCCCTGAGGTACGCGAGGGAGCGCCTCCAGGGGCCCGATCTGGAGAGCCTCCACGAGGAGCATCCGCCCCAGGTGCCGATCGTGCGGCACCCGGACGTCCGCCGGATGCTGATGACCATGAAGGTGCTGAGCGAGACCATGCGGTCGCTCATCTACACCATCGCCTTCCACGCCGACGTGGTGCGCTCCACTCCGGACCCCGCCGAGCGGGAACGCCACCAGGGCATCGTGGACCTCTACATCCCCATCGCCAAGTCCCACGGATCGGACCTGGCCTTCGAGGTGACCCGCCTCGCGGTCCAGGTCTTCGGCGGGTACGGCTACATCAGCGACTACCCCGTGGAGCAGTACCTGAGGGACACCAAGATCTCCTCCATCTACGAGGGGACCAACGGCATCCAGGGCATGGACCTCCTCGGCCGCAAGCTGAGGCTGAAGAACGGGATGCTCTTCGTGTCCTGGATGCAGGAGACGACGCGTACCCTCGAGGCCTCCAAGGGTCTGGGCTTCGACGACGAGGTCGCGGCCCTCGAGCGGGCCCGGGACGAGATCGGCGCGTCGGCGATGCACCTCATGCAGCTGGCCATGGCCGGTCGCGTGCCCGCCGCCATGTACCAGGCCTCACCCTTCCTCACGCAGTTCGGCACCTTCCTCCTGGGCGCCCACGCGCTCCGCCAGGCGGTGGTGGCGAAGGCCGCGCTCGATGCCGGCTCCGGGGAGACCGCCTTCTACACCGGGAAGATCCTGAACCTGAAGTACTACGTGGCGAACCTCCTCCCCGCCGTGGAGGCGCTCGGCCGCGGCGTCCGGAGCCAGGAGGACGCCGCCCTCGACGAGATCCTCTTCGCCGAGGAGTAGCGCCGCGCCCGGCCCCCGCTCGGCCCGGGCGATAGAGGGGATCCGTGCCGGAGCGGGTTCCGCATGCGCCGCACCGTCCTGCCCTTCCTCCTCGTCTTCGCCGTGTTCGGGCTCTCCACCCTGGGGGGGGCGCTGTGCACGATGTCCGCCTGGGCCGCGGGCCGGGAAGTCTACGCGGCGTGGGACACCCTCGCCCGGGCCTTCCACGAGATCCAGGTCCGCTACGTGGAGCCCGTGGACGAGCAGGCCCTCGTCCACGCGGCCCTCCGGGGCGTCGCCGACGCGCTCGATCCCCACTCCCGCTTCTTCGATCCCGCCGAGTGGAGGGCGGTCCGGGAGGCGGACGAGACGGCCTTCGCGGGGATCGGGATCCGGGTGGAGCCCGATCCGGCCGGCCTCCGCGTGGTCGAGGTCCTGCCCGGCAGTCCCGCCGCCCTGGGCGGGATGCGGGTGGACGACCGCATCCTCGCGGTGGACGGCCAGGCCCTGGCCGGCCTGCCCTTCGAGGATGCGGGCCGGCGCCTGGCGGGGCCCCGGGGGCAGGCCGTGACCCTGCGCGTCCGCCGCGGCACGGCGGAGTCGGACGTCGCCCTGGTGCGGGACCTCGTCCACGAGCCGGCCGCCTGGGCGGACCTGTTGCCGGGTGGGCGGGGCTACGTGGCGATGGTGCACTTCCAGGAGGGGAGCGCGGCCGAGTTCGACGCCGCGCTGACGGGGCTCCAGGCCCGGAACGGGCGTCCGCTCACCGGCCTGGTGCTCGACCTGCGCGACAACCCCGGCGGCCTGCTCGACGAGGCGATCCGGGTGGTGGACCGCTTCGTGGACGACGTCCCGATCGTCGAGACGCACGGCCGGGACCCGCGTGAAAACGCCACGGTCCGGGGGACCGCCGCCGCTACCGACCTGGATCTCCCGCTGGTCGTGCTCGTCGACGGGGGTTCGGCCTCCGCCGCCGAGATCGTGGCCGGCGCACTGCGGGCCCTGGGCCGGGCCCGGCTGGTGGGGACACCCACCTGGGGCAAGGGCTCCGTACAGACCGTGTGGACCTTCGAGGACGGCTCCGCCCTCAAGGTCACGGTCGCCCGCTACGTGCTGCCGGACGGCGGCGCGATCGACCACCGCACCGGCCTGGTGCCCGACGTCGTCGTGCCCTCCGCCGAGGAGGCCCGATTCCAGGCGCTGCTCGATGACCTCCGGGCCCGGGCCGGTGCCGCCGAGGGGCTCGCCCCGGCGGACCGGGACCGCCTCGAGGCCGCCCTCGACCGGGCGGCGGAGCGGGCGCCCGATCGCACGCACCGGAGCGTCCTGGGGGTGCCCGTCGCCGCCCGCCTGGCCTCGGATCCGGCCCTGGTCCGGGCGGCCGCCCTGCTCGACGCCGGGAGGTGATCGTGCGTGGGCGGCGCGTGCTCCTCGCCGCCGGTGCGGCGGCAGGTCTCGCCGCCGGCGGGTGGGTCGCCGTCACGCGGCTGCCGGCCGCCCTCCGGGTCGCTGTCGAGGGGACCCGGCAGGAGGAGTTCCGGGCGCCCCCGCCCCGGGTGGAGGAGATCCAGGCCCGGGTCCGGGCAGCCCTGCCCGCCGTCGGACTGGAGGCCGCGGACCTCGTCGAAGAGTTCCCGACCGGGCGTACGGACACACGCGGCACGTGGGAGGTCTGGACCAGCCGCTGGCGGCTGGCCGCCGGGGAGGACGCCCCGGTGACCGGCCAGCGCCTCGCGTCCCTGGTGGCGGCGGCCTCCTCGGATCTCGACACCTACGTCGTGGAGAGCGGGTCCGGGGTCACCGAGGTGCGGGTCTACGGCGGGTCCCGGCTGGCCGCCCGCCTGGCCCTCGAGCCCACGCTCCCCGAGTGGCCCGCGGTCGGTCCCGGCGATCCTCCCCTCCTCGCCATGGTCCTCGACGCGGTGGACCACGATCCGCACGCCTCCAACCGCCTCCTCGGCGATCTCCAGCCGCTCGCGGTGGCCCTCTCCCCCTACTCGCCCTTCACGCTCCGGATGGCCCGGGACGCCGTGACCGGCCACAAGGAGGTGCTCGCGCGGGTCGAGCCCGACACGACGCCCGGGGAGGCCCTGGAGGCGGTGCCGTACGCCACGGGCGTCCTCCTCGCGACGCCTCCGCGGGGCGAGCCCGACGCCGAGGCGGCTGCGCTCCGCGAGCAGGACATCTACGTCGTGGACGCCGTCCCCGAGGGCCTGCCCGCCGCCTGGATCCGGGCCCTGAAGGACGCCGGGGTCCCCCGCATCCGGGCGGTCCGCCTGCCGCCCGCGGATCCCGGCGAGGCCCTCCGGGCCTTCCGGGCCCGGGCTGCCCGCGAGGGCACGGGGGTGCTCGTGGTCGACGTGGGCGATCCCTCGGCGCAGCCCGCGCTCGATTCCCTGGCCGAGGCCAGGCTCCACGGATTCCGCCCGGCGTTCGTGGCCGAGGTGGCGCGGGCCTCCGACCCGGGGTCGACGGCTCGGCCCTGACCGGACTCGCCTGCGAGGCGGGGGATCAGCGGTCGGTGTACACCCGGAAGTGCCAGGGGTCGGTCTCGCCGCCGACGGGCAGCGTGCAGTCGTTCCGCCGCATGTCGATGGCGTAGATGTAGTAGTGCATGCCCCCGCTGCTGATGGCCGCGCCGGGGATGGAGCCGCCGTAGAGGCCGCTCGTGTCGATGAGCGTGAGGTTGGAGGAGTCCCAGGTGGTGGTGGTCTCCTGCTTGAAGAAGACCGTCGCCTGGAAGACGCCGCTCTCGTCCTCGTCCACCTCGGTGTCGCCGTCGATGTTGTCGGTGACGGTGGCCTGGATGGAGACGGCCTGGCCGATGGGCTGGGCGCCGGTGACGGGCTCGTGGATGATGATCGGGCAGGTCTCGTCCTCTTCGACGGCGGTCTCACCCGGGCCCACGACGATACCGGGACTCTCGGTGCAGCCCGCGAGGAGGATGAGGGTGAGGGGAAGGGCGTGGCGTTCCATGGTCGTCTCCGTGTCGATGACCTGCACCGTCCCTACCATTCTACCCTTCCCGCAGCGGGACTCGCAACGAGGCCACGAGATCCACCTCGCTGGCGCGGATCACACGGGCCGTGCGGAACTGGCCGGAACGCAGATCGGGTGGCGCGTCCGTCAGCACGATCACCCCGTCGATCTCGGGGGCCTGGCTCGCGAGCCGGCCCTCCCACAGGGCGGGGTGCTCGCGACGGGGGCCGTCCACCAGGATCTCGACTGGCTGCCCCACGCGCAAGCGGTTCGCGGCGCGCGCGAGGGTGGCCTGGAGTCGGACCACGGCTGCCTGGCGCTGCCGCGCCACCGGCGCGGGGACGCGGTCGGTCAGGGCGGCCGAGCGCGTGCCCTCCTCGGGGTAGAAGCGGAACACGCCCAGCCGCTCGAACCGCTGGGTCCGGACGAAGTCGAGCAGCTCCTCGACGTCCTCGTCGGTCTCGCCCGGGAACCCGACCATGACCGTGGAGCGCACCGTCACGCCTGGCACGCGCGCCCGCAGGCGGGCCAGGGCGTGCTCCTGGGCGGCCCGGTCGATCCCCCGGCCCATGGCGCGGAGCACGCGCGAGCTGGCGTGCTGGACCGGCACGTCGAGGTAGGGGAGCACCGGCGGGCCGGCGGCCAGGGCCTCGAGGAACCGGTCGTCGAGGCCCCGGGGGTGGGCATAGAGCAAGCGGATCCAGGCGAGCCCCTCGACCGTGCGGAGGGCGCCGAGCAGGTCTGCGACGTGCCCCCCGAGGTCGCGTCCCCAGGCGGTGGTGTCCTGGGCCACCAGGGTCAGCTCCCGGACGCCGTCGTCCGCGAGGTGGCGGGCCTCCTCCAGGAGCGAGGGGAGGGTGCGGCTCCGGTACGGACCGCGCAGGCGCGGGATGACGCAGTAGGCGCAGCGCCGGTGGCAACCGTCGGCGACCTTCAGGTAGGCGGCGTGGCCCGCCCAGCGGCCGGCGCGGGGCACTCCCTGGTCGTTCATGGCAGAGGGCCGTCCCACGTGGACGCGGCCCGCCTCCTCGGCCTCCAGGAGGTCCGGGAGCCGCCCGAGATCGCCCACCCCCACGAAGAGGTCCACCTCCGGCAGCGTCTGAGCGAGGTCCGCGCCGTACCGCTGGGGCAGGCACCCGGCGACCACGAGGCGGCGGCAGCGGCCGGCGGTCCGGAGCGGGGCCAGTTCGAGGATCGTATCGATCGACTCCTCCACGGCGGGCCGGATGAAGGCGCAGGTGGTGACCACGATGGCGTCGGCGTCGGCCGGATCCGGAGCGACGGTCCAGCCTCGCCCGAGCAGCCGGCCGAGGAGGACCTCGCTGTCCACGCGGTTCTTGGGACAGCCCAGGCTGACGAGGTGGAGGCGGCGCTCCACCGTCAGGGGCCGTCGGTGGTGATCACCTGCGCACCGGCCGGCACGCGGAACGTGAAGTCGCCGTCGTTCACCTTGCCGTCGAGGAGGACCTGGCTGAACGCGAGATCGGTGACGTTGCCGAGGAGGTCGGTGACGGCGACGCTCTGGACGACGAGCTTCCGGCGGTCCAGGGCGATCCTCAGGCTCTGGAAGTTGGACTGGCCCTGGCGCGGCTTCAGGTCGAGGATGTACACCCCGCGCTGCCGGGCGACGGCCTCGTCCACGAGCGTGACCTCGAACCGCTGGTCGAGCTGCTGCAGGTCGGACAGGAGGGAGGCCACACCGTCGGCGTTGCCCGAGAAGTCCTTGTAGACGATGACCTGGTTGTCGGCCGGGGACCAGATCCACATCGTCTGGCCGTCGGTCACGAAGAGCTTGGTGTCGGGGGAGGTGAACTCCCAGCGCATCTTCCGGGGCCGCTTGAGGATCACCCGGCCCTTCTGCCGTTGCTCGTCGCCCAGGGACGCCGATCGGGACACCTGGACGAAGTCCGCCCGGATGCTCTGTACGGGCGCGTAGACGTGCTCCACCGCGGTGATGAGCTCCTGGACGTTCCTCGGCTCCTGTTCCAGGGCCGCGGCGGGACGGGCCGCGACCGAGAGGACGCAGGCGGAGACGAGGGCTCGGAGCAGGCTCCGCATCGGGGTTTCCTCGGAGGAGAGGCCCGCCCTGGACGGGACGGGCGGCAGTGCAGGAACACCGCCAGGAGGGTGCGGCATCCCGTCGGCTAGGGGGGTCCGAGGAGGACCTCCCTGGGACGGGCTCCATCGGCCGGGCCGACGATGCCTTCCCGCTCCATGCGGTCGATGATGTTGGCGGCTCGATTGTACCCGATCTTGAGGTGACGCTGGATCATGGAGGTCGAAGCCTTGCCAGCTTCTGACACGATCCGCACGGCGAGGTCGTAGAGCTCCGGGGGGATGTCGTCGTCGACCTCGTCGTCGTGGGCATCCTCGCGGACCCGGATATCGGCCTCGTAGCGCGGAGCGCCCTGCTCCCGGAGATAGTCCGTGACCCGGCGGACCTCGTCGTCCGACACGAACGCGCCGTGCACGCGCTCGAGCGTGTTGACGCCCGGGGGCAGGAAGAGCATGTCGCCGTTGCCGAGGAGGGCCTCGGCGCCGTTCTGGTCGAGGATGGTGCGGCCGTCGGTCCGGGTCCGCATGGCGAAGGCGATGCGGGCGGGCATGTTGGCCTTGATGAGCCCCGTGACCACGTCCACGCTGGGCCGCTGGGTGGCCACGATCAGGTGCAGCCCGGCTGCCCGGGCCTTCTGGGACAGGCGGACGACGGACTCCTCGACCTCCCGGGCGGCCTGCATCATGAGGTCGGCCAGCTCGTCGATCACGATCACGATGTAGGGCAGCTTCTCGGGCCGGGGCAGCGGATCGCCCTCGGACCATCCCAGTGGCGCGAACTCCCGGGCCTTGCGCTCGGTCCAGTCCCGGGCCTCCACCTCCACGCGCCTGTTGTAGGCAGCCACGTTGCGGGCGCCCCACCGGGCCAGGAGGTGGTACCGGCGGTCCATCTCGTCGCAGGCCCACCGGAGCGCCGCGGCGGCCAGCTTCACCTCGGTCACGACGGGGTGCAGCAGGTGCGGCACGTCCCGGTAGGGCTCGAACTCGAGCATCTTCGGATCGATGAGGATGAAGCGGAGCTCCTCCGGCGTGCGCGTGTAGAGCAGCGAGAGCATCATCCCGTTCATGCCCACGCTCTTGCCGCTGCCCGTGGCCCCGCCGACGAGCAGGTGGGGCATGCGGGCGAGGTCGGTGACGACCGGCCGGCCCTCCACGCCCTTGCCCAGGCAGAGCGGCAGGACCTGCCCCGAGTCCCGGAAGGCCGAGGAGGAGAGCACGTCCCGGATCCATACGGTCTGGCGCTTCTGGTTGGGGATCTCGATACCCACCACGCCCTTGCCTGGGATGGGCGCCACGATGCGCACCTTCAGGGCCTTCATCGCCATCGCGATGTCGTCCTGGAGGGCCGCGATGCGGGAGATCTTGACGCCGGGCGCGGGCAGCAGCTCGAAGATGGTGATGACCGGGCCCGGGCGGATGGCCGTGACCTCGCCCTCGATCCCGAAGGAGCGGATCTTCTCGGCCAGCGAGGCCGCCAGGATCCGGAGGCCCTCTTCGTCGAAGTCGGCCACGTCGCGCTCGTGGCGATCGAGCAGGGAGAGCGTGGGCAGCTCGAAGGGGGTGGTGGGATCCGTGGGCCGGAAGACCTGCCCCTCGCCCTCCGACCCGCCGCTCACGAGGTCGCCCGGGTGGAACGCCACGGCTCGGGGAGTCGGGTGGCGGGGGGGCGAGGGCGGGACGGCGCCCGGTACCGGGGTGCGGGGGACCAGCGTGTCCATCGGAGGTGGGGGGGGCGCATCCCGGCCAGGCGGGCGGGCCGGCGGCGGGCCGGGCAGGCCGCCCGGATCGGGCGCGTCGAGCGGCGAGGTGGAGCACGCCGGCGCGCTCTCCGACTCGCCGGTGACCTCGGCCAGGACCTCGATCGGCTGGGCGAGCAACGGCGCGTCCGGCGCGTCCGACGCATCGACGCCGTGGACGGTGTCTCCGCGCCAGTCGGGGTCCCAGAAGGCCTGGTCGGGGCCGGCCTCGGGCTCGACCCAGACCGTGGGCTCCCAGGCCACCTCCACCAGCGCGCGGCCGGCGGGGAGGGTGGGCCGCTCACCCGAGCGGGTGGGTCGCTCGAGGAGTGGCGGCGCCCCGGCCTCCGCCACGTCTGCGAGCAGGGCCCCGAGGGGCCGGCGCTCGGGCGCGGAGGTGCCCCGGTGCCGGGGCAGCGAGTCCTCGTCCACGATGGCGGCGTCCACCGCCGGAGGGGGCTCGGGCCGGGCGAGACGACGCCGCGCGCCCCCCGCGAGCGCCAGGAGACCGCGCCCCG